>JAJZVP010000121.1 GCA_021845615.1 bacterium | reverse complement strand
GTAGAGCAGCAGCGAACACGGATCGCCGCGGTCTTCGAACCACCGATGCGGAGAACCGTCCGCTTGAACGAGTTCGCCCAGCCGCGCCCGTCGTTCGCGCATCGGTCGCGGGTGCTCTCGGCGTCGTCGTGGTCGATGCATCTTCGCCTCGATGAGCCATCGCCGCAGCGTCTCGCGGCTGATGGTCACTTCCTCGCGTTCGGCCAGTTTTTCAGCCAAGAAGGTTGGCCCGAACCCCTCGTAGTCGGATCGCGCTAAGGCCAGGACGCGCTCGTGCAGAGCTGCATCGAAGGCGTTATTGGGCGTCTTGCCGCGTTGTGGGAAGGCGAAGGCAGCCGCGCCGTGCAGACGTAGGCGCCGACTCAGGCGCTTGACTTGGCGCGTCGAGAGGCCGAGGATTGCGGCGGCCTCAGCCACGGTGCGACCGCCGGCGACGACCTGCTGCGTCGTCTGAAGTCGAAGGAGTTCCCTTTGATTCAATGTGATCAGCTCCATGGGAGAGCCTTTGAGCGAAGCGAGGGGACATCTCTGCTTTGCTAAACCGGGGACATCTCTGCTTTGCTCCTACAGCGCACCGAAGCTCCTAGACCGGGGCGCCCCCATGTGGTATGCTACCCTGCGTTCCCGCACACGCGCTTTTTCCGTTTCAACCTAAGGAGTTTTCGTAGTGCCCAACATCAAGGCGGCCGAGAAGTGGACCCGACAGTCGGCTACGCGCACGACGCGCAACAAAGATACCAAGACCCGCCTGAAGAGCGCCTACAAGAAGGCCGTGGCGACGAAGGACGAGGCTCTCACCAGAGAGGTTGAGGGCGGGTTCGATCGGGCCGCCAAGCGCGGCATCATCCACCCCAATAAGGCTGCTCGGAAGAAATCGCGCCTCGCCAAAGCGGTGAAAGCCGCCGTCGTCGTGCCCGCGAAGGCAACGAAGGCGAAAGCGAAGCCCGCCAAGAGCACGGCCGCCAAGCGCGCCGCTGCAGCGAAGAGCAAAGCCGCGAACGCCTAATCGGCGCGACGCAGCTACATCGTGTCGCGACGAATCGATCTCACCCCGCCGGAGGATCGTCGCGACGCGATCCCCGATGACCCTCGAGCGATCTTCCTCACCACGATGGCGCGCGAATTGCACCGCGCCGGGGTCGCGACCGATATTCTGGAGAGCACCGTCGGCGGTATCGCACAAGCGATCGGCCTCCCGGTGCAAATTTTTGCCCTCCCCACCTACATCACGCTGGCGATCGGTTCGAACCTTCACCAACACGTGGTGATGCTGCGCGTTGCGCCGGGCACCGTCGATCTCCGCAAAATCGCGATTCTCAACCTCATCTTCGACGATCTCGTCGCCGGCAAAATCGATTTCGCCAAAGCGAGCACCCTGCTCTCCGATATCGATAAGCGCTGGCCGCGCCATCGCGCCCGCTACGACGTTCCGGCACTCGCGATGGTCGCGCTCGGCGTCGCGGTGTTGCTCGGCGGGGGCACGCGCGAGATGATCGTCGCCACCGTCATCGGCGCCTGCGTCGGCGCGATCTCCGCGCTCGGGCGACGCGTCGCGCTTATCGGCCGTCTCTTTGAAGTGATTGCGGCGTTCGTCAGCACCCTCATCGTCGCGCTTGGCACGCACCTGCTCGGCCCCACCAACGTGCTCATCGCGATCGTCGCGGGCGTCGTCGTGTTGCTGCCGGGATATTCGCTAACGCTCGCGCTCTACGAACTCGCGAATGCGAACCTCGTCGCCGGCACCGCGCGCCTGGGAAAAGTGCTCTCGACGCTGCTCGCACTCGCGTGCGGTGCGCTGCTCGGTTTCGCGGTGGTCGGCCCCTCGCTGCTCAACACCGGCAACGTCGCCACCGAACCCGTTCCCGGCTACACCTGGTTCATCGCCGCCGCACTGATGTCGATCGGGCTCGCGATCGATCTCGATGCGCGCATTAAAGATTTCGCGTGGGTCTTCGCGGCCTGCGCGGTCGCGCTGCTCGTCTCGCACGTGCTCGCACTCTCGCCGCTCCACCCCATCGCCCCATTTATCGCGGCGTTCGCATGCGGAATCATCGCGAGCCTCGCCGCGCGCTGGCTGCGCGTCCCGCAGCCGATCATGCTGGTGCCCGCATTGCTGGTCTTGGTGCCGGGAAGCATCAGCTACGAAAGCGTGCTCTTCGCATTCCGCAGCCAAGTCAATATCGCCGTCACCTCCGCGGCGAACGCGGCGATCGCCGCGATCCTGCTCGTCGCCGGGCTGCTGCTCTCGCAGCTGCTCATTCCGTCGTCGCCGCTGCTCGCCAGCGAGAATCTCGGCCGCTTGCGCTAGCGCCCTACGCGTCGACGACGGTAACGAGTTGCGTCGAGCGATCCTCGCGCGCGATCGGCAGGATGAGGTCGCGCACCGCGTTGCGCAGCAGCGGCCCGGATTCGGCGAGCAACGCGATGCGAAAGCGCCAGCGATCGTTCAGCCGCGCGATCGGGTAGGGCGCCGGGCCGCGCACGTCGATCGTCGTTCGTCCGCGCAGCACCGTCGCATAATGCGTCGCGAGCGCGTGCGTGCGCTCCTTATCGAGCCCGATCACGCCCAAATAGAGCATGCGGCGCGCGGGTGGGAAGCCGAGCTCTTCGCGTTCGCGCAGCCCTTCTTCTACGAACTGCCGCGCGTCGCTCTGCAGTAACGCTGCGATGGCGGGGTGCTCGGGCGAATAGGTCTGTACGATCGCTTCGCCGGCCTGCGAACGTCCGCTGCGCCCGCAGACCTGCACCAGCATCTGATAGGTGCGTTCGGCGGCGCGGAAATCTGGCGCGTGCAGGCCGAGATCAGCGGCGATCACGCCCACCAGCGTCACGCGTTCGAAATCGTGCCCCTTCGCGATCATCTGCGTGCCGACCAAAATATCGCCGGCCTCGATAAACCGGTCGATAATGCGGGCGTGCTCGCCGACGCGCGTGGTGGTGTCGCTATCCATGCGCAGCACGCGTGCTTGCGGAAAGAGCCGCGCCACTTCCTCGACGACGCGTTGCGTGCCGATGCCGAACTCCGCGAGCGAATCGGCGCCGCAATGCGGGCAGCGTTCGGGAATCGCGCTGCGATAATCGCAATAATGGCAACGCAGCAGCCCATCTTGCCGGTGCACGGTGAGCGTGACGCTGCAATGCGGGCACTCCGGGGCCTTCCCGCAGCTGCGGCAGAGCCAGGCGCGCGCGCTCCCGCGCCGGTTGACGAAGAGCAAGCTTTTCTCGCCGCGCTCCAAGCGTTCGGCGAGCGCTTCGACCAACGGCGCGCTGAACATCCGGCGTTCGCCGCTGCGAAAGGCCGCCGCGAGATCGATGATGCGCACGCTGGGCATCGGTTGCTCGGTCGCGCGGGCCGAGAGGCGCAGCTCTTCGAGCTGTCCGGCGCGCACCGCAGCGAAGCTTTCGAACGATGGCGTCGCGCTCCCCAACACCAGCAAGCCGTCGGCTAAACGCATGCGTTCGCGCGCGACGGTGAGCGCGGAATAGCGCGGCGAGGTATCTTGCCGATAGGACGGATCGTGCGATTCGTCGACGATTACCACGCGAACGTCGGGCAGCGGTGCGAAGACCGCGCTGCGCGCCCCCACGACGACGTCGATATCGCCGCGCGCGCAGGCCTGCCATGCGTCGTAGCGTTCGCGTTCGGAGAGCGCGGAATGCAGCACCGCCAGGCGGCTGCCGAAGCGCTCTTCGAAGCGGCGCGCCGTCTGCGGCGTCAGCGCGATCTCGGGCACGAGCACGATCGCGCGCCCGCCCGCGGCGAGCACGCGTTGCACGAGGTCGAGATAGATAAACGTCTTTCCGCTTCCCGTGACGCCGTGCAAAAGGACAGCGGCGAACGCACCGCGTGCCTGCAACTCTGCGAGCCGATCGATCGCGCGGCGTTGCTCCTCGGTCGGGGCGAACGCCGCCGGCGCGATTGGCCCCGGCGCTTCGCGCGGCGCGGGCGCGCGTTCTTCTTCGGCAATCGCTCCGGCGGCAATCGTCCGCGCGATCGTCGCGCGCGAATAGCCCGCGAGCAGCGCATCGGCGAGCGGCATGCCGGGTTGCGCGCGCACGAGCGCGGCCAAGGCCGCGGCCTTTTTTCCGCGTATCGGCGTCGCGCCGGGCACGAGCACGCGCACGCGGTAGGGCGTGTAGGTGGGTTCGACGCGGCGGCGTTCGCGCGCGAGCGCCCCATCGCGAACGAGCGCGGTAATCTCGGCGAGCAGTTCGGCGCGCGCACCGAGCCGGCGCGCGGCGGGGTGGCGCAACAGGCTCTCCGGGGAAGCGCCTTCGGGAAACTCGTCCTGCATCAACGCGAGCAGCGCACGCCCGCGTTCGCGAGCGATCTCGCGCGTGCGTTCGCCGGGGACGAGCCGCTCTTCGATGCGCGGGAGCGCGCTTGCGAGCACGACACAGCGCAGCGCTTCGCCGAGCGTCGAAAGATCGTGGCGCGCGACGAAGCGCGCGAGCGCGAGCCCGGTCGTGTCGAAGGCGCGCGGGAGATCGCAGCGTTCGACAATTTCGCGCAGCCCCTCGAACGGCTCGCCTTCGTAGGCATCGCCGAGCGCGAGCCCGTAGAGTTCGCGGCGCCCCAGCGGGATGCGGACGATATCGCCGAGGGCGACCGCGTGCGGGCCGGCGGCGTAGGTGAGCGGTAGCTCAAAGCGCGTGCTCCGCAGCATCGGCAGCACGTCGACGAGCAACACGCTCAGCGCTCCGCCTCACCGGGGGGCGCTTCGATCGCGTGCAGCACCGAACGCACCCGCGCATCGGGAACGCGCACGTCGGCATGCACCAAGCCGATCTCGTCGGGGAGCACGAAGCGCAGCGAGCCGTCACGACGCTTTTTATCCCCGCGCATCGCGGCGAGCGCGGCCTCGGCGGGGACCCGCGTCGATAACGGCATGCCGAGCAGCGCGAGCAGGGCCAGCACGCGCAGGTGCGCGTCGCGCGAAAAGCGCCCGGTACGCAGGGCGAGCAGCCCCGCCGCGCGTAAGCCGAGCGCGACCGCCGCACCGTGCGCGATGCGATAGCCGCTCGCGCTTTCGTACGCGTGCGCGAAGGTATGCCCGAGGTTGAGCGTCGCGCGAATGCCGCGCTCTTCGCGGTCGGCGCGGACGACCGCGGCTTTAATGGCGACCGAGCGCGCGACCACCTCGCCCCAGGGCCAGCGTTCGAAGCGATGCGGCGCGAGCATCTCGAGCATATCGAAACTCTCGCCGCCGGCGAGGATGGCGTGCTTCACCGCTTCGGCGAGCCCGGCGCGAATCTCCCGGAAGGGCAGCGTTCGCAATGCCTGCAGATCGGCGAAGACGGCGACCGGATCGCTGAAACGTCCGACGAGATTCTTCCCCGCAGGCGTATCGACGCCGACCTTTCCCCCGATCGATGCATCGAGCATCGCGAGTAGACTGGTGGCGACGTGCGCGTAGGGGACGCCGCGCATGAAGAGCGCGGCGGCGAGCCCGAAGGTATCGTTCGCTACGCCGCCGCCGACGCCGATCACCAACGTCGAACGGTCGGCGCCCGCCGCGAGCAGCGCCTCGGCGATCGTTTCGACCGTCGCCAGGCGTTTGCGCGGCTCGCCGAGAGCGATCGGGAGCACGCCGAGGCAGCGCGGCAAGCGCGCGGCCAACGCTCGCGCCCGCGCGGCGACATCGGGCTGCGCGTCGGCGAGCACGACGCAGCGCATTCCGCGCGCGCGCACCAACGTGCGCAGCGAGGGCTCCGCATTCTCGCAGACGAGAAGCGGGTAGCCGAGCGTATCGTTCCCGATTACCACTCGATTTTTTTCTTATGCATCCATTCGAGAATATTGTCGACGACTTTCGCGCTCGAGAGCTGGTCGGCTTCGACGACATGATCGGCGTGTGCGTAGAGCGGCATCCGCTTTACGTAGAGCTCTTTGATGCGCGAGAGCGTCGGCGTGGGGCCGATCAGCGGGCGCACGGTGCGGCTGTGGCGGAGCCGTTCGAAGGCGAGTTCGGGCG
>JAJZVP010000012.1 GCA_021845615.1 bacterium | reverse complement strand
CCGCGAGACCGCCACCGATGACGACGACGTCGTGCTTGATCACGTTGACCTTTCCGGGGAGAGGCGTTTGCCTCTTTGTATACCTCCGCGCGCCGCGCGAGCCCCACGACCTTGGTCGGGAGGAGCGAATCGCCTAGGGAACCCGCTCGGCCGAGGCGGGAAGTTCGCCATCCGGCGCCTTCTTGCGTTCGTAGAAAACGAAGCAGTTCTTCCCGCGCTGCTTCGCCTTGTAGAGCGCCTCGTCGGCCGCGTGGAAGAGGGTCTGTCCCTCGACGCCGTCGGTCGGAAACATCGAGACGCCGATCGAGGTGGAGAGCCCGCTCCGGCGCATCGCTGCGAGCATGCGCTGGACTCCTTGCTGGGCGTGTTCGCGGTCGCTCTGCGCCATGACCAGCACGAACTCGTCGCCCGCGTATCGGGCGATGATATCGCCCTTCCGGGCGTTCTTTTTCAGCACCTGGGCGAAGCGTTTGAGCGCTAGGTCGCCGAGGCCGTGTCCGCCGGTATCGTTGATTTTTTTGAGATCGTCGAGATCGAGAATCACGAAGGCGAAGGGGGTGTCGTACCGTTCGGAGGTGTGAAGCTCGCGATCGAGCATCTCGTTGAGCGCGCGCCGATTGGGAATGCCGGTCAGGCTGTCGGTGAGCGCGAGCCGCTGCGATTCCTCGAGTAGGCGGCGCGTCTCTTCGTGCAGGCGCGCGTTCTCCACCGCGACCGCCGCCTGCGACGCGAAATCGAGCATCATGCGGAGTTGGTTCTCCGTGACTTCCTCGCCCGGTGGCGAGTCGGCGTAGAGGATGCCGCGCACGACTTCGCGGGCGATCAACGGCACGGCGCAGTACGGGCCGCGGCCGTCCTCGAGCGGGCGGTCCGGGTCGCCCTCGCTGCCGAAGGCGAGTTCGACGCTGCGCGAGACGAGATCGTCCATCGTCGAAGGGGTGCGGTAGGCGCGAGGATCGGCGGCGTGCAACACGGTGCCGGCGCTATCGCATTCGAGTCGGCGGATGAGGCTACCGCCGTCGATCGCGTCGAAGAGAATCACGCGTTTGAAGTGGAGCGCCTCGCTCACGCCGCGCATGACGGTCGAAAGAATATCGTTGATCTCGAGCGTCGAATTTAAGGTTGTGAAAACTTGTTGGAGGACGAAGAGTTCCGCGTTCTGTGCGGCGTATTCATCCCTCTCGGCTTCGACCATGGCGAGCCGGGAACGCAAACGAGCAACCTCCTCGGCTAGGGCCTCGGGGTCGGAGGATGGCAGACCGGTCCCAGCCTCGCCGGGGGAGAGGCTACTCTCCATCTCTTAAGGTTACGTCAGGCATCTGTAGAAGTTTAGGTAGCGTGTGTTAAGGGTTTGTATAGGTTGAGTCCATTCGTTCATCTCCACGTCCATTCCGAGTATTCCCTGCTTGACGGCGCCTGCCGGGTCGACGATCTCTGTCGACGGAGCGCCGAAGACGGCGCCCCCGCCGTCGCGCTCACCGACCACGGCGTGATGTATGGCGCGATGGAGTTTTACTACGCGGCTCGCGAACATCGCCTGACGCCGATTTTGGGATGCGAGGCGTACATCGCGCCGCGGGGGCGGATGGATCGAAGCGTCCGCGACGAGGCGCACGTCACCCTCCTCGCCGCCGATTCGACCGGGTACCGCAACCTGAGCACGCTGATCTCGAAAGGCTTCCTCGAGGGCTTCTACTACAAGCCACGCATCGATATGGATCTCCTCGAGCGATATAACGACGGGTTGATCGTGCTCTCGGGCTGCATGTCGGGGATGGTCGCGGCGCCGTTGCTCGCCGACGATCGCCCGCGGGCGATCGCAAACGCGCGCCAGTTCTACGAAATTTTCGGCGACCGGTTTTATATCGAGGTCATGCGCCACGGTATGCCGGAGGAAGAGAAAATCAACACGGGCCTCGTGAGCGTCGCGCGCGAACTGGGGTTGCCGATCGTCGCGACCAACGACTCGCACTACCTCGCCCAGCGCGACGCCCCAGCGCACGACGTCTTACTCTGCATACAGACCGGAAAGACCGTCGCGGATACGACCCGGATGAAGTTCCACGGCGACCAATTTTACGTGAAATCCGCCGAGGAGATGGCCGAACTCTGGAGCGATCTTCCCGAGGCGGTTGAAAATACGGTCAAGATCGCCGAACGCATCGACATGCGGATTCCCGAGCGGGTCTTCCACCTGCCGCAGTATCCCGTCCCCGACGACGCGCCGGTACCGCGCGACGACGCCGCCTATCTGCGCGAGCTCTGCGAACGAGGGCTCGTCGAACGTTACGGAGAGCGCCGCGTCGCCGAGGACGCCGCCCTGCGCGAGCGGCTCGATTACGAGCTTTCGATCATTACGAAGATGGGCTTCGCGTCCTATTTTCTCATCGTTTGGGATTTTATAAAATTCGCTCGCGATCGAGATATTCCGGTCGGTCCGGGGCGCGGCTCGGCGGTCGGCTCGATCGTCGCGTATTCGTTGCGCATTACCGACTTAGACCCGCTGCGCTTCAATCTGATTTTCGAGCGTTTTCTCAATCCGGATCGTATTTCGATGCCCGATATCGATACGGATTTCTGCGTGGAACGGCGGGACGAAGTCATCGCCTACGTTCGAGAAAAATACGGCGCCGATCGCGTGGCGCAGATCGTGACCTTCGGAAAAATGTTGGCGAGAGCCGCGGTTCGCGATGCGGGGCGCGCGCTCGGCGTGCCGCTTCCCGAGGTCGATAAGGTCGCGAAACTCATTCCCTCGGGGCCGGGCGGCATGACGATCGGCGAAGCGCTCGAGCAGATTCCCGAATTAAAAATGCTCAACGACCAGCGACCCGAAATTCGCGAGCTGTTAAAGACCGCGCGCGCGATCGAGGGGCTCGCGCGCAGCGCCGGCACGCACGCCGCGGGAGTCGTTATCGGGGCCGAACCGCTCGTCGAACACGCGCCTTTGGTGCGCCTGAACGAGGGTGGCGTGAACACCCAGTACGATATGACGTGGATCGAAAAAATCGGTCTGCTGAAAATGGATTTTCTCGGGTTGCGCAACCTCACGGTCATGCACGCCGCCGTGCGCGAGATTCGCAGGACCGGCGATCCTTCATTCTCGCTCGAAGGCATCCCGCTCGACGATCGCGCGACCTTCGAGATGCTCTCGCGCGGCGATACCGCCGGCGTCTTTCAACTCGAGAGCGAAGGGATGAAACGCGTCTGTACCGAGCTTCGTCCATCGCGCTTCGAAGATATCATCGCGCTGGTCGCGCTCTATCGCCCCGGGCCGATGGACTGGATTCCGCAGTACATCGCGATCAAACACGGACGCCAGAGACCGACCTACCTCCATCCCGTCCTCGAACCGATCCTCTCCGAAACCTATTCGATCGCCTGTTATCAAGAGCAGGTCATGCAGATCGCGCGCGACTTCGCCGGCTTCACCATGGGACAGGCCGACGAACTCCGCAAGGTCATGGGCAAAAAGCAAAAGGAGAAGATCCCGGTCTTCCGACAGAAATTCATCGAAGGCGCGGTCGCGCGCGTCGGCGTTAGCGTCGCCCTCGCGGAGCAAGTGTTCACCTTTATCGAGCCGTTCGCCGGCTACGGGTTTAACAAATCGCACGCCGCCGCCTACGCGTTGATTTCCTACCAGACTGCGTACCTCAAGGCGAATCATCCGCTTCCCTATTTAGCGGCGCTCATGGGATCCGTGCGCGATAAAACGGAGAAACTCGTCGAATACATCGATGTCGCTCGCCGTCTGGGAATCGAGGTGCTGCCGCCCGACGTGAATGAATCGATCAGCGATTTCGGCGTCGTCGGAACGAGCATTCGCTTCGGCTTGGGTGCGGTTAAAGGCGTCGGTGAGGGCGCGGTGGCCTCGATCGTCGAGGCGCGCGAACGCGGCGGACGTTTTCGCGATCTCTTCGATTTCGTCGAGCGGATCGACGGTAAACAAGCAAATAAACGCGTCCTCGAAGCGTTGGTCAAGTGCGGAGCGCTCGATGCGCTGCCGGGGAATCGAGCCGAGAAGCTTGAGGGAATCGATCGTGCGGTCGCGCTCTCGGCGACGCGCGCGCGAGAGAGCGCGCTCGGGCAGACCTCGCTCTTCGGCGACCTTTCGAGCGAGATCGGCGTCGCTCCGGCGCTCGAGCGCAAGCCGGCTCCGACGCAACGGCAAATCCTCAAATGGGAGCGCGAGACGTTGGGCATCTTCGTCTCCGGGCATCCGCTCGCCGAACACGAAGAACGCTTCGCGCGCATGGGCGTCGTGCCGATTCGCGATCTCGGCGCCCATCAGGACGACGCCGAGGTGAGGATCGCCGGACTCGTCGCCTCCGTGCGGCGAACGATGACGCGGAGTGGAGCGCAGATGCTCATCGCGCAGATCGAGGATACGACGGGCACCTGCGAAGCGATCGTCTTTGCAAAGTTGTACGCTACGGCATCCTCGCTCTTCGTCCCCGACGACATCCTCGTGCTGCGCGGGCGCGCGCGCGTACGCGAGCGGCCCGGAGAGAGCGATGATGTCGCCCCGGTCGTCTCGCTCTCCGTCGATGAAGCGACGCCCTTTAACGCACCGGCCGCCGACGCGCTGCCTCACGTACGAGGGTGGCTGCTCGATCTGCGGTCGCGCGATCAGATCGATCGGCTGACGGAGCTGTTCGAACGGTGCCCGGGCGACGCGCGCGTCGTCCTTCGAGCGAAGGATCGCGAGCGAGAATTGCCGCGCCGCCTCGGCGGAGAGCGGCGCGTGCGCGCAGAACTCGTCGCGATCTTCGGTGACGACGGCGTTCACCTGCAGACCGAGTAACGAGGAGAGGCATGAGGCTCCCACCCGGAGTTCGCGATTGGCTTCCGCAAGAATTTGCATTCAAGCAGAGCGTCGAAGATCGGATAGCGGTCGTTTTCGATCGCTGGTCGTACGCGCGCATACTCACTCCGACCTTCGAAAGCTACGAATCGCTCGAACGCGGATTGGGCGAGAAGCTGATGCGGCAAACCTTTCGCTTCAGCGATCCGCTCGGCGAAGAACTGGCGCTGCGCACCGAAATGACGACCCCGATCGCGCGCGTGGTCTCGACGCGATTGCGTACTGCGAGCCTGCCGATTCGGCTTTCGTACATCGCCCCCGCCTATCGCTACGAAGAGCCGCAACTCGGGCGCATGCGGGAATTCACGCAGGCCGGCGCCGAGCTGATCGGCGCGGCGGGCGCCGATGCCGACGCCGAGGCGCTCTTTATGGCGATCGAGACGCTCGATGCCGTAGGGCTCGCCGACGCGCAATTTGATATCAACGATTCGGCGATCGTCGATGGAGCGCTCGTAGCGCTCGGGCTCTCAGCTCCGGCATCGCGCGCCTGGAAAGAGGCGATAGCGGCGCGCAACCTCGTCGATCTCGATGGATTCGCATCGCGCGACGGCGTTCGTCCCGAGCGTTACGCGCTCTTGCGCCGTCTGGTCGTCACGCGCGGAACCGAGGACGTGCTGGCGATGGCGCGGGAACTCGCGCCGAATCCGGAGGCGCAGGCGGCGATCTATCGCCTCGAACGGATCTTCGCCCGCGCCGCGACCCTCGGCTTCGAGAAGCGTATCGCGATCGATCCGGCGCTCTTACGCGACCTGGAGTACTATACCGGTTTCGTGTTCGAAGGATTTCTCGGCGACCTCGGGTTCTCGCTCTGTGGCGGCGGGCGCTACGACGGGTTGCTGCCGCGTTTTGGGTACGACGTGCCGGCGGTCGGCTGGATGGTCGGCGTCGAACGAATTTTACTCGCGCTCGAACGGCGCCGCGTCGACGAACGCCGCAGCCGAGAGGTCGACGTCTTCGTCGTCGGCTCGGATCGCGCCGCGATGTCGGAGCGCGCTCGCGGTCGCCGCGTTCGCGTCGACGTCCGGGGGCTCGACCGAAGCGCGGCAATCGCCTACGCGCGGCACAAGGCGATCCCGCGGGTCCTCATCGCACGCGGCGACGATGTGGAAGAGATCCTCCTCGAAGCCGACGAGCAGTCGCCGTGAGTTCGTTGAAGATCGCGCTGCCCAAGGGCAGTCTCTACGACGAGAGCGCCGCGCTGCTCGAAGCGATCGGAATCGAGATTCCCGGCGATCCCGGGCGTCGCCTGACGATGACGAGCGTCGACGGCTCCGCGGAGTTACTGTTGTTGCGCCCGACCGACGTTCCCGCGTACGTGGAGTTCGGAGCCGCAGATTGCGGGATCGTCGGCAAAGATACGCTCTGGGAGAGCGAACGCTCCGTCAGCGAGGCGGTCGACCTTCGCTTCGGGGCCTGTCGTCTCGTCGTCGCGGCGCGTCGTTCCGACGGTTATCACGAAGGCGCGCGCTATCCGACGTTTCTGCGAGTCGCTACGAAGTTCAAACGTATGGCGACGCAATATTTTTCGGAGCGCGATATTCCGTGCGAAATTATTGCGTTACACGGTTCGGTCGAACTCGCCCCGATCGTCGGACTCGCCGACGTTATCGTCGATTTGGTCGCGACCGGGAGCACGTTGCGCGAGCACGACATGGTCGTCGTCGATGAGATCGCGGCTTCGTCGGCGCGCTTCGTGCTCAATCCGGTCGCGTATCGCAGCAAGTACGCTCGTCTCGCCGCGCTCTGCGAGCGCCTCCAGCGACGGGTCGCGCCGTGAAGTTCGTTCGCGCCAACGACCCGGTGGGGATGGCTGCCGTCCTGCGACGCGGGTGGAGGCCCGATCCGGATCTCGTCGCTCGCGTCGCCGCGATTCTCGCCGACGTCGAAGCGAGGGGCGATCGAGCGATTCTCGACTATTCGCAGCGTTTCGACGCGCCCGAGTATCGGCTGACGCACCTGCGCGTACCGATTCCCATGCCCTCGGTCGCGCGCGCCGCGTTGCAAGAGGACGTCGCCGCGGCGATCGAACTCGCTCGCGAGCGTATCGCGGATTTCCATCGTCGCCAGCGCTGCGAGGACGTCGCCTATCGTTGCGATGACGGAACGGAGTACGCCTTCCGGCGCGAACCGCTCGGTGCGGTCGCGGTCTACGCTCCGGGCGGAAGCGCGGCGCTTCCATCCTCGGTGCTCATGGGTGCCGTCCCGGCGAAGATCGCCGGCGTCCGGCGCACGATCGTTCTCACGCCGCCGCAGCGCGATGGGCGCGTGCATCCCGCGGTGCTCTTCGCCGCGAGTCTCTGCGAAGTTGACGAGCTCTACGCCGTCGGCGGGGCGCAAGCGATCGCGGCGGCGGCCTTCGGCACTGCGAGTATCGCACCGGTCGATAAGATCGTCGGGCCGGGCAATTCCTACGTGACCGAAGCGAAGCGACAGCTCTTCGGCACCGTAGGGATCGACGGACTCGCCGGTCCGTCGGAGGTGTTGGTCGTTGCCGATGCGGCGGCTTCCTCGGAGTTGGTGGTCGCCGAATTGCTCGCGCAGGCCGAGCACGATGCCGAGGCCCGCGTCGCGGTTATCAGCGATTCGTTCGAACTGCTCGAAAGCTGCGCGCAGTTGATACGGGCGCTCGACGTCTCGCGCTTACCGAGGGGGGCGACGATCGCGGCCGCGCTCGATCGCCACGGTTTTTGTATCGAGGCGCGTTCGAAGGGCGAGATCGCCGCGACGATCGCCGCATTTGCGCCCGAACATTTGAGTTTGCAAGTCGCCGACCCGGAGTTTTACCTCGCCCACCTGCGCTGCGTCGGCGCGGTATTCGTTGGAAGCGCGACGCCGGTCGCCTGCGGCGACTATCTCGCCGGTACGAATCACGTTCTTCCCACCTCGGGCTCGGCGCGTTTTGCATCGGGGCTCGCGCTCGCCGATTTTCTGCGGTCCTATAGCGTGGTGCGCAACTCCGAACGGCGGATCGCCGCGGACGCGGCGGCCATCGCATCGTTCGCGGCCTTCGAAGGGCTCGACGCACACGCACAGAGCGCGCGCTTGAGAATGAAGCCGTGAGCGTAGAATTGGTCGCCCTCGATCTCGACGGAACGCTGGTGGGGCGCGACACGCGCCTCTCTCCACGCGTCCGTTCCTGCGTGGCGGCGATGCTCGCGCAGGGTACGACGAGTTGCATCGTGACCGGACGGATGTTTCGAGCCGCCGCGCCATTCGTTCGCGAACTCGGGTTGCGCGCGCCGACCATCTGTTACCAAGGCGCCTGGGTGGTCGAGAGCGAGAGCGAGCGACGATTGCTCGATCGGCCGATTGCCGCGGCTCTCGTCGGTGAGATTCTCGACGAATTCCACTCCGAGGATCTGCACCTCCAACTCTACGCGGAAGACCGCTATTACTGCGAACGGTACGATCGTTTCGCCGAACTCTACGCATCGCTCGCCGGTATCGCGCCGGTCATCGCTCCACTCCGCGCGACCTTTGCGAGTCGAAGCGCGACCAAGGCCGTGATCGTTAGCGATCCCGAGGTCGCGGCGGAGGTCGAGCGTCGCGCGCGGCGGCGCTTCGGCGATCGGCTCTACATCACGCGCAGCTATCCCGAGTTCGTCGAGCTACTCGATCCCGCGGTCGACAAGGGGAGCGCGTTAGCGTTCGTCGCCGGGCTCTATGGAATCCCGATGGAACGAGTGCTCGCAATCGGCGACTCCTGGAACGATCTCCCGATGATCGAACGAGCCGGGATCGGCGTTGCGATGGGCGATGCGCCGGCAGAGGTGCGCGAGCGCGCGAATGCGGTGGTCGGCGGAGTCGAGGCCGACGGCGTCTGCGACGCGCTCGAACGGTTCGTCTTGCGATGAATAAAAGCCAACGCACCGCGCGTCGCCGCCGCGGGAGTTCGCGGATCCGGCCGTTCGCGCTCGTGGCGCTTCTCGCGCTGCTGCTCCTGGGCGTGGGTTTCGCCTGGGCCGCTTCGTGGCCGGGTTTCCGCCCCGGAAAGATCGCCGTCATCGGAAACGCGCGCGTATCGACGGCACGCGTTCTCAGCGCCGCAGCGATCGACCCACGGGTGAATGTGTGGTTGCAGTCGTCGAGCGGCATCTCCGCGCGCTTGCTGCGGATTCGCGCGATCGAAGGGGCCGCCGTACGCCGCTATCTCCCGAACCGCATCGCGATCGTGATTCGAGAGCGCATTCCCGTGGCGCGGCTGATCGCCGGCGGCGCGACCTGCGCCGTGGATCGCGGCGGTCATCTCTTTCCCTCGCTGCCGCAGGACGCGCCGCTTCCCGCCCTGCTGAGCGGGCGGAGCTACTGCTCGCAGCGCCGTCTACCCGCGGGCTCGACGACGACGCGGCTCCTCACGCTCCTCAGCAGAGCGGAGGCGAGCGGAGTGCGTCTCGCGATCCTCGCGCACGATCGATACGGAGAAGATCTCGGCGTCCTCGAGGACGGAACGTTGCTCTACATCGGCGACGGGACGAAACTCGAGCGAAAATTCGCCGAGATTCACGCGCTCGAGCGACGCTTGCACGGTCGTTGGAAAAAAATAAAAGCCCTCGACCTTCGCGCTCCATCGACGCCGATCGTCGTCGATGGAAGAAAGATCGAGGGCGGGGGAATCTTATCGCTTAGTGCGATGAAAGGTCGAGATAAACGAGAACCTCTCCGTTCGCCAACGAAAACTTCATCGAGTCGTTCGCGTGGAGTTTCGAAAAATCGACCGTCGGGCGTCCCGCAGCGAGCGTCGTTTCCAGGCCATTCTGCATGGTCACCGTGACGTGCTTCGCATCGACGACCTTGATGACTTTCGCGGTATAGGTGCCGTCGGGAATCATGGTCGAGCTAACGACGTTGGCGGCGATCGCCGTCGCGCCGAGCGCGAGCGTGGCGAGGACGGTGGTGAAAAACGTTTTTATCTTCAAAGCGGGTACCTTATCTTCAGGCGGGCGGGGAGGCAGTAGTCTAGGATTCTAGCGCAAGTGCCGCCCGCTCATCAAGCCCCGCGTTCTTCCGCGCCTCTTGGGCCGCCCCGTGCGCTTCGTCGATCGCGAACTGGTCGACCAGCTCTTCGAGTCCGCCCGATTGCTCCTGGAGCAGCATCGCCTCCTCGGCGAGCCGGGTCGCGGCATCGGCGTTCTGGGAGCCCAGGGTGCTCGAACGCTCGATCCGGGTCCCGAGCGCCTCGATCGCCGACTGCTGTTCGGTCGAGGCGCGCGCCACGTCGGCGGTGCGCTGCTCGATCTCCGAGACGCTCTCGAGAATCTGGTTCGCGGTGATCGTTTGCTCGCGCATCGTCGCCGCCGCCTCGTGGGTCATCGCGCCCATCTGTTCGCTCGCCTTAGCGAGCTCTTCGGAGGCGCGGGCCTGTTCGTTGGTCGCCAGGCTGATCTCGCTCATGAGGGTCGCGACCTCCGAGACGCGCTTGGAGACGTCGGACATCATCGCGTTGACGGACTGCGCGAGGGTCGCGCTCTCCTTGACCTGGACGTTCGCGCGCCCGGTCCGTTCGAGCACCGCCGAGGTTCGACGCTGGATATCGGCGACGAGCGAAGCGATCTGTTTGACCGAGCTGGCGGAGTTCTCGGCGAGCTTTCGCACCTCGTCGGCGACGACGGCAAAGCCGCGACCGTGCTCGCCGGCGCGCGCCGCTTCGATCGCGGCGTTGAGCGCGAGCAGGTTCGTTTGGTCGGCGATCTCCTCGATCAGGCCGAGAATTTCGCCGATCTGGCGCGAGGCTCCATCGAGGCTCTCCATTTCGACGACGACCGAGCTGACCAGGGAGGTCATTTGGTCGATGCCCGTCGAGAGCCGCGAAATCTCGTTCTGTCCGGTCCGGACGTGCTGGTCGGTCTCCGTCGACTCGACGCCGACGCGTTTGGCATTTCCCGCGACCTGGACGATCGAGGCCGACATCTCCTGGGTGTTGGCGACGGCTTGCTCGACGACGGTCGCGAGGTTGAGCAGGTTCTGATCCATCTCTTGGATCGAGGCCGTCATTTCGGCGATCGAACTCGAAATATCGGAGACGCGGCGCGCGACCGCCTCGGCGTTATCGGCGACCGTGCCGGAGCCGCGAGCGACGTCGGCGGAGTAGCGGAGTGCGTCGCCGAGGGTGGCGAGTTCGTCCTGAACGCGACGGTCGACATCGCGCGAGACCTCGGTGCTCGTGGCGCTTGCGGCCTTCACCGAACGCGTCGCGATCTGGATGCGCCCCACGAGCGCGCTGAGCCGGTCCCCCAACTCGTCGATCGATTGACCGAGACGTCCGAGGACGTCGTTCCCGCTCCAGCCGGTCCGCGCGGTGAGGTCGCCGCGTCCCATCGCTTCGAAGACCGTCACGCAACGATTGATGTTGCGCAGCAATCGAATGCGTAAAAGTGAGAATGCGATGACGACGACGATCAGCGCGAATACCGCGCCGGCGACGAGGACTCCTAGAGCCAAATTTTTAGCCTGAATCAACGCTGCGTAACGAATGTCGGCGGCTCGATTTAACGCCTCGAGCACCGCTCGGCCGTCGATATTCTGTTGCGTGTACGCATCGGCGAGCGTGCCTTGCAACTGCACCAAGGCCTGGGCCTTTTTCCCTTGCTGCAGCAGCCCGATCGTCGCGAGCGATTCGAAATCGTACGCGCCGGCGCTCTTGGTAAACGCGGCGACCTGTTTGCTGGTGCTCGAATCTTTTCCGGTGAGCGCCGCGAGCGCGCGTTCGTCTTTGGGAAATTTACTTACCAGTGTGATTGCGGATTTTAACGACGCCGCCGCGCGAGCTGGATCGGCGTTCGTCGCCGCTTCGAGCGACGCCGCGCGCAATCCGTTTGCATCGTCGGCGACGCGCGCGTACGCGAGTTCGCCCTTTACGATTTTATCGTGTAGCGTTGCAGCTTGCGTTGCAATGAGATTGGTGACGAAAAATGCCGCCGGAATAACCGCCAAAACGACGATAAAGACGATGACGGCGGAGATCACGAGGCCGCGCTCGATGGAGGTTCGCTTTTGGCTCATCGCAAGCAGGCTTCGTCTTATGCCGGGCGTTCTCCTCAAGAGGAGCTGCGCGAGGGGGCGCCAAGATGCTCGGGATAGCCATTTTGGGCAGGGATAGTAGGGGTTCTTACCCGTTAGCCCAATATATGGTGGATATCGGCGTTAATATTTGGGATGTGAATGAAACAAGGCACCCTGTGCGGTCTCGACATCGGCACCACGAAAACGTGCGTCGTCGTCGCTGCCGAAGGGCCGAACGGCCTCGAGATTCTCGGCTTCGGCGAGGCGCCATCCCTAGGGATGCGTCGCGGCGTGGTGATCGATCTCGAACAGACGGTGAAGTCGATCGAAGCGGCGACCGAGAAGGCCGAACGGATGTCCGGGGTCCATATCGAGGAAGCGATCGTCGGCATCACCGGCGAGCACGTTCGCAGCGTCAATAACCGCGGCGTCGTTTCGGTCGCGAACGACGACCGAGAGGTCGACGCCTCCGACGTCGAGCGCGTCGTCGATGCGAGCAAGATTATCAACGTTCCCAGCGATCGGCAGATCGTCCACGCCCTCCCGCGTTTTTTCACCGTGGACGGGCAGGACGGAATCGTCGATCCCGTCGGCATGGCCGGCGGCCGCCTCGAGGTGGACACGCACATCGTTACGGCGGCGAGTAGTTTTCTTTCGAATGTACTCAAGTGCGTGCATCGCGCCGGTATCGAATCGGCGGGGATCGTCTTCGAACCGTTGGCGAGCGCCGCGGCGGTGCTCCTTCCCGAGGAAGAGCACGTCGGCGTGCTGCTGGTCGATATCGGCGGAGGTACCACCGATATCGCCGTGTACTCCGGGGGGAGCGCGATCTACACCGCGACGATTCCGGTCGGCGGGCAGATCCTTACCAACGATATCTCGCTCGGCCTCAAAACCTCGCTCGCCCAAGCGCAGGAGGTCAAGCATCGCTTTGGGGTCGGCGACGAACAGGCCGGTGCCTCCCGCAGCTTCCCGGTGCAATCGCTCGATGGCCGGACGCAGCGCGAAGCGACGACGCACGAGCTCCACGCGATCGTCGTCCCGCGCGTGCTGGAGACGCTTCGGATGGCCCGGGCGAAAGTCTTCGAAAACGTACCCCGCGACCTCGTGGTCGGCGAGGTCGTCCTCACCGGAGGCGGCGCTCAGTTGCCGGGGATCGAAGCGATCGCCGAAAAAATCTTCGAAGCCCCCGTGCGTGTCGGCATTCCGGCACATCTCGGCGGATCGATCGACGCCTTGGCCTTCCCGCAATATGCGACGGCGATCGGACTCGTGCTTTTCGCGCGCAAGAGCGAACTGACGGGTGTCGAATCGGCGCGGAACGGCTCGCTCTTCACTCGGCTTCGCGGGTGGCTCGCGGCGCTGTGGAATTAAATCTCTTTCATACGGAGGAAACGATGGCTGAAGCTAAACGCTATGTCCCCGAACATGCCGCGACGATTCGCGTTATCGGTGTCGGCGGGGGCGGCTGCAACGCGATCAATCGCATGATCGAAGCGGGGTTGACGGGCGTAGATTTCTTCGCCGTGAACTCCGACGTTCAGGCCTTGCGCAATTCGCTCACGGAGAACACCGTGCAGATCGGAACCGGGATGTCGCGAGGTCTGGGAGCCGGCGCGAACCCGACCTTGGGCCGGGATGCCGCCGAAGAATCGCGCGAAGATCTCGCGATGATCGTCGATGGAGCCGACCTGGTCTTCATCGCCGCGGGAATGGGCGGCGGGACGGGAACCGGCGCGGCGCCGGTGCTCGCCGAACTCGCGCGTGAATCGGGAGCCCTGACGATCGCGGTCGTTACCAAGCCGTTCGCCTTCGAAGGGCGCAAGCGGATGGAGGCCGCCGAACGCGGGATCGCCGAACTCGAAGCGAAGGTCGACACGCTCATCACGATTCCGAACGAACGCATCTTTCAGGTGATCGAGAAGAAGACTCCGCTGAACGAAGCGTTCAGTTTCGCCGACGACGTCCTCCGTCAGGGGATCGCCGGTATCAGCGATCTCATCACGCAACCGGGGCTGATCAATCTCGATTTTGCCGACGTAAAAGCGGTGATGACCGATGCCGGCACCGCGATGATGGGGATCGGCGAAGGATCGGGAGAGCACCGAGCCGCCGATGCCGCACAGAAGGCGATCGCCTCGCCGTTGCTCGACACCACCATCGACGGCGCGCGCGGCGTCATCTTGAATATCACCGGGGGAAGCGATCTCTCGATGTACGAGGTGAACGAGGCCGCCGAAATGATCAGCCGCAGCGTGGACCCCGACGCGCAGATTATCTTCGGCGCGAGCCTCGACCCGAATCTTCAGGGTCGCGTGCGCGTCACGGTGCTCGCGGCGGGCTTCGGACCGATCCGACGGGCGGAAACGAGCGGATTCGCCTTCGAAAAGACGCGTATCGAGACCGTCACGCCGGTCAATATGGACGACATCGAAGTACCGGCCTTCCTCCGTTATCGCGGGGGCTAAACCATTGGCGGGCTACGGCGCGAAGATACTGCTCGATTCGGTCGCACCGACGGGGGAACGCTTGACCACCATGGAGGTCTGCTTTCCCCGCTTCGTGTTGGCCGAGTTCAATACGCACCGACAGTTTTCGCGCAATAGTGCGAGTTCGCGCGCGATTCCAACCTCGAAACTGATCGAGCGCGTTCTCACCGAGCCCGTTCTGCCGCTGGAGTGGGGGCGCAATCAGCCCGGTATGGCGGCTTCGTCGTTGCTGGATATCGAGGCGGTGCGCATCGCCGAGCGCGCCTGGCTGCGCGCGCGCGACGAGGCCGTCGAATCGGTGCGGGAACTCCAGACCCTGCAAGTTCACAAACAGGTCCTCAACCGGCTCCTCGAACCGTTTCTCTGGCACACCGTCATCGTGACCGCTACCGAATGGGCGAATTTTTTTGCGTTACGGTGCACGCCGCAGGCGCAACCGGAGATTCGCGAGGTCGCCCTGAAGATGCGCGCTGCGTACGAACGCCATCGGCCGACGGCGTTGCGAGCCGGCGAATGGCACACGCCCTTGCTGCAGGAGGACGAGTTCGGGCTGGATATCGAGTTGCGCAAACGCGTGAGTGCGGCGCGCTGCGCGCGCGTCTCCTACCTCACCCACGATGGCGCGCGCGATCGCTCGAAGGATCTCGATCTCTGCGACCGGCTGATGGAGCAGCACCACCTGAGTCCCTTCGAACACGTGGCGACTCCCGCACCGGGAGCGAACGCGAATTTTCGCGGGTGGCGGCAGATGCGCGCCGAGGTGGAGGAGCGCTCCTGGCTCACGCGCTCAGCGAGCGCATGACGCCGAGCTGCGGGTCGAAAGCCGCGGCGAACTCCGTCGCCGGAAGCGCGCGTCCGTAGAGAAATCCTTGAGCGAGTTCGCAGCCGCAGTCGCGAAGAAAATCCGCTTGCGCTTTCGTCTCGACGCCCTCCGCCTGAACCTGTAACCCGAGTGCGTGGGCCATCGCAATGATCGCCGTGACGATCGCGAGATCGTTCGCGTCGTTCGGAATGTCGTGAACGAAGCTCTTATCGATCTTGATCTTATCGATAGGAAAGCGTTTGAGATAGGAGAGCGAGGAGTATCCCGTTCCGAAATCGTCGAGCGCGAGGGAGATGCCGAGATGTTTGAGCTGGCGCATAATCCCGATCGAATCCTCGGCGTTATGCATCGCCACCGATTCGGTGATTTCGAATTCGAGGCGTTCGGGTGCGAGCGATGCCTGTCGGAGCGCATCCTCGATCGCCGCGACGAGTTGAAGGTGAAGGAATTGCCGGCTACTGAGATTGACCGCGAGGTCGAGCCGGATGCCGTACTGCGTCTCCCAGCGATGGACTTGCGCGGTCGCCGTGCGAAAGACCCATTCGCCGAGCGCAATGATCACCCCGGAGGCCTCCGCTTGCGGAATGAATGCGTCGGGCAGGCCGATCGCGTTACCGGATTGCGGCCAACGGCAGAGCGCCTCGACGCCGACGATCCGGTCGTTCCGTAAGTCGACGACGGGTTGATAATGGAGGCAAAACTCACCGAAATCGAGCGCCCGTGCGAGGCGCTGCCCCGTTGAATATCGGCGTGGGTGCATGCGTCGGCGTTAGAAGATCGCGCGATACGGCGGCATGCCGAGTGCTTCATCCTCGGGGCACCCCTTACCTTGCCCGAAAGATTCGGCAGGCTCCGTGCCGAGAGCGATGCGCGCGCTCTCTTCGGCGAGGTCGGTCAAAATAAACGCGCGTTCCATCGTCGTAGCGAGAACGGATAGCCCGTGGCGTTCCATCAGAATGGTATCGACGCCGCGCGCGAAGATCTCGGCGCCCGATTCGGCGAGCTCGACGCTCCCCGCCGGTGAATAGGGAATCCACCCGACCGCTCCCAACGTCTCTATCGCCCCGACCGTATCGCGCGCGAAGAGGCGGCCGCGTTTGCTCCATATCACGCACGCGGTCGGATGGGTGTGCACCAGAACCGTCGCGTCGGGGCGAACGCGGTACGCCGCCAGGTGGAGCGGTAATTCACTGCTCGGTCGCGCCGTCGCATCGCGCGGGGTTCCCGTCGGGTCGACGCGCACGATCTCGCGTTCGGTCAGGCGTTCGAGCGAGCGCCCCGAGGGCGTGACGAGAATATCGCCGTCTTCCGTCCGAGCGCTGATGTTGCCGCTGCTGCCGGTGACGAGGCCGCGACGCCAGAGGCGGGCGGCGCAATCGACGATCTCGGCGCGCAACTGCGACTCGCTCTTTCCCGCGTGCATCGCCGCGATCAGAATCCTACCGGATGCCAGATCGTTTTGATCTCGCAGAAATCGGCGATCGCATCGAGCGATTGCGCGCGTTCCTCAAAGTACTCTTCCGCGCGTCGGGTGGGAAAGGTGCGAATGCGCTTGATCGATGCGGCCGACTCTCGTTCGATCTCGTTCCATCGTTCGAGGTCCTCGCGGGCACAGGCGATCGCTTCGATGCCGTCGTGTTTGGCCATAGCCGGAGCGATCTCGTCGCGATACCCGGTGAGCACGTTCACGACGCCGGGGGGGATATCGGAGAGCGCGACCGCCTCGGCGAGGGCGATCGCGGGGCGCGGATCGCGTTCCGAGGCGAGAAGAATCACCGCATTTCCGGCGACGAGAGGCGGAAGAAGGACCGAAAGGGCGCCGAGGAAGAGCGGCATCTGCGGCGCCAGAATCGCCACGACTCCCATCGGTTCGGGCGTCGAACAATTAAAATGCGGCCCGGCGACCGGGTTTCTCGAGGAGAGGAGCGCCGCATATTTGTCGCACCAACCCGCATACCACACGACGCGATCGATCGCGGTGTCGACCTCCGCGCCGGCGCTTCGCGCATCGCCCCCCTCCGCGATCGCAGCGATATACTCCGCGCGGCGCGACTCGAGCATCTCGCCGAGTCGATAGATCGTCAGACCGCGAAGCTGCGGATCCATCGACCACCAACGCGCCTGCGCGGCGCGCCCCGCGGTAACGGCGTTGCGAAGATCTTTGCGCGATGCCTGTGCGATATTGCCGCGAAACTCCTTACCGTTCCAGAGCGGCGCGCTCCGTCCCGATTCCGAGCGCGCGAATGCGCCGTCGATAAAGAGTTTGTACGTCTTGCGAATGCCGATGCGTTCCTCGCGCGTCGCGCTCGTTCCGTCGCCCATGGCGATGCGCTTTCGACGTGCAGGAAGGGCAATGCTGCAGCGAGCATGAGGGGAGGCCGTGGAACTCTTGCTGATCAGGCATGGACTCACCGCCTGGAACAGCTCCGGGCGCTTTCAGGGGCGCAGCGACGTTCCGCTCTCCCCCGATGGATTGGCCCAGGCTCGCGCGCTCGCCGACGCGCTCGCCGACGAACGGATCGAGGCGGCATACTCCAGCGATCTCGCGCGGGCGGTAACGACCGCCGAGACGATCCTTCGCGGGCGCTCGCTCCCGCTCGTCCGCGACGCTCGTCTGCGCGAATTCGACTTTGGTGCGTGGGAAGGGAAGACGTGGGCGGAGATTACCGCTACCTTTCCAAACGCAGGCGGGAGGGCGTCGACCTCGGCGCGCGATTACCAGCCCGAGGGCGGCGAGAGCTTTGCCGAGGTTCGGGAGCGCGTTCGCGCGTGGTGGAAGGAGCACGCGTCCTCCGATGGGCGGCGCGCGCTCGTCGTCGCGCATGCCGGAACGCTCCACGCATTGCTCGCGGAGCTGCTCGGGGAGCGTTTCGATGCGATGACGGTACGTTTTTCGCACGCGTCGATCACGCGCGTGGAGTTGCTTCGCGGCGCCGCGCGCGTGATCACGCTCGACGATACCGCCCATCTCCGAGTCGCGTGAGCTCCTCGAGCAATCGCTCCGCCCCTTCGACCAAACGCACGCCCGGACGATTGAAGTAGGCGTTTCCGTCGAGAACGATCGCGCGCCCCTCGCGAACCGCGCGAAGGCCGCGCCAGGTTTCGTTCGCTTGAAGATCGGCGAGTGCTCGGCGAGCCTTCGCAAGATCGAAGCCGCAGGGAGCGAGGGCGATGCAATCGGGGTCGCCGGCGGCGACCTCTTCCCACGTGACCGCGCGCGCCGGTGCGTGCCGAAATTCGATCGTCGAGCGAACACCGAGCAGATCGAGAAGATCGGGGGTCCAGTGACCCGGCGCGAATGGAGGGTCGCTCCATTCGAGAAAGAGCAGAGTCGGCGGATCCGGTAATTCGCGCCGCGCCCGGCTGCGTAGCCGTTCCGCACTGCGGGTGAGATCTTCGGCGACGCGATCGCCCTCGTTCGCGCGCCCCACGAGCGAGCCGAGCGTTCGGATCGTTTCGAGGACGTCGTCGAAGGAGTTCGGCTCGAGCGCGACCACGCGAGGATCGCCGCGCAATCGTCGAACCGCGGAAGTAACGCGATCGTAGGAGACGGCGCAGACATCGCAGAGTTCCTGCGTGACGATCAGGTCGGGCTCGAGTCGTTCTAACGCTGCGGCATCGAGGTGATAGATGCTCGAGCCCTCGTGGATTCCGCGACGCACGTGACGATCGATCTCGGCGGCGTCCGCCGACTCGGGTAGTGCCGAGGAGGTCAGCGCCGGAAGCGCGCGCGCTTCCGGCGGATAATCGCATTCGTGCGTGACGCCGACGAGTTCGTCGCCCGCTCCGATGGCGTAGAGTATCTCCGTCGCGCTCGGGAGTAGGCTGACGATGCGAATGTTACTGTCCCTGAGCGAGCGAGTACCCACGCTCTCCGTCGAAAGTAAAGAGCCCCTCGGTTTTAATGACGTCGAAACCGGCATCGTGCATCGACGCGATGATCTCGGCCACGCGCTTGCCGTTAAAAGGCTTCCCTTCGAATCGAAGCGACCATTGATCGCTCAGGAACGTATCGGGGTTTCCGTCGGGCCACACCTTACTGCCACGGTTGGCGATGACGACGAGTCGCACGCCGTCGATGACGATGCGTTTCGTGCGCGCGGCGATCTCCTCGGGATCCCCGTCGCGATGATCGATGAAAACGTCGACGCCGACCTGCTCCTTTTTCGGCGGAACACCGCCCGGACGGATCGAGAGATCCATCGTCGCCCCGACGGCGTATCGAGCCGGCGGAAGGACCTTCGGCTCGCGACCGAGGCGCGCGATGACGGCGTCGGCAAATTCGCGCGTACCGACCTTTTGCTTCGAAACGCCGTCTTTGTAGATGTCGTAGGTATGGATGCCGTCTTCGATCGTCGTCAACCACGCATTGTGCACGCGCTCGGCGATATCACCTTGGCCGATGTGGACCAGCATCAGCAGGGCCCCGTGAAGCAGCCCCGATGGATTCGCGAGATTTTGGCCGGCTCGCCGCGGGGCCGAGCCGTGAATGGCTTCGAACATCGAACAGTGATCGCCGATATTCGCCGAGCCGGCGAGCCCGACCGAGCCGGTAATTTGCGCGGCGACGTCGGAGAGAATATCGCCGTAGAGATTCGGCATGACGATCACGTCGAAGGCTTCGGGGGTGTCGGCGAGCTTCGCCGCGCCGATATCGACGATCCAATGTTCGTGTTCGATATCGGGATATTCCAATGCGATTTCTTCGAACGTCCGATGGAAGAGACCATCGGTGATCTTCATGATGTTATCTTTGGTAAAGCAGGTGACTTTCTTCCGCTTGTTCGCGCGAGCGTACTCGAATGCGTAGCGAACGATGCGTTTGCTCGCCGGGCGAGAGATCAGCTTCAGACATTGAGCGACCTGGTTCGTCTGGCGATGTTCGATGCCGCCGTAGACGTCCTCTTCGTTCTCGCGCACGATCACGATGTTCATCTTTGGGTGCTTGGTCGAGACGAAGGGGTGCAGCGAGGCGCAGGGGCGGACGTTCGCGTACATGCCCAGCGTCTTGCGCACGGTTACGTTGAGGCTTTTGAAACCGCCGCCTTGAGGCGTGGTTATCGGAGCTTTTAGGAAAACCTGAGTTCGTCGCAGGGACTCCCACGACGACGGCTCGATTCCGCTGTCGAGCCCGCGGCTGTAGACGGCCTCGCCGATTTCGATCTTTTCAATCGCGATGCGGGCGCCCGCTTCGGTGATGATCCGTAGCGTGGCGTCCATGATCTCCGGGCCGATGCCGTCGCCGTCGGCAACGGTGATGGGAACGCGTTTTTCATTTGCACTCATAGAGCGATGTAGTTAGACGCGCCGTGGGGACCGCCTCTTCGCGACGACAATTATCGAACGCACCGAAATGTGGCGTAAACGTAGGGGTAATTTGGGTAAAACCAGTTGCGAAAACTCGAGCGCAGCAAACGGCGCGGCGTCACCGGGGAGGCCCCTTTCAGAACGTAATGTCGGCCGTCGAAGAAGTCGACGGAATATGCGGGGTAGAAGCGATGAGGTGTGAATCCGGGGAACGGTGCAAACGGAGTGGTCGTCCATTCCCAACCGTTACCGACGAGACCCTCGACTCCCCATGCACTCGCTCCTGCAGGCGTAGCATCGACGGGCTCGGGGTCGAAGCGTCGAAAATCAAAGTTTCCGCGTTGTTCTGAGGGTTCGTCGTCGCCCCAAGGATACCGTCGCGTCTCACCCCACGGCGTGCTGAAGGCCGCACGGTGATATTCGGCCTCGGTCGGAAGCCGAGTGCCTCGCCATTTGGCGTAGCCCTGCGCCTGCTCGAGAGTCACGTAGGCGGGCCAGGAATGGGGAAGCGGAATCCGCTCGAAGCACGTGCGTAATATCCAGCCGTCCGCCGCGCGCTCCCAAAAGATCGGGATCGGCCCCCCGACGTTGACGAACTGAAGCCAGTCACCATTGGTGACGTTAAAACGATCGATCGCGAATGCATCAACCGAGCATTCGAGTTGGTCGCGTTCGTTGTCCCAGGAAAAAGTCTCGTCATCCTTCGGCCGCCCAAGAACGGCGAGTCCTCGGTCGATCGAAATCGGATCGCTCGGAGCGAGGCGGATGTCGCGATGATGAAAACGCGAGTGACGTTTCTTTCCCTCGGGGAGTTGATGGATGATGTATGTAAGCGTTTCGTGATGCATGTCTTCATGTTCGAGGATGGTGAGGATTGCATCGCGATCCAGAGGGTCGTGCTTTTGAAGGGCGGCGAGAACGCGGCGGTCGCATTCGGCGATAAATCGTTCCACCGTCCGGCGATCGGGCCACGCCTCGATCGAAAGATCGCGTGCCTTTACACGATCCTCGGGATCGATACCACGCCGAAACAAGTTCTCAAGGTTCTCGTCGAGCGCTTCTTCCCCGCGATGAAATCGATTGAGCGTTAAGAAACTAAACGCCGGAAGGTGCCCGTGATAAAAAATAAACGGATGTCGTAGCGGAATGGGCGCTTCATGATACGCTTGCGGAGCAATCGATGAAAAGAGCGAAGCCGTGCGCTCTCGATTTGTTCGATACGCCAGGTCGTAGTTTTCGAACATCATCGAGCGGCGATCGTCGGCCCCGTGGCGAGTATCTCGTCGATCGCGCTTGCGGGGAGCGGTGGCCGGTAGAGAAATCCTTGGGCGAATCGGCAACCGTAATCGCGGAGAAATTGCGCCTGTTTCGCGTGCTCGACGCCCTCGGCTACGGTCTCCAGGCCTAAGCTGTGGGCCATCCCGACTAAGGTTTTGACGATCGTTTCGTCCTCGCGCTCGTTTCCTATGCCGTCGACGAACGATCCGTCGATCTTCAAAACGTCGAAAGCGAAGCGGCGCAGGTACGCGAGCGAAGAGTAACCCGTTCCGAAATCGTCGATCGCCGTGCGAATGCCCGCCCCTTTGAGATCTCGCACGATGGAAATGGCATGCTCGACATCGGTCATCGCGACGCTCTCGGTAATCTCCAACTCTAAAAGTTGAGGATCGAGCCCCGAGATGTCGAGCGCTCCGAGAACCTCTTGGCGCAAGTGCCGGTGATGTAACTGTCGGGCGGAGAGGTTCACGGCGATTCGCAGCGGGCCGAAGCGTTTCACCCAGGCGGCGGCCTGCAGGGCGGCGCTTTCGAGAACCCAGCGTCCGAGGTGCACGATGAGCCCGGAGATCTCGGCGCTCGGAATAAAATGCCCCGGCTCGATCACTCCGGATCCGGGAGGTTGCCACCGAACGAGCGCCTCGAGCCCGACGATCCTGCCGTCGGCCAGATCGATCTGCGGTTGGTAGTAGACCAAGAACTCGTTACGGTCTAACGCCCGGCGCAATAAGCGCTCCTGCGAGAGGCGCATGAGGATCGGCGATTCGAGCGTCGCGTTGTAGAAATAAAATCCGCCGCGACCGCGATCCTTCGCTCGCGACATCGCGATATCGGCGTTCTTCACCAGGGCGTCGCCGTCGGTCCCGTCTTCGGGATAGACCGCGATGCCGATGCTCGCCGAAAGAAATTGCTCGAAATCGTCAAGGGCGAACGGCTCTTCGATGGCGGCGATGATCTGCTCGGCGAGGTCGCGTAGCCGATCGTTCGATCCCGCGTCTTGAATCACGATCGCAAATTCGTCGCCGCCCATGCGAGCGACGGCGCCGATCGACGCGAAGAGCCCTTCGATACGGGTTCCGACCGCTTGCAGCAGTCGGTCGCCGAGACGGTGCCCGAGCGTCTCGTTGATATCTTTAAATCGGTCGAGACCGAAGAAGAGGACGGCGACCCGTTGCATTCGAAGCGGCGCCGCTTCGATGGCGGCGCGCAAGCGCTCGCGAAATCCGCTTCCATTGGGGAGCCCCGTCAGCACGTCGACGTAGGCCATGCGTTGCAGGTGAATGCGAACGCGGCTTCGTTCGATGAAATTTTGTAATAGCGCCGCGACCAGGCCGAGAAATTCGGCGTCGGTTTCGGTGAACGGCCTGTTTCGAGATATGCGCGAGAAAATCGCCGCGCCGAAACGTTCGCCGGCGACGTCGATAGGAACGACGAGCGCGTCCCGCGTTATCGTCGGAGAGGCGTCGGAACCGGAGCCGCGGCTTTGGAGGGCGAGCGCCACGACATCTCGGTCGATCTCGTCGGTGGGCGAGGTGCTCGCCGACGCCTCGATCCTCGGGACGCGTCCGGTCGTATCGATGACGACTCCGATCTCCGCTTCGAAGACGCGACAGCCGAGCCGGAGCGCCTCGACGATACCGACGAGCGGGTCGCCGATCGCGCTGGCGATCGCGTAGAGATCGCGCAGGCGTTGCGCTTGAATGCGCGCGCGCTCCTGCGCGTCTCGTCGCAGCGTGATATCCTGAAGGACGGCGTAGACGCCGACGATATTCTCGCCGCCGTATTGTGGAATGAGCGTGATATCGAGCGGGACGGTGCTCCCGTCGATGCGATAGCATTCTACGGCAAACGAGCAGCCTTCGCCGGCGATCGCCGTCGCGAAATGTCGGCGGGCGGTCGATAGATACGCTTCGGTGAGGAAGCTTTCGAACGGGCGTCCGAGCAACGCGTCGACCTCGTACCCGCCGATTCGCGCCGAGGCTGGGTTCGCTTGGGCGATCTTTCCGGAGCGATCGACCGCGATCACTCCATCGGGATTCGCCTCGAAAAGAGAACGCAATCGACGGGCACTTTCGTAGCGCTCGCGTTCGATTGCGGCGAGCGCTTCTTGCTCCGTCCGCCGTGCGGTGTCGTCGTGCAGGATGGAGTAGACGCCCGCGAACGATCCGTTTTCAAAGAGCGGAACCGTCGTCACCGAGAAAAAACGCTCGGTTCCCGCTTTGTCGAAGGCCGTAATCTCGTATTGTTGGGTGGAGCCGGAGCGCGCCTTCTCGAAATACGCCTCGTGCTCCGCGCGGCGTTCGACGGGAACGAGATCGCGGAAATGTACTCCGACGGCGTCGGCGTACGTCGCGTCGGGGACGCGCCTCGCCGTGTCGTTCACGTCGATGACGAAACCGTCTCGGTCGACGATGAGAATGGGATCGGGATTATCTGCATAGAGGGTTCGGAAGCGGGCCTCGCTTTCGAGGATGCTATCGCGCGCCGCGTATTCGCGGGTGATATCTTCGACGAAAGAGATGATCGCGAGCCGATCGTCGTCCTGTTCGGCGGCGCGAGTCCAACGACATACGATCGTCCTTCCGTCGCCGCGAGTATTTCGGTTGATGTGAATGCGCTCGCGCTGCCTACCGTCGCGAAGGCGCGCGCTGCTCTCCACGACGGCGACGAAATCGGCAGCGTGAACGAGCGCACTCTCCTCGACCGTCTTCCCCAACATCCGCTCGGCTTCGATGCCGAAGAGCGCCGTCGCGCTCTTCGACCAGTAGGATATACGAAGATTTCGATCCCATCCGACGATCGCGCTCCGAACGTGTACGAGGAGTTGCTCCATCCGGTCGAGGAGCGAGGCGTCGTAGGTGACGTGCGACATCGCCGCTTACGCCAGGTATTCGCCGAGGCCGTGAACGCCGCCCTCGCGCCCGAAGCCGCTCTCGCGGTAGCCGCCGAACGGCGAGGCGGGGTCAAAGCGATTGAACGTGTTGCACCAAACGACGCCCGCCCTCAATCGCTGAGCCACCGCCATATTCGTGCTGCCGCGCTCCGTCCAGATGCCCGCGGAGAGCCCGTATGGAGTGTCGTTCGCTTTCTCGATCGCCTCTTCGGGTGTGCGGAACGTCATGACCGCAAGGACGGGGCCGAAGATCTCTTCGCGTGCGATGCGGTGCGAACTCTGCACGTTGGTGAAGAACGAAGCGCGATAAAAATAACCCCGTTCAGGAAGGTCGCATCGCTGTTGGATCAGCGTCGCGCCCTGCTCGACGCCGCTGCGAACGAGTTCGTCGATGCGTTCGAGCTGCGCGCGAGAATTTATCGCGCCGATATCGGTGTTCTTATCGAGTGGATCGCCGACGCGAAGGCGGTCGATGCGCTGCTGGAGCCGAGCGACGCTCTCGTCGAGAATCGACTCTTCCACGAGGAGTCGCGAGCCAGCGCAGCAGACGTGACCTTGGTTGAAATAAATGCCGCGCACGACTCCTTCGATCGCCTGATCCAGGGGGGCGTCCGCGAATAAAATATGCGCCGCCTTGCCGCCGAGTTCGAGCGTGAGGCGCGTCTCGCGGCCCGCGAGCGCGCGAGCGATCTCGCGACCGACCTCGGTGGAACCGGTAAAGGCGACCTTATCGAGCCCCGGATGGGCGACCAGTGCGGCGCCGGTCGCGCCGTCGCCGGTGACGACGTTGAGCACGCCGGGCGGGAGATCGGCGTCGCGCGCGATCTCGGCGAGCAGGAGGGCGGTCATGGGAGTCGTCTCGGCGGGTTTGAGGACGACGGTGTTCCCACAGGCGAGTGCGGGGGCGATCTTCCACGCCGCCATGAGCAGCGGAAAATTCCAGGGCACGATCGCGCCGCAGACGCCAAGGGGGTGCGGGCGGCGGCCGGCGCGCAGCACCCACTCCAGTTTATCAGCCCACCCGGCGTGGTAGAAGAAGTGCGCCGCCGCCGTCGGCACGTCGAAATCGCGCGCTTCGCGAATCGGCTTGCCGCCGTCCATCGATTCCAACACGGCGATCTCGCGCGACCGTTCGGTAATCGCGCGAGCGATACGGAAGAGATATTTCGCCCGCGTCGCCGGCTTCATGGGAGCCCACCAACGCTCGTAGGCCTTGCGCGCGCTCCGTATCGCTCTCGCCACGTCGTCGGGACCGCCGTACGCGATGCGAGCGATCGGTTCTTCGCGTGCGGGATCGATCGTTACGTCGTAACGGCCCCTCTGCGGCGAACACCACTTGCCGCCGATGAAGAGCCCGTACTCGTCGCGCAGGCGCGGGCGGGTACTCTCGGGGGCGGGTGCGTATGGGGATGAGCTCATAAATGCCTTGCGTCAGTCCTTCGGAATGCGTTCGGGGCGGGTGTAATGCCCGGTGCGGATGCGTTCGCGTTGCATCAGGAGGTCGTCGAGCAGCGCGCTCGCACCGAAACGGAAGGATCCGGGATCGAGCCAGGGTTCGCCGAGCGTCTCGTTGAGAATCGCGAGATATCCAAGCGCCTGTTTCGTATTTCGGATGCCGCCGGCGAGTTTGAGCCCACGTCGCACACCGGTGCGGCGGAAAAAGGAAGCCAACGCATCGCACATCGCTAGTGCGGTCGGGAAGGTCGCATTGGTGCCGATCTTTCCCGTCGAACTCTTAATCGTATCGGCGCCCGCTTCGAGCGCGAGGTCGCAGGCGCGGCGGATCGCGGTGTAGCTTCCCAACTCTCCGGTCTCGAGAATCACTTTGAGATGGCGATCGCCGCATCGATTTTTGACGGCGGCGATCTCGACGGTTACTCGGTCCTCGTCGCCACTGAGAAGCGCGCCGCGGTCGACGACCATGTCGATTTCGTCCGCTCCCGCGCGCACGGCTTGTTCGACGTCGGCGAGCTTTACGGCGAGCTCGCTCTGCCCCGCCGGGAAAGCCGTCGCCACCGAGGCGACGCGAACGCCGCTCCCTTCGAGCGCGCGGCGCGCGATGCCGACGAAATTTGGGTAGACGCAAACCGCAGCGACCGATGGAGCGCCGCTACCGGGAAGCGGAGTCCGAGCCTTCGCGCAGAGCGAGCGCACGCGTCCCGGCGAGTCCCGTCCCTCCAACGTCGTGAGATCGATGCAGGATATCGCGAGGTCGATCCAGGCGCGCTTCGTCTCGCCCTTGATCGATCGAGCCGCCAGCTCGTTCGCACGCGACTCGAGCATGACGGCGTCGACGCAGACCCGTTTCATTTACAAGGTGCCGCGCTTCTCTTGTTCTTTTTCGATAGAAACGAAGAGTGCTTTGAAATTGCCCTTGCCGAACGAGAGGCTGCCCTTGCGTTGGATGATCTCGAAAAATACCGTCGGCCGATCCTGCAACGGCTTGGTGAAAATTTGCAACATGTAGCCGAGGTCGTCGCGATCGACGAGGATCTTGCGCTCGTGCAATACGTCGATATCTTCGTCGATATCGCCGACCCGAGCGCGGAGGTCTTCGTAGTAGGAGTCCGGAGTGTCGAGAAACTCGACGCCGTTATCGCGGAGGGCGTCGATCGTCGCGACGATGTCGTCGGTCCGAATCGCGATGTGTTGGACGCCGGCGCCGCGATAGAAATCCAGGTACTCTTCGATTTGCGATTTCTTTTTTCCGTGAGCCGGCTCGTTGATGGGAAATTTCACGCGATGGCGGGGGTCGCTCATGACCTTCGACTTCAACGCGGTGTATTCGGTCGAGATGTCGTTGTCGTCGAACGAAATGAGCTGTGAGAAACCGAAGACTTTCTGGTAAAACTCGCCCCAACCGTCCATCTCGCCCCATCCGACGTTGCCGACGCAATGGTCGATCGCCAAAAGATGCGGCTGCGACGCGCGCGCATAGCGTTTACGGGCCGATACGAAACCCGGGAGAAAGATCCCGTCGTATCCGTCGCGTTGGACGAAGGTGTGCACGGTATCTCCATAGGTAGCGATCGTCGCCACCACGACGCGGCCGCGATCGTCGCGACGCTCGGTCGGTTCCAGCAACGAGCGCGCCCCGCCGCGAACGGCCATCTCCCAGGCTCCGCGCGTGTCGTTCACGCGTATCGCAATGTCCCGGACGCCGTCGCCGTGGAGCTTCACGTGTTCGGCGATCGCGTCGTCCCCGCGCAGGCTCGAAGTGAGCACGAAGCGGAGATCGTGTTGTTCGAGCACGTAGCTCGCGCGATCTTGCAGCCCGGTTTCGGGCCCGGCGTACGCGACCTGTTCGAACCCGAACGTCGCTTGATAAAATTGCGAAGCTTGCTTCGCGTTGCCGACATAGAACTCGACGTGATCCCAGTCGATCCGTGCGAGCGGAGTCGTCCCTTCGGAGGCCTGCGAGGCGTGCGTTGTGCTCATGGGATGCGTCTTTGCGGGGATGTCGGCAGGGCCCTTGTGCCCCCTCGGGCAAACGGCGCGAACGATGATAACCGAGGCGCTCGCGCGGGCGATGTTTACCGGATCGATCGACTATGCGGGGCTCTTTCCGCCGGCCCAACTCCCGTTACCCGAGGCGTACGCCGCGTATCGACGGGCGCTGCAGTCTCGGCACGCGTGGATGTTGGGCCGCTTCATCGTTCCGTTCTCACGCTTCCCGGAGTCGCTCGCCCTTCTCGCCGATGCGCCCGCAATCGAAGCGAGCGTCATTCTCGATGCGCCGCGCGAATCGACGCTCTGGCTCAACGAGATCTCCCAGCGACTCGAAGCGATCGCCGATGGATCGCGCGCCCCGGCGAATCTTCGCGTCGGCTCGCTGGAGATTCCAGTCCCGTCGCTGCGAGCGGCGAGGGAGAACTACGGTGCGGTCCTTTCGCAGATCGGGGCGCTGCTCGATCGGTTCGGGTTGCGCCACCTTCCGTGCTACGTCGAGTTTCCGCGCGACGAGCGTTGGCCGCGCGAGATGCTCGGCGCGGTCGAATCGCTCGCACGCACGCGACTGCGCTCGAAGATCCGTTGCGGTGGTCTCGTCGCCGAGGCGTTCCCGGCTCCCGCGGAACTCGCGTCGCACCTACGGGCCTGCGCCGAACACGGCGTTGCGTGGAAGGCGACCGCGGGTCTGCACCATCCCATCGCGCGACGGGGCCCCGATTCGGGATTCGAAATGCACGGTTTCGTCAATCTTTTGACCGCATCGTGCTTTGCGACTCGGGGCGCGCCCTTCGAAGAGATCGAAGCGGTTCTCGCCGAGCGTTCGAGCGAAGCTTTTCTTTTTGCCGAGGACGGCCTCTCGTGGCGCGGTCGGCGCTGCGATATGGCGACGGTCGAGCGCGCGCGCGCCGCTGGCTTTCTCTCGTTCGGCAGTTGCAGTATCGACGAGCCGGTCGACGATCTCGTCGCGCTCGGGTGGCTCGTATGAGCGGGCTCGATCTCGACGAAACGCACGATCCTCAGCGAACGAGTTGGATCGAGGTCGCTCCGGAGAGCGATTTCCCGATCCAGAACCTTCCCTTCGGCATCTTTTCGACTCAGCGTCGCGATCGTCGCATCGGCGTCGCGATCGGCGACCGCATTATCGATCTGCGCGCGCTCGCCGAGGCGGGACATCTCGATACGATCGCCGATCGCGCGATGTTTTGCGTCGACGATCTCAACGCGCTGATGGCGGCGGGGCGCCCGATCTGGCGCGCGCTGCGCGGCAGGCTCGGCGAGTTGCTACGCGTCGGCGGGGAGCGCGCGCTGCGCGACATGCCGAACGCACTCTGCAGTTTCGAAGAAGCGCGGATGCACCTCCCGGCAAGGATCGGCGATTACATCGATTTTTATTCTTCGCTCGAGCACGCGACGAATCTCGGGCGGCTCTTTCGTCCCGGCGGCGATCCGCTGTTGCCGAATTGGCGCTGGATTCCGATCGGCTATCACGGGCGGAGCGCGACGATCGTTCCCAGTGGGACGCCGATCCGTCGCCCGTGCGGCCAGCGCAAGAGCCCCGATCTCGAGGCGCCGGTCTTCG
>JAJZVP010000120.1 GCA_021845615.1 bacterium | reverse complement strand
CGCCTACGACACCGCGCTCACTGCCGCAATGCGGACCGCTCTCCCGGAACCGCAGCGGCCGGCGGCGAACCTCGGCCCCATGTGGCTCGATCTCCTCGCCGCCCTCGGTGGTGTCGTCCTCGTTGCGCTCTCGCTACGCGATATTTTTCTCGCCGTTATTCCGCGCGCATCGAACCGTACGTGGCGCGCGAGCGGAACGCTCTCGCGCGTCGGGTGGCCGCTCTGGAAGCGCTTCGCTGCGAAATTCAACGAACATGGGCGTCGGGACGAATTCCTCTCGCTCTTCGCGCCTTTCAATCTCTTCGTGCAGATTGGGATCTGGATCACGCTGCTCATCCTCGGCTTCGGCGGAATCTTTTACGCGCTGCGCGACCACCTGCACCCGCACCCCAACGGGCCGGGCTCGATCTATTTCGCCGGCGTCACGTTACTGACCATCGGCTTCGGCGATATCGTTCCCGGGAACGGCGTCACCCGCTTGGTCGCGCTCATGACGGGGGCGACCGGCGTCACGATCATCGCCGTCCTCGCCTCATTTCTCCTCACGATGCTCGCGGCGTTCAATCGACGCGAGGAGTTCGTCGTACGTTTGAGCGCGCGCGCGGGTGCGCCGCCGAGCGGGATCGGCCTGTTGATGTTTTGCGCGGAGACGAAATCGCCGCAAGAACTCGCGGCTTTCCTGCGCGAAGCGGAATCGTGGTGCGTCAGCACCCTCGATCAAACGCTCGCCTATCCGCAGATCGCGCTCTTCCGTTCCGCGCACGACAACCACTCGTGGATGAGCTCGCTCGGGGCGGTGCTCGACGCCGCCGCGATCACCGTGACCACCGTCGACGCCCCCTACGCGCAGGCGGAGGCGCGCGCGCTCCTCGGAGCGGCGCGCCACCTCCTCAGCGATCTCGCGAATTATTACATGCTGCCGCACGCGCCTGGAGAGCGCATCGACGAGACGCAGTTCGGCCTCGCCTGCGATCGCCTCGAATCTGCGGGATATACCGTGCGCGACCGGCACGAAGCGTACGCCGCGTTTTCGCGCATCCGTCATTTTTATAGCGGGCACCTCGAACAGATGGCTCGCTGGCTCGCCTCCGACGTTACGGTGTGGCTTGCGGAGCGATCGGCGAACGACCTCGCACATCCGATGCACGTTCGGTAAGCGCCGCCCGCAGCGCATCGATCCCCTCGCCGGTGCGCGCGCTGAGAACGAACGCATCGGGGGTGATGCCGACGTCATCGCGTGCGGCGTCGCCTTTGTTGAACGCGACCAGCCGCGGAGTCTCGTCGAGATGGAGATCGTGAAGGATCGCTTCGACGGCGGCGCGTTGTCGCGGCGTATCTGGATTCGAGGCATCGAGCACTTCCACCAAGACGTCGGCTTCGTCGAGCTCCTCGAGCGTCGCGCGAAACGCTTCGACGAGTTCGCTCGGAAGATCGGTGATGAATCCGACGGTATCGCTGACGCGCGCGAAGATCCCCGGTGCGAGGTAGACGCGGCGCGTGGTGGGATCGAGCGTGGCGAAGGGTTGGTCGGCAACGAAGATATCGCTGCGCGCCATCGCATTGAGCAGCGAGGATTTGCCGACGTTCGTGTAGCCGACCAGCGCGACGCGGAGTTCGGTTCCGGGCTCGCGGCGGCGCGTCGCCCGCCCGCGGCGAACCTCACCCATGCGCTTCTCCAGCAAGAGAATGCGCGCGGCGATGCGGCGACGGTCGACCTCCAGCTTCGTTTCACCGGGGCCGCGGGTGCCGACCCCGCCGCCCAGGCGCGAGAGATCGGCACCGCCGCCGGCGAGCTTCGTCGAGCGATAGCGTAGTTGCGCCAACTCCACCTGGAGCTTCCCTTCGTGCGAACGCGCGCGTTGCGCGAACACGTCGAGGATCAACATGGTGCGGTCGACGATCGGCAGCGAGAGCGCCTTCTCGATGTTCTTGCGTTGCCGCGGGCGAAGTTCGTTGAACACCAAGAGCAGGTTGCAGTCGAGCGCGGCGGCTCGCCCCGGTAACTCCGCGAGCAAGCCCGAACCGATCAGCGTCGCCGGATCCGGCGCATCGCGTTTCTGTACGACGCGCTCGCAGATCGTCACGCCGACGGCCCGCGCGAGCGCCTCGAATTCCGCCAACTCCGGTTCGAGCGGGCGCCGCGGGTCGCGAAGATCGACGGCTACGACGAGCGCGCGCTGCGGTTTGCTATCGGTTGCAGTCGTTGAATGAGCCACCGGAGTCCTTCAATAAAACGCGGGCTGGGATGAACGAGTATATCGTCGTTCGGAGGGATGAGGATGCGATCTCGCCGTACGGCGCGCAAATCTCTCCACGGATCCTTCGCGAGCACCGTATCGATCTCGCTATCGCGCGTCGCGACGATCGCATCGGGGCGAAGCGCGAGCAATCGCTCCGGGCTGTACATCGCGTAGGGCTGCGGAAGTTGCGTCACCGCGAGGCGCCCGCCGGCGAGCTCGATCATCCGCGCGATATAGCTCTGCGGCCCCACCGTCCAAATCGGTTCGACGCTCAGCGCGACGAAGACGCGTGGATGCGTGCGAAAGGATCGCGTCCGCGCGTGAAGTGCGGCGGCCTTCGCCTTCAACCGCTCCGTCAATCGGGCGGCGCGCGGCGCGACGCCTGCGGCCGCACCGATGCGCGCGATGTCGAGGTAGATATCCTCGTAATTCTCGTCGGGAACCAAAACGACGTGCATCCCCAGCGCGCGCAGCGGGTCGACGAGTTGCGCTTGCGAGGGCAGCCCGAAAACGAGATCGGCGTGCAACGCAACGATGCGTTCGTTATCGACACTCTGATAATCGCCGACCCGCGGTAAGCCCTTGGCACACGGAATATCGCTCGAATACGACGAGACCGCGACGAGTTGGCTTTGGAGACCGAGCGCGCAGATATCTTCGGTCAACGACGGGAGCAGCGAGACGATCCGGTGAGGCGCGAGCAAGCTCGCGACGATCGTCGCGGCGCGAAGAGCGTGAAACACAACGTGCGACCTTCGCAGTACCAGGAACCCTCGCCTGCGTGGTCCAATGAGCCCCGTCACGCCCGGGCGCGGGAAGCCGGTGAGAATCCGGCACGGTCGCGCCACTGTTAGCGGGGAGCCGCCATTCGTCACTATCGCCTCGGCGACGGGAAGACGAACGGCAAAACGGCGAGGATCCGCGGAGTCAGGATACCGGTCCCGGAGCGTTTTGCATCACCACCTCGCGTTGAAAGGACCGGGTATGCACGCTTCTTTTCGTGCTGTTTCGCGCGCCACGCTGTGCGCGTTCCTTCTCTCATCCTCCGCTGCGGTCGCTCTTGCGGCGGCTCCCTCTCCCAAACCCACGGCGAAGCCGCTGCGCACGATCGTGCGCGTCGTCACCGCCGATCGTTCGAACGAGCCGCTCGCCGACGCCGTGCGATCGACCTACGTCATCACGCGCGCACAGATCGCGAAACACGGCTGGACGAGCATCGCGCAGGCGCTCTCCTCGATTCCCGGTGCGTTCGTCACCCGTTACGGCCCCGGTGCCGGCGCCTCAATTTCGATGCGCGGAGCGACCGCCGACGAAACGCTCGTCCTGCTCGACGGAACGCCGTTGCGCGGCATGCAATTAGGCGCGCCCGATCTCTCGACCGTCTCCACCTCGGGCGTCGAACGCATCGAAGTCGTCGAAGGCGGCGGCTCGACGCTCTTTGGATCGGGCGCGATCGGCGGCGTCATCAACATCATCACCGCGCCGCGTCGCCGTACGCGCGTCGATCTTCGCACGGGCTCCTTTGGAACCAACGATCTTCGCATCGACGTACCGTATCTGAGCTTCGAGCGTTATGTGGCGACGAACGCCTACGCGCTCCCCGATGGGACGACGCGCGCCAACGCCGATGTCGAACGATCGACGTTCCGTAGCGATTTCACGCATCGGTTCGGCGCCATCCACGCCCGCTTCAATCTCGGCATCACCTCGCAGCATCTCGGCGTTCCCGGGAGCTACGGCAACTATACGCCGACCTCGCGGCAAGATACCGTCGATAGCTACCTCCATGGCCGCTTCGCCTATCGGCGCGCGCAGAGCGAGAGCATCGCGCAGATCGCGAGCTCGGCCGACACCCTCGCCTATACCTCGTGCATCGGAGCCGGTTGCCAAACGGTCTCGCGCTACGCTTCGACGATCTTCAACCTGCGCAACCTCGTTCACGCCGCAAATTCCGAGCTGCTCTACGGTATCGATCTCTCGCGCGGCACCTCGCTCATCGATAATAGCCCGAGCGGCGTCGCCGCGCCGAGCGTCTCGCAGAGCGCGCTCTACGCCCAAGAACACTGGTTCTCCGGTAAGAGCGACTCGTACTACGTCGGGCTTCGCGGAGAGCGCGACGGCAGCGCCGGTAATTCGCTCTCGCCTGCAATCGGCGGGCGCTTCGCGCTCGGCGGCGGCACGATGCTGCGCGCGAATCTGGCCACGGCGTTTCGAGCTCCCACCATCTTCGAGCTCTACTATCCCTGTCCGGCCGCGTATCCGTGTTCGAATCCGAATCTTCAACCGGAGCGCGCGCGCGTCGCCGACCTCACGCTTTCAAACGACCGGGTGCTCGGCGGAACCGCACTCACGTTCTTCGATACCCGCGCCACGAACTTAATCGTGTACGCACCGCCGCTCTTCATCCCCGAAAATGTGGACCAGGCTTCACTCCAGGGCCTCACGTTCGCGGCGAAGACGCGACGGCTCCACGGTATCGGCGTCAAGGTATCGATCACCGATCTCTACCGCGCGCTCGATCTGACGACGAATTCCCGCATCTACGGGCGCGGGCCGGTGCTCGCATCGCGCGTGACGCTCGATTATCTCGCCTCGCATTCTTCGGCACCGGGGCTTACCGGTTGGGGAATCACCGCGAGTACCGCCGGGCTTCGGAACGATCCCGCGAACGAGATCTACTACGATGCGAACGGAAATCCGCAGCCCAATCCCCTCTTCGCCCAAGCGATCGGCTACACGAATCTCTCGGCGTACCTTCAATTCCGCGTCGCTCGCCACGCCTCCATCATCCTACGCGGTGAGAATCTCGGCAACGAACGCTACGCGCAGGTTTCGGGGTATCCGATGCCGGGGCGCAGCTTCTCGATTGAATTCTCGACCAGGTAGCGGCCGAACGTGATCCTCCGACGGCTTCTCCCACCGCTCGCCGCGATTCTCGCTGCGGGTGTGGGGCTTGCCGTCGGAGGGGACGCACTCCCTCTCGCTCAGGTTCTTCACGCGCTCGTCCATCCGCACGCGCGCGATATCGCGCATACGATTCTCTGGCAACTGCGAATGCCGCGCGTTCTCTGCGCGGCCCTCGTCGGTGCGGCGCTCGCACTCGCGGGCGCACAACTGCAGGGAATGCTGCGCAACCCCCTCGTCGATCCCTATCTCATCGGCACGAGCGCCGGCGCAGCGGCGGCGATCGCCACCGCGCTGGCGTTCGGCGTCGCACTCTCCGTGCTTCCCGCACTCGGTTTCGCCGGTGGGCTCGCGGCCTCGTTGCTCGTCGCCGCACTCGCGCGGCGCGGCGGCGGGATCGATGCGACGCGGCTCATTCTCGCCGGCGTCGCAATCTCCGCACTGCTCGCCGCGTCGGTCGCGCTGCTGAGCGTTCTCGCGCGCAGCATCTCCTTCCAACTCACGTTACAAGCGTGGCTCGTCGGCAGCCTCGCCGGGCGCGGATGGAACGATCTGCGCTTCGCGCTCCCGTACGCCGCTGTCGGCGCCCTCGTCGCCATCGGCAACGTTCGTTCGCTCGACGCGTTGCGTATCGGCGACCTTCGCGCGCGTGGGATCGGGCTCGATATCGAACGCGCGCAATGGTCGATTCTCGGTTCGGCGACGCTCCTCACCGCGGCAGCGGTTTCGCTAGCGGGCATGGTCGGATTCGTCGGGCTGATCGTGCCGCATCTCGCACGCCGCATCGTCGGTAGCGATGCGCGGGCGCTCTTGCCGGCGAGCGCCTTCCTCGGCGCGGCGATGGCGATTGCGGCCGACGCAATCGCGCGTTCGGTCATCGCACCGCGCGAACTTCCTTTAGG
>JAJZVP010000119.1 GCA_021845615.1 bacterium | reverse complement strand
TCGCCGTCTGGATACTCGACCTCCTTACGCCGCAGCTCTTTATCGCGTCGATTCTCCTCAATATCCCCATCGCGCTCAGCAGCCTCGCGCTTACCCGCCGACTGACCGTGGGGCTGGTTGCCGGGGCCGAGATTGCGAATGCCCTGGCGGCGTATCTCAACGCCCAGCACGACGGCGGGCGTTTCGACGGCATCGCACTCGGCGATCGCGCGCTGCTCGCAGCGTCGTTCTTACTCGTCGGATTCCTCGCAGTAAAAACGCAGGCGTTGGGACGCAGCGCTGGTCTCTCCGAAGCGCGCGCCGAGCAAGTACAACGCGAACGTGGGCTCCGGCTGGCGATGGAGCGCGTCCGCGAGAGCCTCAACCCGGAACTCGTGCGGCGGACGACGCTCGTTCAAGCGCTCGACGTATTTTCTGCAGAGGCGGGGCTCCTGGTACCGGATATCGCCGTCAACGACGACTGGTATTTTGCCGTTGCCGCGACGGCGCAGGTTGAAAATCACCGCGACGCCCTGTCGGCCGAACTCCATTCGCTCGTCGCCAAACGGCTCGATAGCGCGCGTCCGCTCGACGATGCCGATGTCGTCGCACGGTACGCCCTCGAAAATCTCGGCGCGCGATACGGTGCGATCGCGCCGGGCACGATTAGGAACGGAGGCGAGGCGCGATTGCTCGTTTTGCGCAGCGATCGTCCTTGGACCCGCGACGATGCGCGCTACCTTCATTCCTACTTCGAACGATGTTCGAACGCGCTCGCGCAAGCCGAACTGTTCGTGCAAAATGTCGAGCAGTCGACCGAACTTTCGCGCCGCAGCCAACAAGCCGAGGAGCGATCCGGCGTCATTCGCGATCTCGTTTACGCCCTCGCGCACGATTTGCGAACGCCGCTCGCAGCCTCCGATGTCACCATGCGTCAGGCCGAACGAGGGGCGTACGGAGCGTTGCCGGAGGCGTATCGCAAGGTGTTGCGCGCGAGCTTAGAATCGAACGCCGAGTCCCAACGACTCGTCGAAACGCTCCTCACCGTGGCCCGCTACGAATCGGGCGATATCGTCACCCTCGAAGAACCGATCGATCTCTTTCTCATCGCGAGTTCCCTCGGCGATGAGCTCTCGCCGCTCGCAAACGAGCGAAACGTCCGTATCGACGTACGCGGTGCGTCGTCGGTGATTCTCGGCGATTCCCACGAACTACGGCGTGCGATGAGCAACCTCATCGTCAATGCCGTCGCCGCGAGCCCGAGCCCCGGCTCGGTTATCGTTTCCGTCGAGGGAAAAGACGGTCGGAGCCGCACGACCGTTGAAGACCGTGGCTATGGTATTCCTCCCGAAGAACGCAGCGCGCTCTTTCAACGCTTCGGCGTCGGACGGCGGCGGCGCGGCAGCGGCACGGGGCTCGGCCTCTACGTCGTGCGCTTGATCGTGGAGAAGCACGGCGGGCTCGTGTGGTACGAACCGAGCGACGCAGGCGGAAGCCGATTCATTTTCGAGATTCCCGCACCCAACGCGCGCGGCGATGGAGAGAGCGCGTGAACGCACTTCGAGTCGTCGTTGTCGAAGACCATGCGCTGACCCGCATGGGGCTCTCGGCGGCACTCTCCGCCTCGGGGATCGAGGTGGTCGGAGAGGCGGGCGACGGCCCGTCGGGGCGCGAGATCATCCTCCAGGAACGGCCGGACGTTGCCGTTATCGACATCGGATTGCCGGGTATCGATGGTATCGAACTGACCGAATCACTTCGAGCGATGGGAATAAAAACGCACATCGTGATCCTCACGATGATCGACGAAGAGCCCGATGTCCTCGCAGCCCTCGCCGCAGGGGCGGATGCCTATTGTCTGAAGTCGGGATCACCCGATCGGCTCGTGGAAGCGATCCGCGTCGCCGCCGAGGGCGGCGCGTATTTCGACCCCCGAATCGCCCACATCGTCCTACGACAGTTCACCCCAACGCGCGGCGAGCGCGTCGCGTCGCCGCTGAGCCCTCGCGAAACCGAGATACTCCGCCTCATTGCCGAAGGGGTCGGCAATGCCGAGATCGCCGATCGGCTCGTCGTCAGCCTCGGGACCGTCAAGAGCCACATCCGCGACACGCTCATCAAGCTCTCAGCCGCCGACCGCACGCAGGCCGCAGTCATCGCGCTTCGCCGAGGTTTCATTTAGGGAAACCCTCGCACCCATACCGAGGTCGTAGGTACAGGCCCCCTTCAACGGTAACGATGGCACTACCATGAGCGCAACGGAACTGCTCCCCCCCGAAATCCCCGCCGGCCTCCTCTCGCGCTTCGAGCGCGCCGAGCGGGTGCTGCCGGCGATCGAGTGGCCGCTCTACGTCGACGATGTCGTCGCGATCGAACGCCTCAAACGCGAGCGCAACGCCGTCGTTCTGGCGCACAACTATCAGGTTCCCGAGATCTTCCACCTCGTCGCCGATATCGTCGGGGACTCGCTCGCGCTCGCGGTGGAAGCCGCGAAAACCGATGCCGACGTCATCGTTCTCTGCGGCGTTCATTTCATGGCAGAGACCGCAAAGCTCGTCAATCCCGACAAACGCGTGCTGGTCCCAGATCTTCGCGCGGGATGTTCGCTCGCCGAATCGATTACCGCCGCCGACGTTCGCCTGTTGCGCGAACGCTACCCCGGGGTTCCCGTGGTTACCTACGTGAACACCTCGGCCGAAGTGAAGGCGGAGTCCGACGTCTGCGTGACCAGCGGCAATGCGTTACACGTCGTTGAAGCGCTCGGCGTTCCGCGCGTCATCTTTCTGCCCGACGAATATCTCGCTAAATACGTCGCCTCGCAAACGGCGGTGGAGATCATCGCGTGGAAGGGGCACTGCGAAGTGCACGAACGCTTCTCTCCCGAGGAGATTCGCGCGTTTCGGCGCGACGATCCGAACCTTCGCGTGCTCGCGCATCCGGAGTGCCCGCCCGGAGTGCTCGCCGAAGCCGATTACGTCGGCTCGACGCAAGGGATGACCGAGTACGTGCGCCGCGAATCCGCGCGCGCGACCGACGAAGGCATCACTCCGCGCATCGTGATGATTACCGAGTGTTCGATGGCCGATAACGTTGCCGGAAGCGTTGCGAACGTCGAGTTCGTGCGCCCGTGCAACCTTTGCCCGCACATGAAGCGCAATACGCTCTCGAAGGTTCGGCGGAGTTTGGAAACGATGCAATACGAAGTGACCGTCGATCCCGTCGTCGCCGAGCGCGCGCGACGCGCGGTCGACCGCATGCTCGCCTACGGCCGCGCGCCGAAGTCTCCGTAATGCGCGAACGCGCGTACGACGTCGCCGTCGTCGGCGCAGGTATCGCCGGTTTGATGGCGGCCTACAAGCTCGCACCGCTTCGCGTTGCGGTGCTCTGCAAACGCCCCCTCGGCAGCGGAGCGGCGACCGATTGGGCGCAGGGAGGTATCGCGGCGGCGATCGGCCGCGACGATTCGCCCGCGTTGCACGCGCAAGATACGCGGATCGCAGGCGCGGGGCTGAGCGATGAATCGATCGCCGAAATTCTTGCCAACGACGCGCCGGCGCGCATCGAAGAACTGCTCGAACTCGGCGCCTCGTTCGATCGTACCGCCGACGGCGAACTCGCGTTGGGTCGCGAAGCGGCGCACCAACGTCGACGCATCGTCAAAGCCGGCGGCGACGCAACCGGCCACGAGATTTTGCGCACGCTCATCGCTGCGGTCGGCGCCTCCGACCACATCGACGTCATCGCCGACACCATCGTCGAGGATCTTCTCATCGACGGCGAGCGCCGCATCGCCGGGGTTATCTGCCGCTCCCGCGATCTCGGCGAACGCTTCATCGTGCGCGCGCGAGCGACGGTTCTCGCGACCGGCGGCATCGGCCGCCTCTATCGCGCAACCACCAATCCCGTCGAAGCGACCGGCGACGGCATCGCGATGGCCGCCCGCGCCGGTGCGATGCTCGCCGACATGGAGTTCGTGCAATTCCATCCTACCGCGTTGGCGATCGGGCGCGACCCGATGCCGCTGGTTACCGAAGCGATTCGCGGTGAGGGCGCCCTGCTGATCAACGACCTCGGCGAGCGTTTCATGACCTCCGTCCACGACGATGCCGAACTCGCGCCCCGCGATATCGTCGCTCGCGCAATTTTCGAACAGATACGCGCCGGGCGCAGCGTCGGGCTCGACGCGCGCGACGCGATCGGCAGCGACTTTCCCGAACGCTTTCCAACGGTATTTGCGTTCTGCACCTCGGCCGGAATCGATCCGCGCACCGCACGCATCCCGGTTGCGCCTGCGGCGCACTACCACATGGGTGGAGTTGCGGTCGACGAATGGGGGCGCTCCTCGCTTCGCGGCCTCTGGGTCTGCGGCGAAGCGAGTGCGACCGGCGTTCACGGCGCGAATCGTCTCGCGAGCAATTCGTTGCTGGAAGCGATGGTCTACGCATCGCGCGCCGCCGACGATATTCGCGGCGCGGCGCTCGAACCGACCGGGCCGACGCCCTTGCCGATTCCGCCGCACGACAGTTCGCCGCGATTAGCGCAGGCCGTGCTCGATTTACGCAACGTCATGTACGCCGACGTCGGGCTCCTGCGCGACGCCCGCGGGCTGCGGAACGCGCTCGCGCGGATCGCCACGCTCTCGGCCGAGTTTCCCAACGCGCTCGGCGAATTGCGCAACCTCCTCGTCGTCGCACACGCGATTGCCTCTGCCGCCCTCTCGCGCGAAGAGAGCCGCGGCAGCCACTATCGCCTCGATTTTCCGCATGCCGATGACGCGTTTGCGAAACGCTCGTTTACGAAGCTGGAGACGCATGCGTAAACCGCACCGCCTCGTCACCGAGCCGATCGTCCGCGGCGCGCTGCTCGAAGATCTCGGGCGCGGCGGCGATCTCACCACCGAGTCGATCTTTCCGCCGGGGCGCCGAGCGACCGGCGCGATCGTCGCGCGCAAGCCAGGCTCGCTCGCCGGAATCGACGCGGCGCTGCTCGCCTTCGAATTGCTCGACCCGAACGCCGAGATTCGCGATGCGCTCGAGGATGGCTCGGCGTTCGAAGCGGGGGCGACGATCGCTCGCCTCGCGTGCGATACGTACGCCCTTCTCGCCGGCGAACGGACGGCGTTAAATGTGCTCGGCCACCTCTGCGGCGTCGCAACGCTCACGCGCTCCTACGTCGAAGCGATCGCGGGCACCAAGGCGCATATCGTCTGCACGCGCAAGACGACGCCGGGACTACGCGTGCTCGAAAAATATGCCGTGCGTTGCGGCGGCGGCGAGAACCATCGCTTCGCGCTCGACGATGCGGTTTTGATTAAGGATAACCATATCGCGCTCGCAGGATCGATCCACCACGCCGTCGCTGCGGTGCGCGCGAATATCGGCCACATGGTGAAGGTGGAGATCGAAGTCGACACGCTCGATCAATTGCGCGCCGCGCTCGAGGAGCCGATCGATGCGGTTCTGCTCGATAATATGTCGCCGCAGATATTGCGCGAAGCGGTCGGGATCGTCGGAGGCCGCTGCATCACCGAAGCGAGCGGCGGCGTCGATCTCGCGCACGTCGCGGAGATCGCGCGTAGCGGCGTCGATCTCATCTCGGTCGGACGACTGACGCACAGCGCGCCGAACCTCGACATCGGCCTCGATATCGCTCCGTAGCAAACTCCGCCCTCGCGTTTGTCATCCCGAGTAGCTGCCGAAGGCAGCGTATCGAGGGATCGTTCGCCCGAGCGTGCGACACGCGCCGCCTCGATACGGCGCTTGCAGCGCCTACTCGGCGTGACAACGTTGTGCTGCTCGCATGCGACCGATGAGCGACCGCGCGATGTCGGCGCACCCGACGAGCGCTTAAGCGAGCGGCGAGGACCCTGACATTGCTTGTCCGAGCCGCGAGCGTCTAGCTCGGAGCGGTGCGCCGCAGTCGCACGGGAGCGCGGGAGCGCGAGCGCGCCTCGATACGGCGGCTTCGCCGCCTACTCGGCGTGACACAAGCCCTACTCGGCGTGCCACCTATGTGCGCCGCCTCGATACGGCGGCTTCGCCGCCTACTCGGCGTGACACAAGCCCTACTCGGCGTGACACCCCGGCGCCGCAGCGAGCGCTAGCGCAGGGCGAA
>JAJZVP010000118.1 GCA_021845615.1 bacterium | reverse complement strand
AGATAGGCCTCCTGCCCGACGAGAAAGCCGGCGACGGCAAAAAGAATCGCGAAGATCGCGCGCAGGAGCGTCGAGGAGAGATTCGTCGTTTTCACTCGAGCGTCACAAAGGCCCCACAAACGGTATTGGCGAGCAATCGTCCACGCCGCGTTAAACGGAGACGTTCGTCGCTGCGTTCCAACAATCCGACCTCGATGAAGCCTGCGATCGTGGAGGCGTACGTCACGAACGGATCGATGCCGTATCGTTGATTAAAGGCCGAGGCATCGACCCCTTGTGCGGTCCGTAGCGCCAGCATCATCGCCTCGCCGAGTCGCGCCAGCCCTTCGAGCCGCTCGCAGTCGCGGGGGACCGGGTCGCCCCGTTCGATCGCCTCCATGTAGGCCGTCAGGCTCCGCGTCGCCGTGCAACGCTCCCCCGCGATATAGGACGCCGCGCCGACGCCGAGGCCGAGGTAACTGCCATTCCGCCAATAGTTTGCGTTGTGCCGACTCTCGTGCCCCGGGCGCGCGAAATTGCTGATCTCGTACTGCTCGAATCCCGCTGCGGCGAGCCGATCCATCGCGCATTCGTAGAGACGAGCCTCGAGGTCTTCGTCGGCAAAGCGCTCCGGCGCTCGCGCGTAGAGCCGTTCGAACGGGGTGCCGGATTCGATGGTGAGACCGTAGGCCGAGCAATGGTCGACGCCGAGGGCGATCGCCGCATCGAGCGACTCGATCCAACTCGCTTCGCTCTGTCCCGGCAGGGCGAAGATGAGATCGACCGAGAGCGAGCGTATGCCGGCGGCGCGCGCGTCGCGGACGCAACGCTCGACGTCGGCGTTGCTGTGACGTCGACCGAGCGAGCGCGACTCCGACTCGCGAAACGATTGCACGCCGATCGAGAGCCGGTTGATGCCGGCACGCGCGTACGCCTCCATATCGCCGGGGCGAACGGCATCGGGGTTGACCTCGATCGTCAACTCGCGCCGCGCGTCGACCTGCGGGAAACGCTCCTGCAAGCGCGCGAGAAGATCGACGATCGCATCGGCGTCGTAGGCATTCGGCGTTCCGCCGCCGAGAAAAATATTCTCCGCCGGGCGAGGAACGGATCCGGCGATCTCTCGGTGGAGCGCGTCGAGATAGCGACGCGCGTCGCTACGGCGCAGCGGCCACTTCGCAAAATCGCAGTAGGGGCAGATGTAGGGGCAGAACGGCAGATGGAGGTAGACGCCGCCGTACGCCTCTTCAGTCAATCGGCATCGAAAACACGGCACACGCTCGCGGACCGGAGTTCGTGGCGACCACCGGGCCGCAGCTGTAGACGGTGAGCGATTCGCAGCCACCGATTAATTTTTCGCGGATCTCCTTCTCGAACTCGGCGGCGAGCTCCGGCGCGTCGACCGTTCCGACCATAAACCGAATCTTCGAGGTGTTTTCCAGGCTGCGCAACGCGATACTGATGAGTTGACGGCGCGATTTTTCGAAATCGTTGGTCTGCGTCGCCGACTCCGCGACGCCGTGATTGAGTTGGAGAATCGGGCTCAATCGCATCATCTGCGCGAGCGAGACGACCGCTTTGTTCAGGCGCCCGCTTCGGCCGAGAAAGGTGACGTCGGGGAGCACCATATTGCCGCGCTGGGTGGCGAGTTTCGCGCGCAGTCGCGCCGCGATCTCTTTCAGCGGCACGCCCGCCTTCGCGAGTTCGGCCGCAAGCATCGCGTGCAGCGCCAATCCCCCCGAGAAGGTCTCGGTATCGACGACCTCCACTTTGCCGGGAAAGCGCCGCGCGGCCTCGCTCGCCGATTCGAAGGTCTTCGAGAGCTTCGATCCGATCGTCGGGCAGATCACCTCGCGCCCCGCATCGATCTCTTTTTGAAATACGGCGGCGAACTCGTCGCTCGAGGGTTCTTCGGTGATCGGGTTCTCTTTCGAACTCATCAGGCGGCGATGAAACTCCGCCATGGTGATATCGACGCCGTCGCGGAAGCGTTCGTTCCCCCAAATGACGTAGAGCGGAACCTGAACGATTCCGTATTTCGCAGCCATTTCGCGCGACATATCGCAGGTGCTATCGGTAACGACCGTGACGGACATGAAGATCCCCCTTTATGCTTACGTACTACGCGCGGTTCGTCGATCGACGAACGCATCGGTTGCGACCACGCCGATCGCCCCGGCACCGGCATGCACCGCGATCACCGGCCCCGCTTCGACGATATCGATCGAGATTTCGCGCCCCGAGTTGCGCTCGACGATGCGATCGTGCATCTGCGTCGCGAGTTCGGGCGCCTGCGTGTGAATGACGCGAAAGCGAGCCGGAGCCGGGCCTTTCTCGTCGGAGCAAATCAGGTCGACCATCGTCTCCCGAGCGCGTTTGAAGGTGCGCACCTGGGAACGCGAGACGACCGCACCCGCCTCGAGCGTGAGGATCGGAACGATTTTCATCAGTCCGCCGAGGACCGCCGCGGCTCGGCCGATGCGCCCGGTTCGCTGCACGTGCGAGAGATCCGGCAGCGTCGCGTAGAGCGGGGTCCGGTCGCGCATCGCGGTGAGGTGGGCGAGAATATCCTCCATCGATGCCCCGTCGGCGGCCATGCGGGCTGCGTCTTCGACGAAAAACTGCAACCCGCCGGCGGCGTTCATCGAATCGAAGAGTTCGACGCGCGCGCCCTCGATACGCTCGGCGCCGGCTCTCGCGGCGTTGATCGTTCCCGAGAGCACCGACGAAATGGTGATGCAGACGATATCCTCACCGCGCGCGGCGATCGGCGCGAAGGCTTCTTCAAACATCGCCGCACTCGGTTGGGAGGTCGTCGGCAATATCGGGTCGTGTTCGAGGCGATCGAAAAATTGCGGCCGCGAGATATCGATATAATCGCGGAGCGATTCGTTGCCGAAGACGACGAAGAGCGGAACGACCGTCACGCCGAGCTCGGCCGCCCGCGCCGGATCGATATCGGCGGTACTATCGGTGACGACGTGAATCGACATTAAACTTTCGTTACCATCTCTCCGGCGACGAGTTGCCCGATCTTCCCGACGACGTCGGCGCGCGTCTCTTCGATCGCGGCCCGAATGGCGTGCTTGATGCCGTTTCGACTGACGCGGCCGTGCGAGACGATACAGTTCCCCCGCAGCCCGAGCAACGGAGCCCCGCCGTAGGTTTCGTAATCGTACCGCTTGCGCAGCCCGCGCAAGCGCGGCAAGAGCAGCGCGGCACCGAGTTTTGCCATGAGTCCGCCGCCGAGCACTTCCTCCTTCATCACCGACCCGAGATCGCCGATCATTCCCTCGCACGCCTTGAGCACGACGTTGCCGACGAATCCATCGGCGACGATAACGTCGGCGACGTTATGGAACATATCTTTCCCTTCGATATTGCCGATGAAATGGAGCGGCGCTCGATCGAGCAGCGCGGCGGCTTCGAGCACCGCGGCGTTCCCTTTCGTACGTTCCTCGCCGATGGAGAGAATGCCGACGCGCGGGCGCTCGATGCCCAAAGCGGCGCGCGCGTAGGCGCTTCCCATAATTCCGAATTGAACGAGCCACTCCGGGCGACAATCGACGTTCGCTCCCGAATCGAGCAGCACCGACGGGCCGTTGAGCGCGGGCCAGACCGTCGCGATCGCCGGGCGAGCGATTCCCTCGATGGTGCGAAGTTTTACCAATGAAATGGCGAGAAAGGCGCCGCTATTCCCCGCCGAGACGACGCCATCTGCCTCACCGGATTTAACGAGTTCGATCGCCCGCCCGAGCGAGGTCCGATCGGCGCCGCGAAGCGCCTGCGAGGCATGTTGATCCATCGGCACCGCCTCGGGGGCGTGAACGACGGCAACGCGATCGCTCGCGGCTCCTCCGAGCAGCGGGCGAATGCGCGCTTCGTCGCCGACGAGGACGAGGTTGGCACCGAAGGCCTCGACGGCGAGCAAGGCACCCGCAACGACCTCCTCCGGGGCGCGGTCTCCACCCATCGCATCGACGGCAATACGCGGCTCACTCATCGAGCGCGATCCAATACTCTGCGTTGCTCATTCCGCCGTAATAGTACTCCACATCAAGATTCGGGAAGGCTTCGCTCATCGCATCGGCCAGCACCTTTGCATCGCGCTCTCGCTCTGTTCCGCCATAGTAAAGGGTCAGCAGCCCCCCGCGCTCGCCGCCCATCGCTTTTACGACGTCGCGCGAGACCTCGGCGAGGCTCTCGGCGACGAAGAGCTCGCCGTCGAGCGCGGCGACGGGTCGCCCACGCGCGATCCGCAGATCCCCATGCATGGCGTCTTTCCCGGCGAAGAACACCTGTGCGGCGCGAACGCGGGCGGCCTCGGCGAGAATCTTCTCCACCGGAGGGGTCGCGGCATCGCCGAACGAGCGCAAGGCAAAGAGCCCCGCGATGCCGGCGACGATGTTGCGCGTCGGCACGACGACGACGCGTTTATCGCTGCGGCTCGCCGCCTCGCGCGCCGCTAATTCGACGTTTTTATCGTTAACGAAGAGCAACACGTCATCCGAGAGCGTTTTCGTGATCGCCAGTAACAGGTCGCGAACGCTCGGATTGACCGCCGCGGGAACGGTCACTTCCGCGCCCAACTCGCGCGCGATGGCTTCGAAGCCCTCACCGGGAACGACCGCCACGATCGCTCGCGCGCGCGGGATGCTGTCGACGACCAAGACGTGGTGCTGCCGCTCCATATCGTCGACTTTCAAATGGGTGACGGTGCCGAATCGTTCGACGCTCTCGGTCACGCGCTGCGGAACGTCGGTGTGAATGTGCACCTTGATTTTCGGTATCTCGCCGATGACCAGCAACGATTCGCCGAGTTTTTCCAAGGTCGCGCGCACTTCGTGAACGCCGACGGTCGCGCGCTCGAGAATAAACTCGGTGCAGAACTTATTCTCGCCGACCTGCTGCGTTCTCGCAAAGGCGCTCTTCTTCGCGGGCCGGCGCGGAAAGGCGGTCGCCCGCACTTTCACCTCCGGACGAAAACTCGATATGCCTTCGAGAAAATAGACGAAACCCGCGCCACCCGCGTCGACCACGCCCGCCTCCTTGAGAGCGGCGAGCTGCTCGGGAGTACGATCGAGGGCCTCGTTCGCCGCGCGGAGCACTCCGCTGAGGAGTCGATAGAAGTCCCGTTCGTGCAGCGCGAGCCGGTAGGCGGCCTCAGCCGCCGCCTCGGCGACCGAGAGGATCGTCCCTTCGACGGGGCGGAGCAGCGCTTGTCGGGCCGCCGCCACGCTCTCTCGCAACGCCGTCGCGAAGACGAAGGTATCGATCTCGCGACGATGGCGAACGTGGTGGGCGAAGCCCCGCAGCATCTGCGAGACGATCACGCCGGAGTTCCCGCGCGCGCCCATGAGGCTCCCCTCGGCGGCAGCCGCAGCGACCTCCGAGAGCGGGGCATCCGCACATTTTGCAGCGGCGAGGCTCGCCGAGCGAACCGTGAGGAACATGTTGGTTCCCGTGTCGCCGTCGGGGACGGGAAAGACGTTCAGATCGTTGAGAACGCCACGGTATTTCTTGAGAAAGTAGCTGCCCGCGGCGATAAACTTCGCAAAGGCGCGCCCATCGAGCGCGGTCACATCCATGGCCGCGCTCCTTTGGGCTCTCCCGGTCGAATCCTGTCCCCGCTCGCGCCGGGGGCTCGCTACGTTCGGTGCGGGTTACCCGCCGAAATAGCCGTTGAGAACCTTTTTGGCGCTACTCGCCGGGTTCTGGGCGATCAGCGCCGGGTCGGTCGTAACGATGATCACCCCCGCCATCGCACCGGGATACCCATGAACCCCAGGACGATGAGCCGGCTGCACGGCGGTTCCGTAGGTCTTTGCGAGTATGGCGTGGACCGAGCAGTAGTACGCGTAGATCCCCGGCTTCTTCAATTTCACGGTGTAGGTGGCGACGGGGTGCCCGGCTCCCGGCGTACCGGCGGGATCGCCGTCGATCGCCGGGTTGAGCTTCCCGGTCGTGGGATGGTAGCCAAGGATGGTATGCGGCTCGGTGTCCTCGTTGACGAAGACCACCGGCTCGCCCGGTGCGACGGCGACGGTGGGTTCGAGGAACTCGTTTCCGCCGTTCATATGGACGTAGACCGGCGCGCTGCTATCGACCGAGCTGCCAGCGTTCGCCCCGGCGCATCCGACGAGGGCCAGGCTCAGACAGGTGCCTACGAGGAGCGCTATTCGCCCTATTTTCACAGAAACTCCCTTCAAGAGTCGAGCGTTGTACGATACCATCCGTTCAACGCAGAGCGGAGGGGATTGGTGCCCTCCGGGCGGCCTTGAAGTTCGTGCCTCCGCATGGTAAACTGCTCAGGCTTTTGCGAGCCGTTCTGCGGCCCGCTACCTCCCGCGACTTTCGTCGCATATCCGTTGTAAGGAACCGACTCAAATGGCGAAGCGCTGTGAAGTCTGTGGCAAAGGGCCGATGTCCGGCAACAACGTTAGCCACGCCATGAATAAAACCAAGCGTCGTTGGCTGCCCAACCTCCAGGC
>JAJZVP010000117.1 GCA_021845615.1 bacterium | reverse complement strand
ATCGAGCCACCGTTCGTTCGGATATCCGACGTAGGTATCTCCGAGCACGACCGCTGGAAAACTTGCGGCATCGGGGCGCCAATTTTCGTAACTCCCCGCGTCAACGTAACAGACGGCTCGTCCGCCGACAGCGTGCAGCGTAGCGACATCGCTCGCGCTCGTCGCTTCCCAATCGAGATCTTCGATTGACGCCCCCGGCGACGGAAGCCCCGCATCGCTGAGATCGTACTGGAAGCTCGAGCCCGGCGTCGGCGCCCACCACGCCGCGCTCGGGCTCGGTGCCGGGGCGAGCGGCCCGGCGCTCTGCGCGGCTCCCGCAGCGCCGCACGCGGCAAGCAGCGCGACTGCCGCAGCTGCGAGAAACGCTGTCCGAAGCCCATTCGCGCGCATTACGCCCTCACGGGGCGACCGAGTGAAGCCCGGCGATGGCCGGCAGATGCGCAGACTTCAGCCGCGCCTGTAACGGCTGCAACACATCCTTCAGCAATGCCGCATAGCGCAACATCGCGGCACGGTAGCGTTGCTGAAACGCGCGATCGAACGCGAGATCGGCCGCGGTCGGTGGGTGGAGCGAGAAACTCAGCCCGGCAGGCAGATCTTCGCGCAACGATCCCGCACGGAGGGCGAAATCTTCGCCGTTTCGATAGTTTGCGGTAAACGCGGCAAAGACGGCGTCGCGCGCCTTCATCGCACGCACGATCGCCGCCTGCAACGCAGCATCGTGCGTCGCCGCCTCCGTTTTTCCAAGCGAACGCGCCACCGCGTCGAGATTGTTGAGCACCGTATCGATCGCCGAGGTCACGTGCACGTAGTGAAGATTGAAGCGATAGGCGCGTTCGTAATCGGCCTGTCTCCACGGCGAGCGCGGATCGGCCTTCACCGTCACCGTCGTCGTTGCAGTATGCCCGTCGGCGGTGAGACGAAGGGTGTAGAGCCCCGGGGGAACCGGCGGCCCCGACTGAACGCGAAACGCAGGCGCCGCTCCCTTCCATTGCAACGCCGGCGTCGCGTTCAGATCCCAGACGTAGCGGTTGATCCCAGGGTGATTCGCAATGCGCGACACGTTCTTCTTCGCAACCGTATGCGTTCCGGCGATGCTCCGCACCAAACGCCCCGCCGCGTCGTAGATCTGCAACGTCGGCGGCGTCGTCGAAGCCGTTTTTTGATAGAACGAAATCAGCGCTCCCGCCGGGGGATTCTTCCCCGAGAATCGCCCGTAGAGCCCTTCTTGGTTCGAGTGCAAAACCCAGCGGTAGGTGGTGCGCGGATGGAAGAGCATGAATCCGGCGCGCTCGGCGGCGCGGAAGCGCTCGAGCGGCGTGAGGTCGTCGAGAATCCAGATCCCCCGTCCGTGCGTCGCGGCGACGAGGTCGCGCTCGCGCGAGGCGATGCGAAGATCGCGAAAGCTCGCAACCGAAATATTGTTGCGCAGATTCTGCCAGCGCGTTCCGCCGTCGAAACTGATAAAGAGCCCACGGTCGGTTCCGAGATAGAGAACGTGCGGATTGACGGGATCGGGGCGAATCGTTCGCACGAATTGCGTCGGCGGTATTCCCGCGACGATCTCGCGCCAGTGCGCGCCGAAATCGGTCGTGACGAAGGCGTAGGGAGCGTCGTCACCGGAGCGATGACGATCGACGATGGCGTATGCCGTGCCGGCGGCGAAGGGCGAGGGAGCGACCGTTTCCACGCGTCCGAACGGCGCGATCCCTACAGGAGTAACGTTGCGCCACGTTTTTCCGCCGTCGCGCGTGAGTTGCACGAGCCCGTCGTCGGTTCCGACCCAGATCTCGCCGGTCGCAACCGACGACCCTTCGATGTCGAGAATAGTGTCGGAGTACTCGGTCCCAAAAACATCCTTCGTAATCGGTCCCCCCGAGGGCGCCTGGTGCGATTTGATATCGAGCGTCAAGTCGGGGCTGATCGGCACCCAATGTTCGCCGCGATCCGTGCTTTGAAAGACGACGTTCCCACCGTACCACATGACGTGCGGATTCCAGGGAGCGAACGCGATCGGCGAATCCCAATTAAAGCGATATTTCGCCAGACGGAGATCGAAGCGTGCGGCCGAGGTTGCGTTGTACGGACCGACGTACCGAAAATCTTCATCCTTCCAATCGTAGCGTACGAGATAGCCGTCCTCCGAATCGGCGAAGACGTACCGCGCATTCGCGGGATCGGGAACCGCCCACATTCCATCGCCGCCGACCGTTACGCGCCAATCGCGCCCGGTAATGCCGTCGAACGAACGCGAATTCGAGGGGCCGCAGAACGCTTCGTTATCTTGCAGCGCCGCACAAACCATATACGGACGATCGGTGGAGAGACCGACGTGGTAGACCTGTTCGATCGGAAGATTTCGCGTGAACGTGAAATGCTCTCCGCGATCGAGCGTGAGCGCGAAACCACCGTCGTCACCGATGATGAATCGCTTTCCGTCGGAGGGATCGATCCAGATCGCGTGTGCGTCGGCATGCACGCCGCGCCCGAAACGCCGAAAATGCTTTCCGCCGTCGCTGCTCAGCGCGAGATTCATCGAGAGCGTGTAAACGCGATTTTCGTTCTTGGGATCGACGGCGAGATGGCTGAAATAGAACGGGCGCTGGTCGATCAGCGTCCCCGAAAAGAGCCGCGTCCAATGCGCGCCTGCATCATCGGAGCGCCAGAGCACGCCTTCGCGCGATTGGATCAATGCATAAATGCGGTTCGGATTGCTCGGAGCGATTGCGAGGCCGATCCGCCCGGTCAGCCCCGTCGGAAAGCCGTTGCCCGTAACGCGTTGCCAGTGCACCCCGCCGTCGATGGATTTATAGAGCCCGCCGTGAGGGCCGCCGCTCGAAAAGGTCCAGGGCCGGCGGCGAAATTCCCACATTCCAACGTAGAGAATTCGGGGATTGCGAGGATCCATCGCGAGGTCGCTCGCACCGCTGTCGGGAGCGAGATAGAGCGTTTTCTTCCACGTCCTCCCTCCGTCGAACGTGACGTAGACGCCGCGGTGGAGGCTATTACGAAAAACATCGCCAAGGACTGCAACGACGACGTGATTGGAATCGGTCGGATCGACGGCGATTGCGGAGATGTGTCCGCTCTCACGCAAACCGACGTTTTTCCAGGTTTTTCCACCGTCGACACTCTTGTAAATGCCGTCGCCGCGGATGACGTCGTTGCGCGGGTTGCTCTCTCCGGTGCCGACCCAAACGACCTTCGCATTGCGTGGATCGATCGCGATTGCACCGATCGATGCGACGGGTTCTTTCGCAAAGACATCGCTCCACGTTGCCCCGCCGTTGACGCTCTTCCAAACGCCGCCCCCTGCCGTCCCGATATAATAGAGGTTGGGATCGCGCGCACTCCCTGCGACTGCCGGTACGCGACCGCCGGCGATCGCGGGCCCGATCGAGCGGAAGGTCATCGCGGTATACGGAGTTCGCGGCGAGTGTGCCGCGCCGAGCGTCGCGAAGGGAATGAGGGCGGCGATCAAAGCGCCCGGCAGCAAGCACCAACGTTTCACGAAAAATCCTCCAACTCCGGAGGTTACGTGGCGGCGCCGCTATTTCCCGGTCGTCAAACCGCTTTCGATTGCTTGGTTTTGGGCGGCGGTGGCGTCGTTCACGGTCCACACCATCATGCCACCGTATCCATTGTTCTTCACCCATGCGGCGAGCGATTCGAGGGTTGCATTCGGCGCGAGCGAGACGTCCCCGTCGATATCGCTACCGAGCATCAGCCGCGCCGGGGGAACGACGAGGGCGTAGGCGGCGAGATCGCTCTGCGCCGAAGCGTAAGCGTAGCTCATCACATTCACCCACGAAAGCGCGCTTGCAACCCCGGGTGCGGCCAGGACGGTGCCGTCTCCAAAGCTCGTCGGTGTGTCGAAAGCCGCGAGCGTTATGAGATCGTTTCCGATTCCATTGGCCGCGAATGCCGCGCGCGTTGCGGGAATGAGCGTTTCGAGATCGGCGACGCGTTGGGCTTGCGTCCCCGATTCGTCGTCGAAATCGACGCCGTCGAAACCATACAGCTGAAGCACGGAGATCAAGTTCGTCTCGAAATCCTTCGTATCGCCATCGAAAACGAAGGCCGTCGAAGGGCTCCCGCCGCCGAGCGAGAGCAACACTTTTATGCCGCGTTGGTGAAGCGAGGCAACGGCTGCGGCGGTGAGGTATCCCGGTGCATTGCCGTCGGGAACCACGCTGTGTCCGGCAACGAAATCGAACGCATAGATCAACGTCGTCACGCCGTTAGGCACCGCACTCCACGGCGTTTGCTCCCAATCGTCCCAATACCCGACGTACTGCGGCGCCGCGGCACCCGCCGCAACCGGCGACGGCGCCGCACTCGGGAGGACGTTCGCGCTCCCTCCACCGCCCCCGCCACACCCCGCGAGCGCGAGAGCGGCGGCGAGCACCGCGATCGGCGCGCTACGAATTCGAGGAGCGCTCGCGGACACGGCTAGCTAAAGAGCCGATCGATATCGGCGGCGTCGAGAGGGAGCGGAGCGGTCGCTGCATCGGCGAACTGGCTCGCGGCGAGCTCTCCTTTGCGTGCTTGCAATTCGAGGATACGCTCTTCGACCGTACCCTCGGCGATGAGCTTATAGACGAAGACGTGCTGCTCCTGACCGATGCGATGCGCGCGGTCGGTCGCTTGCCGTTCGACCGCCGGGTTCCACCAAGGATCGTAATGAATCACCGTATCGGCGGCGGTGAGGTTGAGCCCGGTGCCGCCGGCTTTTAGACTGATTAAAAAAAGCGGCACTTCGCGATTTTGGAAGCGCTTGACCGGCGTCTCCCGGTCGCGCGTGGCTCCGCGAATTTCGACGAACGACATATCGCGCTTCACCAACTCGGGTTTGATGAGATCGAGCATCGAGGTGAATTGCGAGAAGAGCAGGATGCGCCGACCATCGGCCATGAGGCTTTCGAGCATCTCGAAGAGCGCGTCGAGCTTCTGCGACTCTTTGACGCTGCGTGCCGCATCGAGATCGAGCAAGCGAGGATCGCAGCATACTTGTCGTAGTTTTAAGAGCGCGTCGAGCACGACGATGCGGCTGCGCGCGAGGCCGCGCTTGGCAACTTCGTCGCGAACGCGCTTATGCATCGCCAAGCGAATCGTTTCGTAAAGATCGCGCTGCGCGCCGCCGAGTTCGACGCGATGGACGATCTCGGTCTTTTCCGGCAGATCGCGCGCGACGTCTTCTTTTGTACGCCGCATGAGAAAGGGGTGCAGGCGCTTCCCGAGCGCACCGCGCCGCAGAGCGTCACCCCGCTTTTCGATCGGCGTCCGGAAGAATCGCGCGAAGGAACTGCGCGTTCCCAACAGCCCCGGTAGTGCGAATGCGTAGATCGACCAGAGTTCTTCGAGATTGTTTTCGATCGGCGTTCCGGTCATTGCCACCCGTTGCTCGGCATGGAGTTTCGTAGCCGAGATCGCAGCCTTGGCTCGAGGATTCTTGATCGCCTGCGCTTCGTCGAGGACGGCGATCGACCACTCGTGCGCGTGGAGCTCTTCGGCGTCGCGCACCAAGAGTGCGTAGGTACTCAAGACGACGTCGACGTTGGCGATCTCCCCAAAGTAACGGGCGCGATCCGGGCCGCTGAGCACGAGCACCCGCAATTCCGGCGTGAAGCGCGCGATCTCGGCGCGCCAATTGGGCACGACGCTTGTCGGAGCGACGATGAGGACGGGTTTACGCAGCCGTCCCGCAGCCTTCTCCATCGCGACGTGCGCGAGCAACTGCACGGTCTTTCCCAGACCCATATCGTCGGCGAGCACTCCTCCGAATCCGTGCGCGCGCAACAGTTGCATCCACGCGACGCCGTCGCGCTGATAGGGGCGCAGTTCGGCGTGGAAGTTTGCCGGAAGCGCCGGGGCGTGTCCGGCGAGATCGTTGAGGCCGTCGATAAAGCCGCCGAAAGCATCGGTGACGGCACCGCGCCGGAGAACCGTGCCGTCGATCTCGGCGAGCGAGATCGCGCGCGCCGCCGGCAGCGCGATGCGTTCGCCGTCGACGAGAGCGTGCTCGCCGTCGAAGAGATCGACGAGCGTCGCCAACACGCGCGCGACGCGAGTCGGCGGGAGTGCGACGTAGGCGCCGCTCGGTAAGCGGCCGAAAATCGGTTCGCTCCGTGCGGCGATCGCGGCGAGATCGTCGGTAGAGGAGATACCGTTCGCAGCGAGCGCTTCGACGATGATCGGCAGCAACGGGATCCGCTCTCCGTCGACTTCGATTCCGAGATCGATCTCAAACCAGCCCGTGCGGTGCGCGTCGGGTTCGATATCGGCTTGCCAATCCTCGGAGAACTCCACGATTTCGTGCGGGAACTCCGCATCGATCTCCACCCTCCAACCTTCGGAGCGCAAGAGCGGAGCGGTGTACCCCAGGAAGCGAGCCCACGCGTACGAGCTCTCCTCGGTGCCGAGGCGGAAGATCGCTCGGCGGTCCTCGTTCTCGAACTCAAAGGAGCGCGGAACCGGTGCGAACCCGATCGCCTGCAGACGTTCGGTCGCGCGCTCTTCAAATGCGCGCTG
>JAJZVP010000116.1 GCA_021845615.1 bacterium | reverse complement strand
CGCCTCGATACGGGCGCTAACGCGCCCTACTCGGCGTGACAAGGGCGGCTACTCGGCGTGACAAGGGCGGCTACTCGGCGTGACAAGGATGCTCGCTCGGCGCGACGGCGCCGAGCGAGCCGTGCGCGGCGGTTTACGGAGCGCTATACCAGGCGTCGAGATCGCGTTGGTAGTGGGCGAGTGACTGCGGGTTGAGGTAGATCATGTGGCCGACGCGATAGTAACGATAGGTGATATTTCGCTGTAACGACGGCGGAATACCGAGGTGTTCGAAGGTGTAGAGCGCCGCCTCGTATGGCGTTGCGAAGTCGTAGTAGCCCATCGCGACGAACACCTTCATGCTCGGCTCGTTGGTCATGGTCGCCGCGATATCCGGCGCGACGTTCGTCGGCTGCATGCCGTGATGTTTCCAATCCCAACCGCCGTTTTGGGCGATGATGTTGTACACGCTGCTCCGATACGGAATCGGAGGATTGTACTTCAGCGTCTCGCGCAAATATTGGTTGACGGCTGCAGTGAACGGATCGTCGATCGCCGCATCGGTCGGATCCCACGGTGCCGATGCCTGGTTGCCGTCGATCGTGGTGGTTTCGTAGCGCGAATCGAGGCGCCCGACGATCTTGCCGCTATTGCGCAGCAGTTGGTTTTCAAAGCGACCGTACGGAATGCGGAGGTTCGCATTGAGAATGTACTGCAGCGAGAGACCGGTATATTCGTGCAGTTTATTGGCGATCGCCAATCGCTGCGCTTGCGGAAGGGCGTCGCCCTGCGCGAGCGCGGTGAGGTAGGGACCCATCGCAAAGCGCTGGACCCGCGCGAGGAAGGGGCGAAGGTGCGCGGGACGATTCGGCACCGCGCGGTGATACCAGGCCGTCGCGGCTTCGGTCGGGAGATAGAGCACGAAGCCCCAATCGCCGCCACCGACCGCAGCCGGAACGTAGCCGAAGTTCACGCTCCAATCGAGATTGAAATTCAGAATCGAGGATTGAAAGACGACCCCGTTGAGCCCGACGCCGTCTTGCTGGAGATCGGCGGCGAGAGCGGCGTCGCGCGTCGTTCCGTAACTTTCGCCGAACAGATATTTCGGCGAGTTCCAGCGGCCGAACTTGCTAATGTAGTTCTGAACGAACTGCGCGAATGCGCTCGCGTCCTGATCGACGCCGAAAAACATCTTCGGCTTGCCGGCGCCGATGATGCGGCCGAAACCGCTATCGGGCATGTCGATGAACACTTCGTCGGTTTTGTCGAGTAACGTGTATCCGTTGGGGACGATGCGATAGGGCGGCGGACCGGTCAGCGTTCCGCTTCCCGAAATCACGCGCACCGGGCCGAACGAACCCATGTGCAACCACATCGTCGAGCTGCCGGGGCCGCCGTTGTAAAAAAACGTTACCGGCCGGGCGGTCGGTTGCGCGCCGTCTTTGGTGTACGCGACGTAGAAGATGCGCGCCGTGGGGCGGTTCGCTTGGTCGTGCAGGGTGATCGTCCCCGCGCGCGCCGTGTAATGGATCGTCTTCCCGTGGACGACCACGCTGCCGTGGGTGATCGAATCGGGATACCGCGCCGGAACGCGCATTTGCGGCTTCTTCGGCGGTGCTTTCATCGGCGCGGCGGCGCCGACGACCGGAAGCAGAACTGCGAGCGCGACGGCGCTCGCAAGCAAGCGAGTGCTTCTCAAAATATTCCTCCTACAACCTCGTGCGTCGGGCTATGCAACCGACTGTATTTTAGGATCGCTTCGATAGAACTCGTCGATTGCCCCGGCATAGCGAGATTCGACGACGCGCCGTTTCACCTTCATCGAAGGCGAAAGTTCACCCGACTCGACGCTAAACTCCCTCGGAATGACGACCGCTCGCCGAATCTGCTCGAAACTTCCGAGATCGGCGGTGCGCTTGCGGACTTCGGCTGCATAAAACGCCTTGACGTCGTCGCGTTTTGCAAGTTCGTCGACCGTCGCATCGGCGGGAAGCTCGAGTTCGGCTCGCAGGTTCTCCCAATTGGGACAAACCAGCGCGCCCGGATAGGGGCGCCCGTCGCCGAACACCATCGCTTGCGCGACGAACATCGAGCGCTTGATCGCGCTCTCGACGCGAGCCGGCGCGACGAATTTACCCGTCGCCGTTTTGAAGACTTCTTTCTTGCGGTCGGTGATCGTGAGGTAACCGTTGGCGTCGACCTCGCCGATATCGCCGGTGTGAAACCACCCGCCGGCGAGCACGGCCTGCGTCGCTTCGGCATCGCGATAGTATCCGAGCATTACGTGGCGCCCGCGCGTCAGCACCTCGCCGTCGGCGGCTATACTTACTTCGACGCCGGGAATGACCGCGCCGACGCTCCCGTACTTATTTTTTTCTGGGTAATTGACGGTCACGACGGGTGAGGTTTCGGTGAGCCCGTAGCCTTGCATGATCGGCATACCCAACCCGAGATAGGTCATCGCCACGTCGACGTGCAGCGCCGCGCTTCCGCTGCTAAAAAACTTCATCGCATCGAGCCCGAGGCGCGCGCGCACCTTATCGAGCACCAACCGCTTGGCGACGGCGTATTGAATGGAGAGCAGCGGATTGGAACCGCCGAACGTTTTCGCGCGCGCCCAATGCCGCGCCGTCCGCAGCGCCCACGGAACCAGCCGAGCCTGGAGGCCGCCCGCGCGCAACGCGTTCCCGTTGATTCCGGCGAGGACGCGGTCGAAGATACGCGGCACGCACGTCATGTAGTTGGGGCGCGCGTGCAGCAGATCGGGGATGAGTTCGTTGGCATCGTGGCAGACGAAATAGGTCGGTTTCGCGAGGAAGTAGATGAACATCATCGTCTGTTCGTAAATGTGCGAAAACGGCAGAACCGAAAGGACGCGGTCCTGCGGCGTCAGCACGGCAAAAGCGCCGTAGAGCGACGATTTGGCGTCGAAGGCGATGTTATCGTGCGAAAGCATGACGCCCTTGGGATTGCCCGTCGTACCGCTGGTATAGATGAGAATGGCGAGATCGTCGGGTTTGAGCGATTCGTGATACGAATCCGGCAACGACGCGTCGGCGGCGCGCGCGCGAGCGCCATCGCTTTCGAATGCCGAGAGCGCGAACGGGCCTGTCGAATCGAATACGATCGCGCGCGGGAGAACCGGAATCGCCGCTCCGAGCGCGCGCAGCGTCGCTTCGGTGTCGACGAACAGCAACTTCGCTTCGGAGTGCTTGAGGATGTAAGCGGTGATATCGCCGGCCTGCGTCGGATAGATCGGAACGACGATACATCCGCTCATCAGAATGCCGAAACTCGCCGCAATCCAATCGACGGAGTTGTGACCGATTAAGGCGACGCGGTCGCCGCCGTGCAAACCGGCGGCGCGAATCGCGCATGCGATATTTTTGGCGCGATCGAGCAATCCCGTGCTCGAGATATCGATCCAGCCGTCGCCCCTTCGTTCGACTACCGCGCGGTCGCGCGGCTCCGACAGCACGCGCGTAATGAGCTCTGGAAGCGTCTCGCGCTCCGACATCCAATCGACCATCGTACGCAAGTTTTTGCCCGCTCTACCGCCTCTGACCTTTCCGGCGAACCGAAGTTCAGACTACACGTGAAGGAAGGGACGCGCCTGCTCGAGCCGCGAGGGGCTCATACCCGCCACATCGAGGAGTTGGTCGAGCGAGTCGAAGGGGCCGTCGCGTCGGCGCACCGCAAGGATCCTTCCGGCGACGATGGGGCCGATGCCGGGCACCGCTGCGAGCGCGCTCGCGTCGGCGCCGTTGAGATCGACGCGGGTCCCGACGAGTGCGGCGGCCTTCTTGCCGCGCTTCCCTCGCGGCGTTCGAGGGACGCGAAGCGCACTCCGGCGCCGCGCCGGCGCACCAGCCTTCGGGACGAGCACCTCTTCGCCATCGGCAAGGAGCGCGGCAAGATCGACGCGATCGAGGTCGGCGCCCGGCAGCGCCCCGCCCGCTGCCGCGATCGCCGCCTCGGCGCGCGCCCCAATTGGAAGGTGGTAGAGCCCTGGGTGCGCGACCCGGCCCGCGATATCGACGAGCAGGCTCGGGGCGCTCCGCCCCCGATGCTGCACGCCCCTCGTCGCCTTCGGGGCGTACTTTCCGGCGTGCGCGGGGCGAGCGGGCGGAACGATGAGCGGCGCCGGCGCGGGACGGAACGCGAATAGCGCCACGGCGACGGCGATGGCGGTGAGAGCGATCCAGCGTTTCATGCCGTTCCTTCACTCGAACCGGCGCGTTGGAAAGCGCGCTGCGACCCCTGCGGTGGGAGGGCTTGCCCCGGTTGCGTATGCTAGGCAGATGGCCGCAGCATACGATTTCCAGGATATCGAGCAGCGCTGGCGCGAGCGTTGGGAGCGCGACGGGCTCGCCGTTGCTCGCCCCGATGCGAACCGCGAGAAGTATTACGTGCTCGAAATGCTGCCGTACCCCTCGGGAGATCTCCACGTCGGGCACGCCAAGAACTACACGATCGGCGATGCGATCGCTCGTTCGATGCGCATGCTGGGCTATAACGTGCTGCACCCGATGGGCTGGGATGCGTTCGGCCTACCGGCGGAAAATGCGGCGATCCAGCGCGGCATCGCGCCCGCGGCGTGGACGCTCTCGAACATCGCGAACATGCAGCGACAGTTGCGGCTCATGGGCACCAGTTACGACTGGTCGCGCGAGATCGCAACCTGCACGCCGGAATACTATCGTTGGAATCAGTGGCTCTTCTTGCGCTTGTACGAACGCGGGCTCGCCTACAAACGCGAAGCGCCGGTCAACTGGTGCCCGAAAGATGCGACGGTTCTGGCGAACGAACAGGTGATCGACGGGCGTTGCTGGCGATGCGACACCCCGGTGCAGCGCCGCAATCTCTCGCAGTGGTTCTTGCGCATCACCGAGTACACCGATCGACTGCTCGACGGGCTCGAACGTCTCGACGGGTGGCCCGAGCGCACGCGCACGATGCAGCGCAACTGGATCGGCAAGAGCGAGGGCACGCAATTTTCCTTCGCTATCGATGGAGCCGAGGAGCGCATCGAGGTCTTCACCACGCGCGTCGACACCGTTTACGGCGTGACGTTCCTCGCACTCGCGCCCGAGCATCCGGTCGTGGCCTGCATCAAAGGGCTCGTGCCTTCCGAGAGCGCCCGCGCGATCGATGCGTTTGCCGAGAGCCTACGTTCGAAATCCGAGCTCGAACGGACGAGCTTGATGGAGAAGCAAGGGCTCTTTACGGGCGCCTATGCGATCCATCCGCTCTCCGGCGCGCGCGTGCCGATCTGGGTGACGAATTACGTGCTCGCCGAGTACGGAACGGGCGCCGTCATGGGAGTTCCCGCGCACGACGAACGCGATTTCGATTTCGCGCGGAAGCACGCGTTGCCGATCGCACGCGTCATCGTTCCGACGGGAAGTTCGCTCGCAGCCGACGCGCCGATCGCCGAGGCCTTTGTCGAAGACGGAACCCTCGTCGGCAGCGGTGCCTTCGACGGCATGCCGAGCGCCGAAGCGCGCCGCGCGATCGCCGCGGAGCTTGCACGGCGGGGCGTCGGCACCGCAACGACGAACTATCGCTTGCGCGATTGGCTCGTTTCGCGGCAACGCTATTGGGGCACGCCGATTCCGATCGTCTATTGCGACGCATGCGGCGAAGTGCCTGTGCCCGACGATCGACTGCCGATTCTTTTGCCGCCCGACGCACCGATTACCGGCGAAGGCTCGCCGTTGGCGCGGCTCCCGTCTTTTATCGAAACGCGCTGCCCGAAATGCGGAGCGCCCGCGCGGCGGGAGAGCGACACGATGGACACGTTCTTCGAATCGTCGTGGTATTATTTGCGCTATCTCGATCCGCGCAACGAACGCGCTCCCTGGGCGCGCGAAGCGGCCGATGCGTGGATGAACGTCGATCAGTATATCGGCGGCTCGGAGCACGCCGTGCTGCACCTGCTCTATTCGCGCTTCTTTTATAAATTTTTCCACGATTGCGGTTGGGTGAGTGGCTCCGACGAGCCCTTCGCGCGCCTCTTTCACCAGGGGATGCTGCTCGCAAACGGCGAGAAAATGTCGAAATCGCGCGGCAACGTCGTCGGCATCGACGAGACCGCCGAAAGGAACGGCGTCGATGCGATGCGTCTCTTTTTGCTCTACGTGACGCCTCCCGAGGACACCAGCGACTGGACCGACGAGGGCATCAACGGGCGCGTACGATTCGTCAATCGCGTTTGGCGCGCGTGCGAACCGCTCGCCGCGCGCGCGAGGAGCGCCGACGTGCGCGCGCTTCCCGTCTGCACCACGCCCGACGAGAAGGCGCTGGTGCGAGCGGTCCATCTGGCGGCGCGCTCGTTGGTCGAAGAGACCATGTCGCGGCGCTTCCACTACAACACCACGATCGCTCGCCTCGACGAAACGATCAACGCCCTTACGAGCGCGGTGAGCGCCTCCCCCGATGCGGCAGCGACGCTCTACGCGGTGCACGCCGTACCGTTACTTCTCGCGCCGTTCGCTCCGCATATCGCCGACGAGCTCTGGTCGCGCTACGGCTACGAACGGTCGGTCCATCTCGAGGCCGCACTCGCACCGCAGGAAGCCGCCCTCGCACTCGACGAGAT
>JAJZVP010000115.1 GCA_021845615.1 bacterium | reverse complement strand
CGAGGGTTGGGTGCTCGTTCATCGGTAGGCTCTCCGCCAAGAATGGCCGCATGAGGCGGCTCGGCATAAAAAACGCCCGTATCGCTTCGGGCGTCGGCAAAGCATCGGCTTTCGCCGCTTGGGTCGCTGGCCCTCCGTACAGGCCTCGGCGCTCCGGGCGGGAATCGAAGGCGCCGCATGAAGACCGATGATACGAGTCGACGCGGCGCTCGGCGCGCGAAAGCATTCATGGTTCTCGGCACGGGCTCCGATGTCGGAAAGTCGCTGATCGCCGCCGCGCTCTGCCGCCATCTCGCTCGGCTCGGCATCGCCGTCGCGCCGTTCAAAGCGCAGAATATGTCGCTCAACTCCGCCGTCACGCCCGACGGAAAGGAGATCGGGCGGGCTCAGGCGCTTCAGGCCGAGGCCGCGGGGATCGCTCCGAGTGCCGATATGAATCCCGTCCTCCTCAAGCCCAGCTCGACCGAGGGCGCCCAGGTCGTCCTTCAGGGAGAGCGATTCGGGACGGTGCGCGCGTCGGATTATCGTGGACGGAATCGGGATCGCTTCTGGCCGGCGGTGCTCGAATCGTACGAACGCCTCGCCGAGCGCTACGAAGCGATCGTGATCGAAGGAGCCGGCTCGCCGGCGGAGATCAATCTCCGCGAAGGCGACATCGTCAATATGGCGATGGCGCATGCTGCCGAGGCTCGCTGCATGCTCGTCGGCGATATCGATCGCGGTGGGGTCTTTGCGTCGATCTTTGGAACGCTCGCCCTGCTCGACGAGCGCGACCGCACGCGGATCGCGGGGTTTACGATCAACAAATTTCGCGGGGACCGGAGCCTGCTCGAGCCCGGAATCGTCGAGATCGAACGACGTTGCGAGCGTCCGTGCTTCGGAGTGCTTCCCTATCTCACGGATCTCCAACTCGATGAAGAGGATTCGCTCCCGCTCGAGCGGCGCCGGCTCGGCACTCCTTGGAGCGCGCGTCGGGAGGACGAGCGCGTGAGAATCGCGGTTATCGCGTTTCCCTATCTTTCGAATTTCACCGATTTTGAATCGCTCGCAGCCGAGCCGTCGGTCGAGCTGCGCTATACCGCGCGCCCGGAGGACGTGGCGAACGCCGATCTTGCAATCCTCCCGGGTTCGAAAAATACGATCGCCGATCTCCAGTGGCTCCGCGAACGAAATCTCGACGGAGCGCTGCGACGGGCGCGCAACGCGCTCGGTATCTGCGGCGGCATGCAGATGCTCGGGCGCAGCATCGACGATCCGCATGGAGTGGAGGCCGGTGGGACGCATCTCGGTCTCGCGTTGCTGCCGCTCTCGACGACGATGAAGCAAAAGAAGAGGACGGAGCGGGTAAGCGGCACGCATCTGGCGAGCGGCCTCGCGATTCGCGGCTACGAAATTCACGTCGGCGAGACGACCTTCGACGACGGTCGCTTCGCATTTGCGGAGATTCGCGATGATGGTGCGAAGCCACGCCTCGACGGCGCGCGTTCGGAAGATGGGCGCACCGTTGGTACCTACCTGCACGGGCTCTTCGATGACGATCGCTTTCGGCATGAGTACCTGCGTCGTCTCCGTGGCTCGCTCGGGCTGAGCGCGAGCGCGCCGTGGCGCTTCGTCGCACGGGAGCGGGAGCGCTCGCTCGATCGCCTCGCCGACATGGTTGCGAGCGAACTCGACCTCGCCGCGTTCTTTCAGCTGCCGACCTGAACGCTCCCGAGAAAGGTTTCCAGAGCGAGGCGGAGCGTGGTGAGTTCCAGTTCGCCGAGGGGATTCTTCCACGTGACGAGGGCGCGTTTCGGCGCGTCGGCGAAATAGGACATCGTCGCGCGGTGATGCTTTGGATCGAAGCGTAACCGGTCGTACGGCGAATCGCCGCAGGGCTCTACCGTGAGCGAGGCGTCGAAGCCTTCGCGAAGCGTGACGCTCAGCGCGCGCAAACGTGCCTCCGGCGAAGGGGCGTGGAGAATATCCTGCGTACCGGCGGTAACGAGTGCGAGCCGCGCCGCGCTGGGGTAGCCCTCGGGGCCGCTCGAGGAAGTGAGATCCCGCTCGATCGTGATGACTGCGGTGAGGCGGCCCACGCCGTCGAAGAGCGCGCGGATCTCGATATCGATCGCCCCGCTCGCGCCGTCGTTGGCGACCATGGTGCGAAGCGGGGATGCGGCGAACTTGCGATCGTTCACGAGTTTCCCGACGATGCCGCCCTCGCGAATAAGTTCGAGAAAGAGATAGCGGTTGCGCTCGGCGGAGGGGGCATTCTCGTAGGCAATGTCAAAATCGTTACCCCCGGCGGGTTCGTAGATGGTGACGCGAGCGTTGATTTCATCGAGCACCCAGGTGAGAAGCGCGAGCTGGCTCATCGACTGTTTGCGCAGCGTGATGTCGCGCCCCACCGTCAACCAGTAGCCGCCTTCGTCGCTATCGTCGAAAATCGGCTGGGCGACGAATTCGCACCAAATATCGCGGCCGTCCTTCGTCCGCATCATCAGTTCGAGGTTAACGACTCGTCGATGTTCGATGTTCTCGGTCAGCGTCTTGAGGGTCTGCTTGGTGTTGTTCGGCGAAATCAGAATGCCCGATGATTTCCCGACCAACTCGTCGGCCTCATAGCCGACGAGATGCGAGAAGGCAGGATTGATATAGCGAATGTGCGATCCGCCTTTGCTCGGCGGAACGAAATCGCCGATTGCAAAAAAATCGAGCGATTCGTCGATCGCGTGCGCGAGCATGCGCCGCTCGCGTTCGGCGGCGATTCGGCTGCTGACATCGCGCAGTGAAAGTGTTACAAAATCGGTCTCCCCTATGTTGTTGGGTAGGTAACGGGCATTACATTCGATCGTTAAGGTGTGGCTGCCGTCACTGCTAAGAAGAGAAATCTCGCGTTGAATCGATTGTTCGGCTATTATCTCAGCAAGATTCTGGGCGAGAAGATCATCACCGGTTGAAAGTTTTACCGATGGCAAGCCTTGGGATTCGGCTGCCTCCGCAAGCGCACAAAACGCTTGATTGCAATAAGCCAAGGAAGAGGCTTTCATGGAACGTTTTTCGATATGATAAACGGCGATGGCATCGGTCTCGGCGTCGATGCACGATGCAAGAATGCTTTCGCGCTCGGTGCTCGTACGGAGGCCGGTGATGTCGGAGGTGATAACGAGGAGTCGTTGCGTATCTCCATTACTTGCCAGCGGCAACGCACGGAGGTGGACCCAGTAGGCAGACCCGTCGAGCGCGCGGACACGTTGCTCGATGGTTGGAAAGTCGCCGCGACGAGTTGTCGCAAGGAGATCGAGTGCGACCATCCTGTTGTTCTCGTCTCGAAACAGTCCTTTCGGATCGAGAACAACCTCCGCTGGGGTTGCCCGTATCCGGCTTGCCGCCGAGCGATTGATGTATTCGATCTCCGGCTCGCCGTCGGGATAGCGATAGATCGTGATGCCTTCAGAGAGTTCGTCGGCGTAATCGAAAACGGAGAGGCTCGCGGTCGACTCCGCCATCGAGATCGCGAGCAGCTCCAATTGCATTCGCGCACGTTCGCCGATGCGGGAGTCCGCGATCCCGGGAAGCAACAGCATCCCTCGAGCGTTCGGCATAGCGAATGGAAATGACGCAGCGTCGGCGTCGATGCGCCGAGCGAGGTCCTCAAGCGAGGGGGCATCGAGCGTGCCGACGAGATCGCCGATGGGGTCGCCCTCGGGGGCGATCGCTGCCTGGAGATGCGCGGTGCCGAATCGCTCCAGCAGCAGCGCGGCGCGTTCTCCGCCGGCGAGCGAGGCGGCGAGCCGGAGTGCGGCCTGTGAGTTATCGCCGAGCATGGTAACTCCAGGCTACCCGCTTGACTGATTTGCGAATCCTGAATCCGAACATCGTTCGAAATTCCGTTCCGGCACGCCGGCCGACTGCTGTTCCCCCAAGTCGACGGTTCGGTGGCGGCTCGTCGAGATTCCTCGGCAGAGCGAGCTGCGCCGGACTGAAAGTAAGGAAATTTACAAAACCGAGACAACACGGGCCTCGAACGAGGCGACCGCCCACCTACATGAAACGGTACGCGGAGAGCGCCTTGCCGTAGACCGTATCGTGGTAATCGAGGCTCGCTCCGAGATCGGCGGCGCCGGCGGCGACGAAGAGCGGGACGAGATGATCCTCTTCGGGATGTGCCTCGCGCGCGTACGGTGCGCGCTCCCACTCGATGAAGCGTTCGGCGCGCACTGCTGCGGGTGCGAGCGCGGCCTCGCCGAGCCATGCATCGAACGCCGCCGCGCCGTCATCGCCGCCATCGAAGATGCGTCCGAGGTTGTGATAACTCATCCCGCTTCCGAGGATGAGCACGCCTTCGCTGCGCAGCGGCGCGAGCGCCGCGCCGATCGCGAGATGCCGCTGCGGATCGTACCCGCTCTGGAGCGAGAGTTGCACGACGGGAATGCGCGCTTCGGGATAGATGACTTTGAGCGGAACGAACGCACCGTGGTCGAGCCCACGCCGCTCGTCGCTCGCCGAGTCGATCCCGGCTGCGGCGAGGAGCTCGCGAACGCGTTGCGCGAGTTCCGGAGAGCCCGGCGCGTCGTAGCGCAGTTCGTACGTGTGCGCGGGGAAGCCGGTGTAGTCGTAGATCAGCGGCGGTTGCGGGTTCGCCGTGACCGTCGGGATTTTGCGCTCCCAATGGGCGGAGATCGCGAGAATCGCGCGCGGCTGCTCGGCAAGGGTCGATGGAAGCGTACGAAGGTACGCTTCCATATTTTTCCACGGATCACCGGGCCACTCCATAAAGAAGCAAGGTCCGCCGCCATGCGGGATATAGAGTGTCGGTTGCATTGCGGTTACTTCTGTGCGATCCCCTCGACGTTGAGCTCGATGCGCACTTCGTCGCCGACGAGGACGCCGCCCGTCTCCAACGCCTGGTTCCAGGTCAGGCCGAAATCTTTCCGGCTGATGGTCGTATGGGCGGTAAATCCGATGCGGGAGTTCCCCCACGGGTCGGCGGCGCGCCCTTCAAAGGCGGCATCGAGCACGACCGGACGGCTCACCCCGTGAATGGTGAGGGTGCCGTGGACTTTGAAGTTCTCCCCCGATCCTTCGACCTGCGTGCCCTTGAAGTCGATGCTCGCAAACCGTTCGGCGTCGAGGAAGTCGGCTGACTTCAGATGGGTATCGCGCTGCTCTTCACGCGTGTCGATCGACGAGACGCCGATTCGCACGTCGATATCGGCGGGGAGCGTTCCCCCTTCGGGAACCGCGAAGGATCCGCTCACGTCGGTGAAGCGGCCGCGCACTTTGGCGAGCATCATGTGGCGAACCAGGAACTCTACTGAGGTATGGCTCGGGTCGATTGCATATTTTTCAAGGGTGCTGTTCATTTAAATCTCCTTTTGTGGTATAGTCACTATTGCATACCAAGAGCCTAATCTCAAGAAGGCACCCTAATGTTGTATAGGAACCAAATGGAAACCAAAGGCGAACCCGACGCATTCTCAGGGAACTGCCCGGTGCGCGAGCTGCTCGACCGGATCGCCGATAAGTGGACGACGTTGATCATCGGCATCCTCGCGCGCTCCGAGGGAGCGGTGCGTTTCGGCGAGCTGCGGCGCTCGGTGACGGGAATTTCGCAGAAGATGCTGACGCAAACGCTGCGCGATCTCGAACGCGACGGCATCGTGACGCGTACCCTCTATCCGGAGATCCCGCCGCGCGTCGAGTACTCGCTCACGCCGTTGGGGCGAACCCTCGACGAGCCGTTGAGCGCGCTCGCGCGTTGGGCCGAACGACACATGCCCGAGGTGCGCTCGGCTCAGGTGGCCTTCGACCGAAGATAGCCGGAGGAATTCGGTTCACACGGCTTTCTTCGTTCGTTCACCGCGACGCTCTATGCTGAGCGTAAAGAGGGAGAACGATCGTGAACATAAGCAGAGGTGCGTCGATCGCGACGATCGCAACGGCAATAGCCGGCGGTATCGCGGCCGACGCCTTTTCATTGGAGATCGGCGAGGCGGCTTCGCCGGCGATGCCGCGTCGGCGTATCGGCGCGCTCGAAGAGTTGAAGAAACGCGGCGCGATCGATTTCGCATACCCCGATAAATCCTCGCCGGCGCGCGCGGTTTTACTGCGAAACGGTGAGGTCGTCGCGTTTAGTCTGATCTGCACGCATATGGGTTGCGAGGTCGCCTATTCGCGCGAGACGGAGAGTTTTGACTGTCCGTGTCACGGAAGCGTCTTCGATGCGGCGCGCTCCGGTGCAGTCGAGCGCGGCCCGGCGCCGAGAGCGTTGCCGGAGATTCAAGTGACGAGTACCAAGGACGACGTCCTCTATGCGGTCGGGCTCTCCGCGCCGATTTTCGGAGCCTCCGAGAGCCTCCGAGAGAACCAGACGATTTACGGAACCGAGGGCGACCGATGAAACGCGCGGGACTGCTCGATCGCCTCCTGGCGACCTCCAATGTCGTCGATCTCCGCACGAGCGCGACGAGTTGCCGATTTTGCAACGTCGGGTGCGGGTACCGCGTGCTTTCGGCTCGCGCATTCGAGTCGACCTTGCCCGATCTGCCGATCGTTCGCATGGAGAACGGTCGCTACGTGCAGCTCGTTCCCGACGCGAAGTGTCCGGTCAATGCGGGCGACTATTCGGTCCGCGGGGGCTTTCTCTCCGAGAC
>JAJZVP010000114.1 GCA_021845615.1 bacterium | reverse complement strand
ACGTCTCGCCGATCGTCGGGTTCAACGCCTTCTTTTACGGCGCGTTCGGCGGCAAGCAAGAGATCGCCGAGACGCTCGCGAGTACGACGGCGCTGCTCTTTCCCGCACTCGGCATCGCGATCGCTTTCCGCGCCGGGCTGTTCAACATCGGTGCGGAGGGACAACTGCTCATCGGCGGGCTGCTCGCGGGCTGGATCGGCACGCGGATCGACGTGCCGCCGGCGATCGCCATCGCGGCGATCTTCCTCGCTGGCGCGATCGGCGGCGCGCTCTGGGGTGCGATTGCCGGATGGTTGAAAGCGGCGCGCGATGCCAACGAAGTGATCTCGACGCTCATGCTCAATTTCATCGCCGCATCGCTCGCACTCTATCTCGTTACCGGGCCGCTGCGCGCCCCCGATGCAGCGGGCCCCGAACTCTCGCTCCTCCCGCATGCCTACTGGCTTCCGACGCTGCTCTCGCATACGCGCGCCACGATCGCGTTGCCGATCGCGCTGCTCGCCGCATTCGCGCTGCGTTACGTGCTCGATTCGACGTGGTTCGGTTATCGTTTACGCGCCGCGGGCGAAGCGCCCGAAGCGGCGCGGCGCGCCGGAATATCGTTGCCGCGCGTCGCGCTCTGGGCGATGGCGTGGTCGGGAGCGCTCGCGGGCATGGGCGGAGCGGCGCTCGTTGCAGGCGAGCTGCACCGTTTTAACACGCAGCTCTCTCCAGGCTACGGATTCATCGCCATCGCCGTCGCGCTCGTCGGCGGCCTCGAACCGCTGACGATCTGCATTGCGGCGCTCGCGTTCGGCGCGCTGGAATCGGGCGGCCTCGCCTTGCAGGCGGCGGCCGCCGTTCCGAAGGATGCAATCCACGTGATCGAAGGTTTGCTGGTCTTCGCACTCGCGGCGCGGCGCTATCTCGGCGCGCGGGGAGCGGGCGCACGATGACGCTCTCGCTCGTCCTCTCGCTCCTCGCGCTCGCATTGGTTCGCGGAACGCCGATTCTGCTTGCGGCGCTCGGAGGCGTTCTCTCCGAACGCGCCGGTATCGTCAATATTGCGTTGGAAGGTGAGATGACCGCCGGCGCATTTGCCGCGGCGCTGCTCTCGTACTTCACGCGCGACCCGTGGATCGGTGCGATCGGCGGCGTTGCAGTCGGCGCGGCGGTGGGATTCGCGCTCGGCTTCGCCGCAACGCGGTGGCGCGTCGATCAAATCGTCGCGGGGATGGGCATCAACCTCATCTGCACCGGCGGAGCGGCGTTCGGCTTGATTTACGTCTTCAATCAAGCGGGCGTCACGCCGCAGGTCCCGGCGATCAATCAAGCGCTCTGGCCGATGGTCGTGCTGGGCATCGCGCTCGCCGCGGCGTTGCAGTGGGCGATCGCGCGCACGCCTATCGGCCTGCGCTTGCGTGCCTGCGGCGAAAATCCGCACGCCGCTCGCGCGGCCGGTATCGACCCGCTCGCCGTTCGGCTCTACGCCAGCGCGATCGCGGGCGGGCTCGCCGGGCTCGGCGGCGTCTTTCTCGCGCTCGGCGAACTCAATCTCTATTCCGACGGCATGATCGCCGGGCGCGGGTTCATCGCCCTCGCCGCCGTAATCTTTGGAAGGTGGACGCCGATCGGGGCCGCCGGCGTTGCACTGATTTTCGGTCTGCTCGAAGCATTGCAGTTCGCGCTTCAGGGAAATATCGCATGGCTGCCGAGCGATTTTCTCCAAGCGTTGCCCTATATCGCCGCACTCCTTGCGTTGCTCGGTGCGAGCGGACGCTACCGCCCACCCGCCGCCGAAGGGAAACCCTATCCATGATGTATCCGCGCATCTTTATCGTCGCCGCCCTCGCCGCATCGCTCGCCTGGATCGGCGCGTCTCCCTGCGCCGCCGCGATCCCACCGCCGATGCGCGGGCTACGCGACTCCCTTCGTTCGCTCGCACGATCGAGCGACGCCAACGTCGGCATCGCCGTCGAAGATCTCGCGACAGGCGCGGTCACGGGATACAATCTCAACCGTTCGATGCCCGCAGCATCGACGATAAAAATTCCCGTGATGATCGAAGTCTTCCGGCAGATGGCGCGCGGGCGCTTTTCCCTGACGCACGTCATGCATCTACGCGCCGGAGATCGCGATTACGGCTCCGGCGATCTCGCGTACGCGCCGCTCGGAGCCTCGGTCACCGTCAAAGAGCTCCTTTCCAAAATGATCGACATCAGCGATAACACCGCCGCGAATATGTTGATTCGGCTCGTCGGCCGACGACGTATCAACGCGGCGATGCGAGCCTATGGGTGCCACCACACCTACCTTCGGACGGCGATCCGCACCGACGTTTCCTCGGTCGAAACGAACTTGCGCACGACGCCGCTCGATATGCTGACGTTATTGGTTCGCATGGCGCACGGGAAGCTGGTCGACACATGGTCCTCGCACGCCATGCTCGAGATCCTCGCCCATCAAGAGATCGATACGTTGCTTCCCGAACCGCTCCCCGACGGCACGACGATCGCCCATAAAACCGGTTCGTTACACGACGTCATGGCCGACGTCGGTATCGTCTACGAACCCGGAGCGCCCTTTGCCATCGCGGCGATGACCAGCGGTTTGCCCGACCCGCAACTCGGACGCGATATCGTGCGCCGTGCATCGTTGCTGAGTTTCAACGCGATGGCCGAACTCGCCGAAGTGCGCGCGTCGTTGGGGCTTCCCAACCGGCTCGCCGATATCATCACTCCCGCCGCGATTCCCGAAGCGCCCGACGTGCGCTACTGGACGGGCCAGGCACTCGCCGCCGGCAGCGGCGGATAGCGCGAGTCGTTCTCGGTGCGATTGCGCGACGTCGCCATCTTCATTCTCGATGTCGAGACGACCGGTATCGATCCCAAGAAAAGCCACCTCTGCGAGATCGGCATCGAACGGTGGTTACCGCCCGCGTATTCCGGGCCGATCGACCGCATGAAATGGTCGAGTTTGGTACGCCCTCCTCGCCCCATTCCGCCTGCGGCGTCGGCGATCCACGGCATTTACGACGCCGACGTCCGCGACGCTCCGTCGCCCGCGGAGGCGCTCGCGACGTTCCACGCATTGGTGCCCGCCGGCTCGCTGGTCGTCGCGCACAACATGGCATTCGACGGAGCGTTCGTCGATCTCGACGGGCGCCATCGGGCGTGCACGCTCCGGCTCGCACAACGCTTGTGGCCGAATGCGCCGTCGCACAAAAACTCCGAACTCGCGGCCTGGCTCGGCGTAGACGTGGGGAACGAGCCCCTCCATCGTGCGGCGGCCGACGTCGCGGTGACCGGCGGAATCTTTCATCGCATTCTCGTGCGGTTCGCCGAACTGGAAGGTGGCGCGCCGACGCTCGAGCAGATTTGCCGCTTGTCCTCGCCCGACGAGCCGGTCGAGCGCTTGCCCTTCGGGAAATATCGCGGCGAGCTTCTCAGCGCCGTACCGATCGACTATCTGCGCTACGCGCGCGACACGTGGCACGATGTCGAACGCGGCATCCGCACGGCGATCCTCGCCGAGATTGAACGCCGCTCGTAGGAAGCTACGCCGTGCGATCTCCGTAGGTCGGCACGATCCAGCCGCGGTAGCGCGACATTCATCGTCGGAAATCTCGCAGCAGATAATGCGTTATTGGTATTTATTAGAACATAGTCACTGGATCGAACAGCGTTAGATCAAACACTCCAAATTCCTGGAAAGCTCTACACCGCGAATGGCACTTGCAACCTCGCCCTCAAAAAGCAGGCCAATTGGAAAAGCATATTTATGGTTGCGGGACCGTCTTATAGGGTTTCGTCCGGTTGCCCCAAGTTTTCGTTTTTCTGGGAACGCGGCATAACTTCGGGGCACACGTCATCGATCATAAACACACAGGGAACTTTACGGCATTTTTTTTGATGCGTAATAAAGTTCGTACGGGTCTTCCCCGTTCTCGTAATATGCATAAGATGAGTTTGATGCTATGTTTAATACTCCATATAGGCCAACGCTGTCAGTACACGGCCCATATAATGCGTTAAAAACGACAAACCGCTTCGTTCGCGAATTGTTCAATGTAAGAAAGACAAACCGTAAGGCTTTGCTGCGAGTTTTCTTAAGCAATACATTAACAATGCTTTCTTGTGCAGGCGATAAAATCGGGACATTCGGCTTACCAATACTACGAACGCTATAATTTTTCGGCGGCAGAGCGTAATTGCCCAACAACCCTCTTCTTCTTTCACCTGCATTCGGAGCGAAATAGCCGCTGCACTGTACACCCGGCCAGCCAGGGTCGCGCTCGTAGCAGCTGAAACCAGGATTTACGTTAAGATACGTGGTGCAGCGAACACCGTTAGGTGTAATCCTGTTTTCGCGAACCGATCGCTGCGTTGGCTGCTTTTCTTGCGACGCACCTCCGCACGAAGTGGTGCAGATGAGTGTGGTGAAAAGAACAAAAAAAATGTTCCGCCCCCACAACACTGAACCGGCATTCCCCATATGGCCGTCCTTTTCTAGCGCCGGCCGGATGATTCCGGCCAATTTCCGCACGCTTGACAGGCTGATCCATCGCCTTTTCACGTCGTGAGGCTCGCGCAGCCCCGACAAGCCCCGCTCTGCGCAAAACAGACGTAAATTTTCGGTTGTGTTGCCCCGTATCGACGCTGGCCGGGCGCTGGTGTCGTCGCCAAGAGCGGCGATTATCACGACGATGGCGGCGAACAACCTGCGTGGGATCGCGGCCTCCGCCACCAGAAAGGCGAGGTTCCGACAATAGAGGACGACCTTCGCGTCGATCTTGATCAGCTTCTCGCTCCGCGTCGTCAACGACCGCTCTGTGAGCGCCTCTGGAATCGCCAACGGTTGGAGGAAGTTACCGATGTTGCACACCAGTTACAGACGAGTCGCGTTGGCATCGCAGGAGCAACACGAAAACCGTGTACCTTTCAACGTGCCTTTCCATTCGTTATTGTCCCGCTCTTCCATACAACTTTTGCTCTAGAAGACAAGGCGCGGGAACAATTACCCGGGATGCCACTCTACCTTGGCGACGCCCCGGCGGAGACGCGCGCGAGTCGCCGCCGGGTAATTGAAGAATCTTGCCGAGCGGTTACGTTTTCGGGACGTCGCTTACCTCAATTATCCTAGGGCGCGAACGTCGGCACGATCCAGCTGCGGTAGCGCGGCTCGCGCCCGCGCACCGCGCGTTCGTAAATTTCCATAATCTGCCGCGCGATCGGACCCAAGGTTCCGTCGCCGACGCGACGCCCGTCGATCGACGATGCATGCACGAGCCCGGCTGCACTTCCACTAAAGAAGACTTCGTCGGCGGCGTAGAGCTCGCCGCGATCGATCGAGCGCTCGATGATTTTCAAGCCCAACATCTCCGAAGCGATTTGCATCACCGCGCGCCGCGTGCAACCCTCCAAGACATTCTGCGAGGGATCCGGCGTATAGAGCGCGCCGTGGCGGACCATGAAAATATTCTCCGCCGAACCTTCGGCGACGTGCCCGTCGTGCGAGAGCATGATCGCTTCGTCGTAGCCGTTGAGCACCGCTTCGCTCTTGGCGAGCGCGGAGTTGACGTAGAGCCCGGTGAGTTTTCCACGCGGCGGCGCCATCGCATCGTCGACGCGACGCCACGAACTCACGCACGCCTTCAGCCCTACCGAGGCGTCGAAATACTTCGTAAACGGTAACGCAATCATTGCGAAGCTCGCCGGAACGCCGTGCAGGCGAACGCCGATATCTTCTGCAGATTTGAAAATACACGGCCGGATATAGACGTCGGTTTCAAAATGGTTCCTGCGGCAAAGATCGACCGTAATATCGATCAATTCGTCGACGCTATGCGGCAACTCCATCAGCAAAATCTTTGCCGAGTTGTAGAGCCGTTCGTAATGCTCGCGAAGGAGCAGGAGATAGAGCTCGCGATCCTCGGGCACCCAGAAGCCGCGGATCCCTTCAAAACACCCGGTGCCGTACTGTAGACCGTGCGTCAGCAGGCCGACCTTTGCATCGTTGTAGTTCGAGAAGGCTCCATCACGGTAAACCGTGAGCTTCGAAAGATCGACCGACATGTACGACTCCGGTATAGCGACGCGAGAAAATAATTATTCTCTGCTTCGCTCAGGCGGAACGCGCATCCCGTCTACCGAAAACGATGCTACCTATGTGGTACCGCGCGATCCTCGCCGCAGCGTTCTTCGGGCTCGCTTGCACGGCGGCGGCGCCCCCCGCTCGCCATCGCCTGCCCAACGGTTGGCACCTGCACCCCGTCGGCACCGGCGTTCCCGTCGGCACGATGCCGCAGGGAATCGCGCTCTCGCCGGGCGGGAAACGGATTGCCGTTCTCGACGCGGGCGCGGCACCGGCCTCGCTTCGCGTACTCGACGCGCGCACGCTCCGCACGCAGACGATCGTGAAACTTCCCGACGGCTTCGGCAGCCCGATCTGGCTCGATGGCGAGCACCTCCTCGTGGCGGGTGGAAAGCGCGACGATATCGAGCGCGTCGATCTTCGCGATCGGCGCGTCGTCGGCATAGACGACATCGGACGTGGGAGTTGGTGCGCGGGCATCGCGCTCTCCACACATCGTACGCGCCTGGCGGCGATCGGCGACGCGAGCGGACGCGTCGAGGCCTTCGACATGCGCGGCGAGCGCCTGTGGA
>JAJZVP010000113.1:1839-6722 GCA_021845615.1 bacterium | reverse complement strand
GCGATGCCACGGTGCCGTCGGCGGATTGTTCGACGTTGACCGTCACGGTATTGCCGTCGGAGCTGACCGAACCGCTCGAGATCGTCGCGGCACAATCGGTCAGCGTGAGCCCCATCATTGCCACCTGCTGCTTGATCGCACCGATCGCCTGCGATTTCGTCACCTTCGTGCCGTTCGGATCGCTCTCGACCCAGTGATTCGTAAAGGTTTTACTAAAGCCATCGATATCGGTATTTTTCAACAGCGAACATTGGTTGGCGTAGGCCGCCGAGATCGCGGTCGAGATCGCCGGCGGGAGCGGTGCCGGCGCGGCGGCGCGCGCGCTCTTGGCGATGCCGGCGCTCAGGACGATACCGGCCAAAAGAATCGAGAGTCCACGAATAAGCACGAGTGTGAGGAACCTCCAAAGAGTAAGGGTGCGAGCCCCTCCATTCGGGGCCGGAAGAGGAGGTTCCGCCTCTGCCCAGGGGAGCGAATCAGAGCGGTGTGACGCTCCGCCTCCGCACCACGCTCTCGACCGCGCGCCAGCGCGCGCCGATCAATTTCCAGCGCTCGATTGCGTGGAGGTCGATCCTGTAGTTCCGGGTGCCCGCACCGGGGATCGCGACGGCAAAGGTCTCGACGATATGGAGCGGCACAGAGACGCCGCTCGCGGAGGGTGACTCGCTCGGAGCGCTCGCGCGACAGCGCTCGATCCGCCCGCTCCCGGATTGAAACCACCGCGCGAACGTCGCGAGCACCTGCGCGCGCGTTTCGAGCCGGCCGCCCAAATCGACGAAGCGATAGCTCGGTGCGAGCGTCGCCGCGTACGACGGAAGGTTGCCCGCCAGTAGAGCGTTGCATTGCGCCCGATAGAGGCTCGGTCCGAACGCCGTCACCGCGGCGAGCAATAGGTGTTTGAAAACGAACATCGCAGGGTCGCCGATTCTCCTCACGAATCTGCGATTCATGCAGACAAACGAACAAGCGGATATCGGCGTTTTCGGCGGATCCGGATTCTATTCGCTCATTGAAAATGCGCGCGAACTCTGGATCGAAACGCCCTACGGCGCACCGAGCGATCGCGTCGCGCTCGGCGAGATCGCGGGGAAGCGCGTCGCGTTCCTTCCCCGTCACGGGAAAGACCATCGTTTCCCACCGCAAGCGATCAACTATCGCGCGAATTTATACGCGATGAAGATGCTCGGCGTCTCGCGCATCATCGCGCCGACCGCGTGCGGCTCGCTCGCAACGCACGTCAAGCCCGGCTCGATGGTCGTCGCCGACCAGGTCGTCGACCGCACGACCGGCCGCCGCGACACCTTCTTCGACGGCCCGATTACGACGCACGTCTCCTTCGCCGACCCCTACTGCCCGACGCTACGCGGCATCGCCGTGAAATCGCTGGTCGAACTCGGCATCGAGACGCACGAACGGGGAACCGTCGTCGTGATCCAAGGCCCTCGTTTCTCGACGCGCGCCGAATCGAAGTGGTTCCAAAGCCAGGGATGGGAGGTCATCAACATGACCCAGTACCCCGAATCCTATCTCGCGCGAGAACTGGAGATTTGCTACGCGAACATTTCGTTGATTACCGATTACGATGTCGGTCTCGAGGGAATGTCGCCGGTCTCCCACGCCGAAGTGATGAAGGTCTTCGCAAGCAATAACGAACGCGTGAAGGCCGCGCTCGGGAAAATCATCGAACGCATCGACCTGCACGCGGATTGTTCGTGCCGCCACGCGCTCGACGGCGCGCGCGGCTAGGGAACGCCCGGAATGAATCGACGCAGCGCCCCCGAGGTCGATTTCGGCATCTACCTCCGCGGCCTCGGGCTCCTGTTGCGTCATCCGGCGACCGTCGTCGTTCCGCTCTTGGCGGCACTCGTCAGCGTCTTGCTCGCGCAACTCGGGCAACTCTTCACCGATCCCTTCGGGAGCGCGGGCGGCGGCATCGTGAGTTTCGTGCAGCAACTCGCGTTCGGCTTCGCCTTCGGCGTCGCGACGCTCTATGCCAACGATCTCCAACGCGGCTATAAGACGAGCTTCGACAGCGTGTGGAGCGAAGCGGTGGGGAAGGCGGGCGCGATTCTCATGGCGACGATCGGATTCGTCTTCGTCATCTCGGTCGCGGCGACGGTCGGATCGCTCTTCGGGGCGATCGGCGTCTACGGCCTCCAGCTCGTCGCGGCGCTCTTTCTCATCTACACGATCCCGGCCGGGGCGATCTCCGGCCTCTCCGGCCCGTTAGCGATCAGCGCCTCGATTCACGCGGTTCGCGAACACCCGGCGCGAGCGATCGTCCTGGCGATCGTCTTCGTCTTGTTGTGGGGCGTCTTGCCGCAACTCGTCATCTATCGGATGCTGACGATTACCTCGAATCCGTTGCTCTATCAAGTGATACCGGCGGTCGTCCAGGCACTGGCGTTTGCGTATCTCGCCTTCCCGTTCGCCAAAAATTACGACGACGTCGCGCCGCGAAGCTATCGCTAAGGCCGCTCCGTTCCGGCAACGGCGATGCCGGTAATCGCCATGCGCACGAGATCGGCGACCATCGTCGGGCTGACGTTCGTGCGAGCCAGGCGTTGCGCGTCGTCGATCTTTTCGAAGGCCTTCAGCCCGCGCTCGAGATCGACATGCAACTCCGGCCGCTCGCCGAGGTAGGCGGCCGCAATGGCATCTTTCAAGCGCGATTTGATCGCGAGTAAGCCTTCGTCCAGGCTCTCGCGCGTCGCCCAGCTCGCAGCCGGCGTGTTGCCGGCGACCGCATCGTCGAACCAACGCGCGATCGTCGCGTGAGGGGCTTCGGCATCGCTATCGAGTAATTCGAGGGCTCGCGTCAGGCTGCCGCGCGCGCGAGAGAGAACGCGCTCGGCGGATTCGCGGGCGAAGCCGCGTCGTTCGAGCAGTTTCAGCATTTCGTCGCGCGAGAGCGGGCCGACGCGCAACTGCGTCAGCCGCGAGCGAATCGTTCCAAGAATTGCGGCCGGGGTCGAACTCGTCAGCAAGAGGGTCACGCCGCCGGGCGGCTCTTCGAAAAACTTCAGCAGCGCGTTCGCCGCCGCGGGCGACGCAAACTCGACATCGGCGAGCAGCAATACGCGCCGCCCACCGGAATACGACTGCATTGCGAGCTGTCGAATGAGATCGCGCGACGTCGTATCCCCAGTCGTCGCGAATCCGGCGCCCGCCGTTTCACCGATCTTTAGGGCACCGAGATGCTCGATAAAATCGGGATGGGCGCTCCGCCCGTCGTGACCGAAGAGCGCGCACGAGCGACAGTTTCCGCAGGCGCCGAACGCACGCTCGCCGTTTCCGTCGCAGAGCAGCGACTGCGCGAGGTAGCGCGCGAAACTTTTTTTCCCGGTACCGCTCGGCCCGACGAAAAGATATCCGTGAGCGATCTCCGTCTTGCGGCTCCGCGAGAAAAACGCGCGCGCCGCATCGGCGCCGATCGACGGATCGTAGCGATCATCCACGAATTCCCAGCCCTTCGATTGCGGCGAGCGCCGCGGCGACGAGATTCTCCCGCGTATCGGAGGCATCGAGAACGACGTGCCGCGAGCTGCCGCGCGCGAGAGCGAGAAACCCCTCGCGCACGCGTTGGTGAAATCCGTACCGTTCGTTCTCCAGCCGGTCGCGCGCGCTTCCCCGCGCGTCGAGCCGTTCGCGCGAGAGCGTCGGCTCGCAATCGAGCACGATCGTGAGATCGGCCCCGAGCCCTCCGACGGCGAGCTCGCAGAGGCCGCGCAGCATGGAGAGATCGAGCCCGCGACCGTAGCCTTGGTAGGCGAGCGTCGAATCGACGAATCGGTCGCAGATCACCGTCTCCCCGCGCTCCAACGCCGGGCGGATGAGGGAGGCGACGTGCTGCGCTCTCGCCGCATTCACCAACATCGCCTCGGCGACCGGAGCGACCTCCAACTCCGTCGAGAGAAAGATCGCGCGGATCGCATCGCCGAGGGGGCTGCCGCCGGGCTCCCGCGTCGTGGCGACCCGCTCCCCGCGCGCGCGCAACGCCTCGGCGAGACCCGCTTGCAGGGTGCTCTTACCGCTACCTTCAATTCCTTCGATGACCGCAAACATACCGGGGCGGTCTTTCGACGGGAGGTCAACCCATGTCCCTCGGTAACTCGATTTTCTCAGATGTGATCGAGTGGGTTCTCGGACGCACGGGCGACCGCCGGCAGTATCAACGCCGGACGGGCGCTTTTCACGTGTGGTGGCTCCCCGATGCAAGCAAACCGAACGACCTCCGACAAGGCATCGGCATGGAGATCTCCGCGAACGGGCTCGTTTTCATCATCCGCGAAAAAATCGTCGCGAAGGAATTCAACCTGATCGTTCGCTTGCGCGAACAGCGTTTACCGATTCGTTGCAAGGCGATTCGCACCGATACCGTTCAACATAAAAACGATGCCTGGAATCGCTATTTCTGCGAATTTTCGGGGATCGCCGCGGACCACTGGGACGCCGTGGTTCGCTACGTCACCGATACGCCCGAACCCGTCGACCGACGTACGCCGGAGAATCCGGCTGCGGCGCAAGCCGACGACGCGTATCGCCTCTTGCCGGTGGCGATTCAAAACAAGATCGTCGCCGCATTGGTCGCGTCGCACAAACTCGACGAACCGAAGCCCGGGCAGACGCCGTTGATCAAGATTTTCTACGGTGGTCTCGTGAATTCAGGCGGAAAGAAAGCGCACCGCTTCAACGTTCACAGTCGGGTACAGGCGAAAGAGGAAATGATGGCCTACGACACGCGCTTTCTCGTCACCGAAGAGGGCGAGGTCAAGCAGGTGTAATCGCCCCTCGATACGGCGCTTGCAGCGCCTACTCGGGGTGACAGCGAGCGCTTGCAGCGCCTACTCGGGGTGACAGCGAGCGCTTGCAGCGCCTACTCG
>JAJZVP010000113.1:0-1739 GCA_021845615.1 bacterium | reverse complement strand
CGAAGAGGGCGAGGTCAAGCAGGTGTAATCGCCCCTCGATACGGCGCTTGCAGCGCCTACTCGGGGTGACAGCGAGCGCTTGCAGCGCCTACTCGGGGTGACAGCGAGCGCTTGCAGCGCCTACTCGCCACCCCGATAGATACGAACGCGTCGGTTCGGCTCGAGCCCCGTCGAACGCGAGTGCAGCCGATGTTTCTCGGCCATCTGGTGCTGCATCCGCCGGACGTACGAAGTCTGCGGCGAGAGTTCGATCGCCTGGCTCGTCAGCATCACCTGATAGATCGCCTCCTCGGCTTCGCGCATCGCGATCTCCTCGTGGTCGATCGAACCGAGGCGGAAGACGTCACGCAACGCGAGCTGAATCTGCGTCGTCGTATTGGTCTTAATGGCGTAGATCGGCACGTTCTCCGCGGCGATCTGTTTGAGTTTCGGTTGCCCCTTCCGCTCCAACGATTTCAGCGCGAAAACGACATCGGCGTCGTCCCACGTCCGCGCGATCGAAGCACCGAGGCGGAGATTATGAATCGCGCGCTCGATCTTGCTCCGCGAGACGCCGTAGGGGAATATCGAGAGCGGGCGTTGCCCTTCTTCTCGTTCCAACGCCACGCCTTCGATGCTCTCGACGACGAGCGGCATCGACTCCGGCTCCGCCTCCTGCAGAATCGCCACCTCACCCGAGGCGCCGCGTTGCCGAATCTCGGGCTGCGGTTGATAGCCGCGCAGAGTCGCGTCGACGACGTCGGCGACGCTCTTGTGAATCGCGAGCCGGTCGCGATCGTGGATCTCGACGAGGATATCGAAGGTCGGCGGCTGCTTGCGTTCGAGGACGGTCTTCCGCGTACCGCGGCGTCGCGCTTCTTCGTCGGAGAGCGTGACCGCACTGATTCCGCCGAGCAGATCCGAGAGCGTCGGATTCATCAGCAGGTTTTCTAGCGTTTGGCCGTGCGCCGTCGCGATCAACGTGACGCCGCGTTCGGCGATCGTGCGCGCCGCGGCCGCCTCGGCCTCGGTCCCGATCTCGTCGATGACGACGACCTCGGGCATATGGTTTTCCACCGCCTCGATCATCACCGCGTGTTGGAGCGCCGGATCGGGAACCTGCATGCGCCGCGCCGTGCCGATACCCGGGTGCGGGATATCGCTATCTCCGGCAATTTCGTTCGAGCTGTCGACGATGACGACGCGCTTGCGATCCGATGCCAGAACGCGCGCGCATTCGCGAAGCATCGTGGTCTTGCCGACGCCGGGGCGCCCGAGCAGACAGATCGATTTGCCGCTGCGGAGCACGTCGAGAATGATATCGATCGTTCCGTAGACCGCGCGCCCGACGCGGCAGGTGAGCCCGACGATCTTTCCGGTGCGATTGCGGATCGCGCTGATCCGGTGCAACGTCTGTTCGATACCCGCCCGATTGTCGGCGCCGAAACCGGAGATTCGCGAGCAGACGTGCGCGATATCCTCCGGCGAGACCGGCGTCTCGGAGAGATAAACAAAGTCGCTCTCGAAGCGCGCCTCGGGAGCGCGGCCTAAGTCGAGAACGACTTCGATGATCGTTTCCAGGTGTGGGAGCCGCACGAGCGACTGCCTGATGGGGAGCGGGAAGATGTCGAGGAGTTGGGTCAGTTCCCAGTTTGGGGAAACGGATTCGGCTTTCAGCGCCAAGTGGCGAGCCCTCACTTCCTCCAGAAGACGTTTTTTATCGGTTATCCACAGGTCATCCTCACCCCTGCCGCCCCACA
>JAJZVP010000112.1 GCA_021845615.1 bacterium | reverse complement strand
TCTCGCTCGCGCTCGTCATCGTCGGCGCGATCGTGCTGGTGCGGATGTTCCATCTCGGATTCGGCCTCCCCGAATTGCCGGGGCTCGTCTTGGGGGCCGCCGTCATCGCGTTGGGCGCCTATCGGCTCCGGCAGATCCTGCGCGTCTGGGCGGGGCGGACATGATCGCCGTTAATCCCATCGGCGCGGTCATCGCGCTCGCGCTCGTTCTCGCCGTCGTCGCGACGCTCTGGTGGATGCTGCATCCGCCGATCAGTAAGGTCCAGGAGATCGCTCGCGATGCCGAGACCGAGCTCGAGCGGATGGTCGGCTCGATCATCGTCGTCTTCTCCGAAAATATCGCCTCGCAGCATATGATGGCGCTCGCCGCCAAGCTCGCGAAGGGCGAGCGCTCCGAGCTCCTGGCGATCTACGTCGTCTCCGTCCCTTACTCGCTCCCCCCCGATGCCGAGATGACCGACGAGGAGCGTCGGGCGCTTGACGCACTCGGTGCGGCGCAGGCGATCGCGGCGAAAGCCGACATCAACCTCCGGACCGAGACCGTCAAAGCGCGCTCCACGAAGCAGGCGGTGCTCGACATCGCCAAGCGCGAGCGCGCGAACCTCATCGTTCTGGGCTCCTTCCGCGAAGGGAAGTATACCGGCGCCCCCCTGAGCCGGACCATCGAGGAGATCGCCGCCGAGGCGAAGTGCGACGTGATCATCGGCGTGGAGGGCAAGCACGGCAACCTGCTCGTCGATCAGCTTGGATTCGAACAAGTCGAGCAGGGCGAGAAGGCTCCATAACGCGAACGCGCTTGGGAACGTTCTCATCATTGAGGAGGATCCCAATCCCATGAAATCGTTTTTACGGCTCGGCGCCGCCGCAGTAGCGCTCGTCGCCGCCGCTACCCTGCCGCTCTCCGCGCTCGCCGCCGGCAAAGCGCCGGCGCTCGCAGCGTTCGACGCGGCGTTCTCGCACGTGCACGATTACACCGTGCAACTCCGCTCGCACGAAGTCAAAGGCTCGGCGACGCAAAATCGCGTCTACCAGTATTCGTTCATGAAGCCGCATTTCGCGAAGACCCTGATCATTTCGGGCGACGGTCAGGGCTCCGGCGGCGTTTGGACCGGCGGCGACCAAGTCAGCGGACACCAAGGCGGCTTCCTATCGGGCATCCACCTCAAAGTGGGGCTCCACGATGGGCGCGCGGTCTCGCTGCGCGGGTATACGATCCCCGACGGGCTCATTCAGAACATCGTCGCCAAGTATCAGAGCACTCCCGGCACCCTCTCGCAGGGCCCGGGCGGAAATGTCGACGGCGTTCCGACGCAACGCGTCTTTTTAAAAGTCGCGAATCCCGCAGCGAACGACGGAATCACCTCGATGCTGATCTACTTCTCGGATAAAACGCACTTCCCGGTGCGCAATATTTGGTATCAGGGAAAGACCGCGGTTCTCGACCAGTCCTTCCTGAATCTCCATCTCAACGTGGGATTGACGCAGAACGACTTTCCGTTCTGACGATCGTCCGACGCGTTTCGAAAGCGGTACCTCACCGCGCGGCGAGGTACCGCTTTCGAATTTCATCGAGCGCGACCGCGAGGAGGATGACCGCGCCCAGCACGACTTTCTGAAGGTAGGAATCGATGTTGAGCAGGTTCATCGCATTGTCGAGCAAGCCGATTAGGAGCGCGCCGAAAAACGTGCCGACGATCGTTCCGCGCCCGCCGGCGAGGCTGGTGCCGCCGACGACCACGGCGGCGATCGCATTGAGCATCTCGTCGCCGGTCCCGGTCTGCGGCGAGCCGGTCGAGAAGAGCGCCATATAGAGAAAGCCGGCGATCGCAGCGCAGATACCGCTGATAACGTACGCCATCGTCTTCACGCGATGCACCGCGATACCGGCGAGGCGCGCCGCCTCTTCGTTGCCGCCGAGCGCGAGGATCGAGCGGCCGAAGCGCGTCTTTTCGAGCAAGAGCGAACAAATGATTACGACGACGGCCATCCACAGCACCGGAATCGGCAGTGCGGGAAGGTGGAGTTTGGCGGAGAGCCCGCCGAGGAACGATCCGATGCCGATGCTGTTAAACGCATTCGAATTCAACGGCACCGGGCGACCGTGCGAGACGATATACGAGAGACCGAGCGCGACCTGCATCATCGCCAACGTCGTGATGAACGGCGGGAGGTTGAGGCGAACGACCGGGAGCGCGTTCACGTATCCCGCACCGGCGCCGAGCGCGATTCCGGCGAGGAGGACCACCGAAACCAACGCAAATCCGGTCAGATGCAGCGAATTCGCCAGCAGCGCCATGACGACGCCGGTGAGCGAGACGAGCGACCCGATCGAGAGATCGATGCCGGCGGTGAGAATCGTGAACGTTTCGCCGACGCCGAGAATACAGTTATAGGTAATCTGTCTGAGGACGCGGACGATGTTGCTCGGTTCGAGGAACGAACCGTGCGCGGCGATATTGACGCCGATCACCAATGCCAGCAGAACGAGGATCGTGCCGATCAGTCGCAGGCGCGGGTTCACGCCGCCGCCCCGCTCGCCGCAGCGATCACGTTGGTCGGGCTCGCCTCCGCGCGGGAGAACTCCGCGACGATGCCGCCCTGCCGCACCACGCAGATGCGATGGCTCATTCCCAAGAGTTCGGGAAGTTCGCTACTTACCATGACGATCGCCACTCCTTGTTTCGCCAGCCCAACCATGAGTTCGTAAATTTCCGCCTTCGCCCCAACGTCGATCCCTCGCGTCGGTTCGTCGAGCAAGAGCACGCGAGGCTCCCCGAGGAGCCACTTCGCGAGGACGACTTTCTGCTGCGTGCCGCCGGAGAGATTGGCGACCAACTGCGCCGCATCCGGAGTGCGAATGCGCAGCCGTTCGATCATCTCTTCGCTCGCCCGCTCCTCGGCCGGAGCGTCCAACCACCCGAAAGCGCGCGCGAACCGATCGAGATGCGCGAGCGTCGTGTTCGCGAGCACGCTCATCCCCAACACGAGCCCTTGCGCTTTGCGATCTTCGGTAACGAATGCGATACCCGCGGCGATGGTGCCCGCGGGCGTGCGCGCGCGAAGCGCCTTACCATCGACGGCGACCGAACCGGCTGCGGGATCCGCGCCCGCGATCGCCCGCAAAATCTCGGTGCGTCCGGCACCGACGAGCCCGCCGAGACCGACGATCTCTCCCGCGCGAACCTCGAAGCCAACGTTGCGAACGTCGCGCCCGCTCAACCCGGCGACCGCGAGCCGAATCGGCGCATCGGCCGCGACGGCGGGAAGATCCGGGAAGCGCGCGTCGACCGGGCGTCCGACCATCGCCTGCAAGATCTCGTCGATGGGGAACGCCGTCACCGCGCGCGTGTCGATGCTCGTGCCGTCGCGCAGGACGGTGACGCGATCGGCAACGCGCGCTAACTCCTCCATGCGATGCGAGATGTAGACGATGCCGACGCCCTTGCCTTTCAGCGTCGCGACGATCTCGAAGAGGCGATCGATCTCTCGCTCGGAGAGCGCCGCCGTGGGTTCGTCCATCACCAACACGCGAACGTTTTTCGCGAGCGCCTTCGCAATTTCGACGAGTTGCTGGATGCCGACCGAGAGTTCGCCGACGGGGCGGTCGAGCGGGATATCGATTCCGAACTCGGCGACCAGCTCGGCGGCACGCGCGCGCGCTCCGGCATCGTCGAGAAATGGGCCGCGTTGCGGTTCCTTCCCGAGAAAAATATTGGCGACCGCATCGAATTGCGGCACGAGCGTGAACTCTTGGTAGATCATCCCGATCCCCAGGCGCTCGGCATCGCGCGGGGAGGCGATGCGCACGCGCTCGCCGTCGATGAAAATTTCTCCGGTGTCTGCGGGCTGCGCGCCGGAGAGAATCTTCATGAGCGTCGATTTACCGGCACCATTCTCGCCGACCAATGCCAAGACTTCGCCGCTACGGACGAAGATCGAAACGTCGGCGAGTGCGCGGACGCCGGGAAACGATTTCCCGATCGCGCGCATCTCCAGCAGCGGTGCGTCGGAAATGACTTAGGGTGCCTTCTTCGCGTCGGCCGCGGTATAGGTTCCCACGGGCACCTTCACCACTTTCGGAGGAATCTTGCCGGCGAAATAATCGTGCAGGGTATCGATCACCATTTTCCCGATTTGGTCGGGGTGCTGCACGACGTCGCCGTACATCTCGCCCTTCGCGATCGCGGTACGCGCCTCGGGCGTCGCGTCGAAGCCGACGATAGCTACCTTGCCGGCCATGCCGGCGGCGCGCACCGCCGTGAGCGCGCCGAGTGCCGAATCGTCGTTGATGCCGAAAATCCCGCGCAGGTGCGGGTGGCTTTGGAGAATATCTCCGACGTCGTTCGCGGCTTTATCGCGCTGCCCGCCGGAATCGACATCGGCGACGATTTTCGCCTTCGGACACGATGCGGCGAGATATTTCTTGAAGCCGCGAACGCGATCTTGAACGCTCGTCACCTCGGGCTCGTCGACTATGGCAACCTCGCCGGTTCCGCCGATCGCCTTGCAGATCAGCTTGCCGGCCTCCATACCGCCTTCGACGTTATCGCTGGCGATATGCGCGACGACGACGCCCTGTTTGCTCGTACTCGCGATATCGGCGGTGAAGACCGGAATCTTCGCGCGATTCGCCTCGACGATCGCGCTGCCGATCGCCTTGGAATCGTAGGGGGTCAGAACGATGGCATTCACGTGTTTGGAGATGAAATCTTCTACCTGCGACTGCTGCCGCGCGTTATCGCGATTGGCGTCGACGACGTTCAGCGCGTAGCCGTATTTTTTCGCCTCGGCGCGCATGCCGGCTTCCATCTCTTGGTAGAACTGCGCTTCGCGATTCTGAATGGAGACGCCGATCGTCTTGGTCGGCGCGCTCGTCGCGCTCCCTCCCGAGGCGGCGCCGGATTTCGAAGCGCCATGGGAGGAGCATGCGACCAGCGCAAGCACCGCCACGATAGCCAAGCGACGAACAATTTTCACGGGGTCCCCTTTCGTATCACGCAACAGCGAACGAGCCTTAGGATTCGCGCGCTGAAGGTTGGCGTTCGGTCTCGGCAGCGCCTTCGTCTCCCTCCCAGAGCCGACGAATGACGAGTACGAGCCCCAGCGTCGCGACGAGGGTTACCGCGCTCCACACCCAGGCCGGCAACCAAGCGCCCTGCAACCACGCACCGGTAGCGAAGAGCACGCCGTAGATTGCGGCGAGCCCGAGCACCCAACCCGCGAGCGCGGCGGCAGGCGAATCCTGCGATTTGGGGAGCCCGTAGCGTTCGCGGAGATACTTCCAGCCCGGGCCCGGCGGGTGAACGCGCCGGTAGAACTCGACGAGCACGCGCTCGTCCTTCGGCGGAAAGAGCAGCGTGATGCCGAGCCACGCAACGGTGGTGACGCCGACGCCGATGAGCAGCGAGGTTGTCGGATCGACCGCGTGCCCGAATTTACCGGCGATAAAAAACGCAATCGCGATGAGAAATGAGACCGCCATTGCGGCGATCTCACTCGCCGCATCGATGCGCCACCAAAACCAGCGCAGGAGATAGAGCAGCCCGGTCCCCGCACCGATGGAGAGCAGAAGATCGAAGCCCTGCCGTGCGGTTCCGAGCAAGAACGTCACCCCGACGCCGCCGAGCGCGATGAGAATGGTGACGAGTCGCCCTGCGACCACGTAGTGCCGTTCCTCTCGCCCCGGCGCCATAAAACGTCGATAAAGATCGTGCACGAGATACGACGTGCCCCAATTGAGATGCGTTTCGATGGTGGAACGATAGGCGGCGAAAATGCCGGCGACCATAAAACCGGCGAAGCCCGCCGGAAGAAAAACGAGCATCGCCGGATACGCGATGTCGTTCCCCAGCAGTGCCGGTTGCACGTGCGGAAAACGCAGCGCGATATCGTGAACGGTGGGATAGACGATCGTCGAAGCGAGCGCGACGATAATCCAGGGCCACGGCCGCAGCGCGTAATGCATCGCTTGAAATGCGAGGGTGCCGCCCATCGCATCGCGTTCGCTGCGCGCCGCGAGCATGCGCTGCGCGACGTAACTCCCCCCGCCCGGCTCCGCACCCGGATACCAGACCGACCACCATTGCACGGTGAGTGGAATGACGAAGATTGCCAGCGCCGTCGGCCAGTTGTTGAAGTTGGGAAAGAACGAGAGCCAGTGCGGATGGACGGCGCGGATCTGCGAAAAGAGCCCGGCGAGCCCGCCGACGTGCGGCGCGCGTAGGGCGAAGTACGCCGCGGCAATCGCCGAACTCATCGTGATGAGAAACTGAATTGTATCGGTGACCATCACGCCCCAGAGCCCCGCCGTCGCCGCAAACACGATCGGCACGACGACCGCGATGGCGAGCGTCTCGACGTTCGTCCATCCGAAAAGAATCCCGCAAATTTTCGTAAGCGCGAGATTGACGGTCGCGATAATAAACCAATTGAAGAGCAAGCCGAGATAGACCGCTCGAAATCCGCGCACGGCGCGAGCGCCGGCGCCCGAATAGCGCATTTCGTAGAATTCGAGATCGGTGAGCACGCCGCTGCGGCGCCAAAGCCGCGCATAAAAAAAGACCGTCGCGAGGCCGGTGAGCAAGAACGACCACCACACCCAATTCCCGGCAACGCCGCCTTCGCGCACGATATTCGTAACTAAATTGGGCGTATCGGTAGAAAAGGTTGTCGCGACGAGGGAAATGCCGATGAGCCACCACGGCGCCTGCCGCCCAGCGGCAAAGAACTCGCTGGTGTTACGGCCGGCGCGCCGTGCGAGAACGATAGCGGGAACGAACGTGATCCCCAACGAGAGCACGACGATCCACCAATCGAGTGCGGTGAGATGCATGGGCGGCAGGGTACGCGCTTACCGCGTGCGTTCCCCCACGAGACCGCGCCCTTCGAACGAG
>JAJZVP010000011.1 GCA_021845615.1 bacterium | reverse complement strand
GCCTCGATCACGTCGTCGATATATCCGCGTTGTGCCGCGATGTACGGGTTGGCGAAACGGTCGGTATATTCGTCGATGAGCTCGGCCATCTTCGCCGCCGGATCGCTCGCGGCGGCGATCTCGCGCCGGAAGATCGTTTTCACCGCACCCTCCGCACCCATCACCGCGATCTCGGCGCTCGGCCACGCGAGATTGATGTCGGCGCGGATATGTTTGCTCGCCATAACGTCGTAGGCGCCGCCGTAGGCCTTGCGCGTGATGACGGTAATCTTCGGCACGGTCGCCTCGGCGTACGCGTAGAGCAACTTCGCGCCGTGCAGGATGATGCCGCCGTACTCCTGTTCGGTGCCGGGGAGGAAACCGGGAACGTCTTCGAAGGTCAGTAGGGGAATATTGAATGCATCGCAGGTGCGGACGAAGCGCGCCGCTTTGATCGACGATTTGATATCGAGCACGCCGGCCAACACGCTGGGCTGGTTGGCGACGATGCCGATACTCCGCCCGTCGATCCGCCCGAAGCCGACGATAATATTACGCGCGTACTCTGGTTGGATCTCGAAGAACGCCCCGTCGTCGAGAACCGCCCGAAGGACGTCGTGCATGTCGTAGGGCTTGTTCGGTGAATCGGGGATGAGCGCGTCGAGTTCGGGAGCTTCGCGCCGCGCGTCGTCCTCGGTCTCGAAGCGCGGCGGATCTTCGAGATTGTTTTGCGGGAGGTAGGAGAGCAGCTCGTGCGTCTGCGCGACGAGATCCTCTTCGTCGTGCGCGACGAGATGGGCGACCCCGCTCTTCTGGGCGTGCGTACGCGCCCCGCCGAGCTCCTCGAAGGTGACTTCTTCGCCGGTGACCGTTTTGATGATCTCGGGACCGGTAATGAACATCTGCGAGATGTTCTCGGTCATGATCGTGAAATCGGTGATCGCTGGGGAATAGACCGCGCCGCCGGCGCAGGGGCCCGCGATGAGACTGAGCTGGGGAATAACCCCGCTCGCTTGGACGTTGCGCCAGAAGATCTCCGCGTAGCCGCCGAGGGAAACGACGCCTTCCTGAATGCGCGCGCCGCCCGAATCGTTGATGCCGACCATTGGGGCTCCGGTGCGTACGGCGAGGTCCATCACCTTACAAATTTTTTCGGCGAACGCTTCGCCGAGCGATCCGCCGAGGACGCTAAAGTCCTGCGAGAAGAGAAAGATCGGGCGCCCAGCGATACTCGCATGCCCGGTGACGACGCCGTCGCCGAGAAACTCGCGTTCGTCGAGACCGAACGCCGCGGTCCGATGGGTGACGAAGGCATCGAGTTCGTGAAAACTCCCCGGGTCGACGAGCGCATCGATGCGTTCGCGAGCGCTCCGTTTCCCGCGCGCGTGCTGTCGCGCGATCCCCTCTTCGCCGGTGGGTTGAAGGGAGCGCGCGCGTCGGCGTGCGAGCTCGGCGTACTTCTCTTGCGTCGTCTTCATCGACGGTGGGCTTAGCGCGTTCGGCGGGTGCCCCCTCCGCACGAGCCCGAATAGGCGGGGAATGGAACGGCAACGGACGTATGCGTGGGGGGATCCCACGGAGCTTATCGAGGCGATGGGGCGCGAGGAGAGCCACCTCGCATGGATGCAGGGGATGATCGACGGGCGGCTGCCCGCGCCGGCATTCGGCGCGACGTTGGAGCTGCGGCCGCTGGAAGCAACGCTCGATCGGGTGAGCTTCGCGATGCCGCTCCGGGAGTGGATGTTGAACCCGGCGGGGGTGATCCACGGAGGCGCGTTGGCGACCTTGTTGGATTCGGTGATGACGCTCGCGGTGATCGCGCGGCTCGACCGCACGAAGATTGCGACCACGACCACGCTCACGAGCCATTTCGTGCGCCCGCTCTTCGCCGATGGAAGCGAGGTGCTGGCGATCGCCGAGGTGCTCCATTGCGGGCGCTCCCATGCGACGGCGCGCGCGCGGCTCACCGATGCTCGCGGTCGCCTCGCCGCCCACGCGGACGCGGCCTTTGCGATCGTCGCCGCCCCGTTCGACGAGCGCTGAGGCCTGGCTCTCCGACAATTCTCCGGATCCTCTTCGATCGTTCTCGCATTTCTCCGGAGCGTACCGTAGCATCGAAGCCGCACGGTTCGTGCGGAAGCTCGAAGGCATCGGAGGACGATATGAAATTTCGCAACACGCGCAGCGTTCTCACTACGCTGCTCGGGGGAGCGCTCTTCCTCGGCGGCGTCGCGTACGGCGGTCAACTGCAACAATCGACGCAAAAAGATTTGATGACGGCGATGCAAGGCGAGGCGTTCGCCTACGCAAAATACACCGCTTTTGCCGACGAGGCGCGGGCGCACGGGCACCCGGAGATCGCCGCGCTCTTCGTGCGTACCGCCAACGTCGAACTGAAATCGCATTTTGCGACGCACGCACACCAGTACGGGCTGGTGAAGGGTGCGGCGGCGAACCTTCAAAACGCGATCGACGGCGAAAATTACGAAACGACGAAGATGTATCCCGAGATGGCGGCGCGGGCGCGCGCCTTGGGAGAGGTCGGCGTCGCCGCGATCTTCACCGCGGTCGGCAAGGATGAAGCGACGCACCGCGACCAATTCAAGGCCGCACTCGCCACGTTGCGGAAGGGCGGCGCGAAGTAACTTTCTGCCCGCTCCGCGTATCGGGTGCGTACGTACGTGGCCGCCGCACTCTGGATCCATCGCGGAAACGGCAGAAACGCTCGAGCGGGTGACGTTACGTCGCCCGCTCGATGCTCTGTAAGGGCCGATCGGCCGAAGCGGAGGGCTAGGCGATGCCGGCGGGTTCGCGCGAACGTTGATGCGCGAAGAGGCGGTCGACGATAATGTAGAGCGCTTCGCAGGTCTCGAGGAAAGCTGAAATCTGCGGAGTGACGCGACGCCACGATTCGACGAATGCGAAAGGTTGATTGAGGAGCACCTCGCGCTGCCAGCTGGGGAGCGATCGCAGGAGTGTCCGATGCAGGTCGTCGCTCTCTCCAAGATGCGAACGCCACATCGGCGTGAGGCGAAGGCTGGCGCTAATGCGTTCCTCTTCGGCGCGCAGGCGCGCGAAGGTTTCAAAGAAATCGTTGACGAGCGTCAGGCAATCGTCGACGTGAATGTCTTGCGATCGCCGTGGTATCGTCGCCACGAGGTGGCGCAGGTGACCGACGCACGCACGAGCCGCGGAGGTGAGGTCCTCCTTTTCGGATCGCTCCATCATGCCGCCGCGCATTTTCTCGCTCCGAGCGAGATGCGGAGCGCCTCGACGACGTCGGCATCGAAGAGTTTACCGCGCTGCGCTTCGAGATAGGCGAGAACTTCCGCAGCTTCATAGGTCGGTGCGTAGGAGCGTGCGGAGGTCATCGCGTGAAAGACGTCGGCGACCGCGACGACGCGGGCCTCAAATGGAATCTCGTTTCCGACGAGGCGGGCGGGATATCCCGAGCCGTCGACGCGTTCGTGATGCGAGTATACGGCAAAACCGTACCGCGCCAGGAGAGCATCTCGCGCGACGATCTCCTGGCTATCGCGGACGTGATTCTCGACGATACCGTGCTTCTGGGGGGGTAGCACGGTACCGTCGAGAATTTCTTTCGGCAAGCGGAGCTTCCCGATATCGTGTAGGCGACCGACGTTCGCGCAGTCGCGAGCGAGATCGCTGTTGCAACCCATCGCAAGGGCGATGCGCATCGCAAGCGATCCGACGGAATGTAAATGCGCCGAGAGCTCCGGATTCACCACCGCAATCGCGGCGACGACTCCATCGATGTAGGTGCTCTCGAGAGAAGGACGACGCGCCTCGATCTCCTGGAGCTGTTGATCGACGGTGCTACGCAGCCGATCGAGGCGTCGACTGACGAGCGAGCGTCCGTGCGGAGCGACTCCGTGGAGATAATCGGAGATGGCGGCATCGAGCAGGTGCGCGATGTCCGGGCGCGAGGCGGCGTGCGCTTCGCGCGCCACCCACGAGAGGATGCGAGCGTCGTTTCCATCGCGCGCGACACCCTTAATGCGCTCCCCTAATTCGTGGAAGGCAGCGTTGAGGTCGGGGTGGCGTTCCTGGAGGATGGGCGGGCGATGGGCGAGCATGTTCGTGCGCCTAGATTAGCCGACGATCGGGGGATAGATCGCGGTCACGATGATGGTGATGATGGCGAGCGTGGTCATGAAAATCTCCTTAAGCATGGGGTGAGGAAGGATCTCGTTCATGCTAGGGGAGCGCGTCGCTCGCGTATATAGTCTAAATTGAGTAGAGCGTTGCAAAAATGGCGGGTTTAGTGAGCTTTAAAGATATCCGTGTCGTTTCGCATTCGCGAGGGCTTCGATGCGGCTAGAGGCATCGAGCTTGCGAAAGATGGAGCGGAGGTGGGCGCGGACCGTCGCGACGCTGCGCCCCGATATCTCGGCGATCCGTTTCGGCGCCAAGCCACGGTCGAGCGCATGGAGGATCTCGATCTCGGCCTCGGTGAGCGCGCGCCCCCCGGGTTCCGTCGGCGCTCTCTGTTTGAGCGAGGCGAATGCCGCGCGCAGCAAGCGCGAAAAGCCATGCCGTCCCGCTCCTTCGAGAATCGCGAGCGCCGCTCGGCGATCGCTCTCGGCGTTCGCGGGGGAGGCGAGCGCGATTCCGCGGGTCGCGTCGCAGAGTGCGCGGTCCCAGGCGCGCGTTACCTTCTGCGGGAGCTGGCGCAGCGCGAGGCTCGGGCGTCCGGCGAAGATCTCGGCGAGAGCGAGGTGGGTCCGCGCGACGATATCGAAATTACGATCGATTGCGTTGTTCGGTAGCGGCGCGCCCTTCGCTCGTTCGATTGCGGCGAGCGTCGCGCTGCGGTCGCCGGCAAAGGCGTGAAACATCGCGGTCGTGGCGACGAGCGCGCGCGCCTCCGATCGATTGTTGACCTCGCCGATGCACGAAGCGAGTCGCCGCGCGGCCTCGGAAAAATGGCCGTCCCAGCCGAGGCGCGTTGCGGTTGCGAACGAGTAAAAAAAATCGCTGCGATAGATTTGCCCGCCGGCACCGATTGCGAGCGGAACGGTCGCGGCTTTCTCGTCGCCGCGTTCGATCGCAATCGAGAAGCGGAGGCGCCGGGCATGCTCCGCGATTTGTCGGTTCCCGTCCCTTTCGGCGCTCGATTCCATTTCGAGGGCAAAATGGTATGCGTGATCGAGATCGTCGTGGAAGGTGACCGAGAGCGAGGACAAGACACTGTAGAGTCTCGCCTGAAGGGCGTCATCGCCGAGCCTGCGTGCGAGTTCTAGGGCACGCATCGCGATGCGTTCGGCGTCGGTGGGAAGGTCGCAATGAAACGCCACCCAGGCCGCGCGCATCGAAACGCGGGCGACGAGCGCTTCTTCGCCCTCGACGCTGACGTCGTCGAGTGCGGTGCGTACCTCACGCCACGCTTCCTCCGTGTTTCCAGTGACGACCAACGCGAGCGCGTGGATGCTGCGCGCGTCGGCGCGGCTCATCGCGCTGCCTTCGTCGACAGCGGGGGAGATCACCGTGAGCGCCTCCGGGCGCGCGAGATTGATGTAGAGCAGGCTCAAACGCCGCGAGAGCGTCGAATGGAGCTCGGGGTCGCTGCAGGCGCGAATCGCCGCGAGATAGAGCTTCTCAGCGCGGTCGGCGTTGCCGTGAAAGGCCTCCAGTGCGGCTCGCACCCCTAAAAGCATCGGGTCGGCGCGCCGCCGATCGAGCGAGACGGCGTGTAACGCCTGTTCGACACTCTCCCAGCGCCCCGCGTCGAGAAGCCCGAAGCCCTCTTTCGCCAGCAGCGCATCGATGCGGTCGGGAGCGTAGGTACGCGCGAGATCGAGTGCTTCGCCGGCGCGCTCGCACTCCGCGAGCGCGGCGATGAGCCGCGCAAGAATCTCCGAGCGCTCTTGCGGCGTCGCCGAGCGCACGATCGCTTCGGTGGCGAGATCGTGGAGGCTGATGCGCGTCGGCGCGTCGTGAATCGGAAATGCGGACTCGCGAAGCCACCGCATCGCCGCATACGCGTCCTCGATTCCGCAGCGCTCGAGCAGCGCCGCGTCGATCCAACGGGCGAATGCGGCGATTAGCGCGAGTTCGCGTCGCTCCCGTGGCGACTCGCTGGTGAACTGCTCGGCGAGATAGGAGAAGGCCATCTCGCGCGTCATCGCCTGCAATGCGATGAGATCGCCGGCACGCTCCGCCGCGCGTTGCGCGAAGCGCAACACGATCGGCCAGCCGTCGGCGAGCGAGAGCGCCGCCCGTAGCGCGCCCTCATCGAGATGCGGGGCTTGCCGTGCGAGAAGGGCGCGCGCCTCCGCGGGCTCGAGCGCGAGGTCGTCGGCGACGACGGCCAACGAGGCATCGCCGGTTGCCAACCAGTCTCCCCAGGGCAGCGGGAGCGCGCGGCGCGAGATCAGCAGCCAGCGCGCTTCGTGAAGGCGCTCGATGAGTGCCGCGAGCAACGCCATCGAGAGATGGTCGTCGACGAGCATATGCAGATCGTCGATCGCCAGCAACGGCTCCAGGTCGAGGCGATGCGCGCAGAACCACTCGACGAGCGCTCGGACTTCGTCATCGCTCCGCGCTTCCTTGAGCGGTTTGGCGAGCGCGGCGCGCGAGAGCGAGAAGGCGTCGGCGAGCAAAAAAGCGAGCGCCCCGCTTTCGGCGGGGGCGTCGCGAACTTCGATCCAGCGAACCGGGCGCCCGCTGCAGGCCGAGCGCGCGGCGGTGCTCTTTCCCCAGCCTGCACCCGCCTGGATGCGAGCGATGCGAAAGCGGAGCGCCGCCCCGACGGCGATCGCGGCGCGCCCCTTCGTGGCCTCGGCTATCGCATCGCGCTTACCAAATGCCAAGGGCGACCTTCACATCGTCGCTCGCCATCGTCTTGGGATCCCACGGGGGTGAGAACGTGATCTCGACCTTCACGCTCTCCACGCCCTCGACGGCCTTCGCGCGATCTTCGACCGACTGTTTGAAGAGCGGACCGACCGGGCACATCGGCGAGGTGAGCGTCATCGTCACGGTGACGTGCTCGCCGTTCGCGCCTTCCACGGTGATATCGTAGAGCAATCCCAATTCGATGATGCCGAGATTGAGTTCGGGATCCTTGACCTCCGCGAGTGCTTCGCGAACTTGGTCGACGGTTGGCATAGGGCTCTACTCTTTCTACTTTACAAACGCATCGATAGGCTTTCGGAACCCAGGCGCCGTAGGGTGCCGATGTGTCGATGCGCCGTACTGGATTGCTCTCAACCATCACCTTCCTCCTTGCGCTCGCCCCCGGGGTAGCGCTTGCGGGTGCCTCCGCCGCGGTCGGCGTGGCGGTGACGAGCCAACCGAGTTCGACCGGAGGGATGGCGATCCTGAGTAGCGGTCCCTCGATTCCACTGCTGCCGATCGATTTTCAGGCGAGCCTCGCCGTGCCGGTCACCAAGAACGGCGGCTTCGCCCTGACCGCAGAGATGCGCGGCTTTACCGGTGGGGGCTTTGGCGGGGCCTATTTCGGCGGCGGGGTTGGGATCGGAACGATCGGCACGACCCGAACCATGGGGCCGGTCTTCACCGTTTTTGCAGGCAAGTCGATCGCGCCGTTCACCTCGCTGGAGATTCGGCTCTACCAGGCCTCGAGGGACGGCGGCAGCACGATCGGGTTCGTCGGCCTGCGCTTTGGGCTGTAACGGGCGAACCTTTGTTCGCGTTCTACGGTTGGAGAGAGTAAGAGGAGACGAGTAAAGATGTCGATGTGGGAACCGTTCACCGAGCGGGCGCGCCGGAGTATCGTTTTAGCTCAAGAAGAGGCGCAGCGTCTCGGCAATAATTATATCGGTACGGAGCACATTCTGCTCGGCATCATCTCCGAGGGCGAGAGCCTTGCGGCGAAAGTCCTCGAATCGCTCGGCGTCAACTTGGCGAAAGTTCGCCAGGAGGTCGAAGCGATCGTCGGGCGCGGCGGCCAGTCGATGCAGCAAGAGATGGTCTTCACGCCGCGCGCGAAGCGCGTCATCGAGCTCGCGTTCGAAGAAGCGCGCCAGCTCAATCACAACTACATCGGTACCGAACACCTCTTGCTCGGCCTCATCCGCGAGGGCGAAGGCGTCGCCGCGCGCGTTCTCGCCAATCTCGGCGTCGATCCGGCAAAGGTGCGCGTGCAGACGACATCGTTGCTCGGCAGCGAGGGACAGACGCCGGTTCCGAAGGGCAAGAGCAAGACGCCGACGCTCGATACCTACGGGCGCGATCTCACGCAACTCGCCCGCGACCGGAAGCTCGACCCGGTCATCGGGCGTGCGAACGAGATCGAACGCGTCATCCAGATTCTCTCGCGACGCACCAAGAACAACCCCGCGCTCATCGGCGAACCCGGCGTCGGCAAGACCGCCATCGCCGAAGGTTTGGCGCAGCGCGTGATCTCGGGCGAGATTCCCGAGCCGCTCCGCGACAAGCGCGTCATCACGCTCGATTTGGCGGGGCTCGTCGCCGGAACGAAATACCGCGGCGAGTTCGAAGAACGCATGAAGCGCGTGATGGACGAAATACGCAACGCCGCCGGCGAAATCATTCTCTTCATCGACGAACTGCACACCCTCGTCGGCGCCGGCGCCGCCGAAGGCGCGATCGATGCGAGCAATATCATCAAGCCCGCGCTCGCGCGTGGCGAATTGCAATGCATCGGCGCGACGACGCTCAACGAGTTCCGCAAATATATCGAAAAGGATAGCGCGCTCGAACGCCGTTTCCAACCGGTGATGGTCGGCGAGCCGAGTCTCGACGAAACCGTCGAGATCCTCAAGGGGCTTCGCGAACGCTACGAGCAGCACCATAAAGTGCGGATCACCGACGAGGCGCTCGTCGCGGCGGCGAAGCTCTCGGATCGCTACGTCACGGATCGTTTCCTGCCCGATAAGGCGGTCGACCTCATCGACGAAGCCGGCTCGCGCGTGCGCTTGCAGGCGACCTTGCCGCCCCGCGAATTGCGCGAACTCGATACCCAGATCCGCAACGTCGTTGCCGAGCGCGAGAGCGCGGTGAAGGCGCACGAGTTCGATCGCGCGACCGCGCTGCGCGAACAAGAGGAGCGCATGCGGCTCGAACGCGGAAAACTCGAACACGATTGGAAAGAGGCGCGCGCCGCGAGCGAAGGCAAGCTCGAAGTAACCGAGGCCGATATCGCGCACATCGTTTCGTCGTGGACGAAGATTCCGGTGAGTCGCCTCGCGCAGGCCGAGACGCAAAAACTCCTGGAGATGAAGGAATCGCTGCACAAGCGCATCGTCGGCCAGGATGAAGCGATCGAGGTGATCACGCGCGCGATCCGTCGTTCGCGCGCCGGATTGAAAAATCCCAATCGGCCGATCGGTTCGTTCATCTTCCTCGGTCCCACCGGCGTCGGTAAGACCGAGGTCGCGCGCAGCCTCGCGGAGTTTCTCTTCGACGACGAGGAATCGATGATTCGCATCGATATGTCGGAGTACATGGAGAAATATTCGGTCTCGCGGCTGGTCGGAGCGCCTCCGGGATACGTCGGATACGAAGAGGGCGGCCAACTCACCGAAGCGGTGCGTCGGCGGCCCTACGCCGTCGTGTTGCTCGACGAAATCGAGAAGGCGCACCCCGACGTCTTCAACCTCTTGTTGCAGATGCTCGACGACGGACGGCTCACCGACAGCCAGGGGCGACAGGTTGATTTCAAAAATGCCGTCGTCATTATGACCAGCAACATCGGTGCGACGGGGATGCAAACCACCACCGATATCGGTTTCCGTCCGCAGAAGCTCGATGCCGACGAAGGCACCAAGGCATACGAGCGCATGAAGGCCAAGGTGCTTGAAGAAGTCAAGCAATCGTTCCGCCCCGAGTTCCTCAATCGCATCGACGAACTCGTCGTTTTCCACCAACTCACGCGCGAGCAGATCGAAGAGATCGTCGGGCTCGAGCTCGAGAAAGTCATGCGCGAGGTGAAAGCGCAAGATATGCATCTGCGCGTTACCGAAGCCGCGAAGGCGGTGCTTGCGAAGAAGGGCTGGGATCCGCAGTTCGGAGCGCGGCCGCTCCGCCGCGCGATTCAGCGACTCGTCGAGGACGAACTCGCCGAGGAGATGATTCGCGGGAATTTCGGTGCCGGCGATACGATTCTCGCCGACGTCGATCCCGAGAGCGCGGAGAAATTGCGCTTCAGCAAGATTCCGTCGGTCGAACCGCCGACGGCACCGCCGGCCGAAGCCGCGCACGCATAGCCGGCTTCCCAACCAAGGGTGGCTCGAGTCGATGCGAAGTCGGTGCTCCTCGTGCGTCTTCTCGGCGCGCTCGACGAGGGGCGCCACTCGTTCGAGGGGCTGCGCGAGCGGATCGCGCAGGACGGCCCGCTGCCGAGCCCTCGCTCCTTGCGTCGCTATCTCTCCGTGCTCGCGGACTCGAATTTCCCTTGGTTTTACGATCGCACGCGCGGCGTCTATCGCTTCGTCGACGGCTATTCGCTGCGCGCGCTCAAACTCGACCGCGGTGAGATCTTCGGGCTCGTCGCGCTCCGTTCGTTAGCGAAATCGCTCGGCGGATCGGTCGGCGAAGCGGTCGATACGCTCGCGCGCCGGGTCGTCGGCTCCGGAGAGGGGCAGGGAAGCGAACCGAGCTCGCTCTCCATCGGAATGCCGTTGCCGCGCGCGCAACTCGACGAACGGACGGAGGGCGTTCGTGAAACGATCGCCGCCGCCGAACGCGATCGGCGCGTCGTGACGATCGAATACGTCGATCGATACGGCAAGAGAAGTACGCGCGATATCGAGCCCTACGGGCTGATCGTCGGCGGCGGCCGCTATTATTGCGTCGGTTACGACCGCATGCGCCGAGCGCGCCGCACCTTCGCGCTCGACGGTATCGAATCGGCGCGATTGACCGCGCGCACCTACCAGCGCCCCGCCGAATTCGATATGGAAAAATGGATGTCGAGCTCGATCTCCGGCGTCATGACCGGCGATGCGGCGCACGAAGTCGTCGTCCGCTTCGACCCGCGGATCGCGAAGGCGGCGGTCGCCGCCTCGTCGCGACTCGATCGCGACGTCCTCGACGGCGAGAACGGCGCCGTGGACCTGCGGCTGCGCGTCGCCGACCTCGACGAGTTGTTACGCTGGGTCTTGGGCTGGGGTAGCGAGGCTCGCCTCCTCGGGCCGCCGAGCGCGCTGCTCGCGATGCGTCGCTTGCTCGCCGAGGTCGCTCGCCACTACGAAGGCGAGCCGATATGAGGTTATTTATTCGGCGCGCCGAAGGCTAGGCGTCGATGAAACGTTTGACGATGTTCGCCGCCCTCACCGGGCTCGCGCTCTCGCTGCTCGCGCCGAGGCCGGCGATGAGTTTCTTCGGCGGCCTGCCGATCGACGGGATTCGGTGCGATGCGACCGAGGGCGTCGTGCTACACATTCACAGTCACCTCCAGCTCGTCGACCGCGGGCACTCCGTAACGGTGCCGGCGTACATCGGCATTCCGGCGGTGAATCCCCCTTGTCTGTACTGGCTCCACACGCACGACGCGACCGGGATCATTCATATCGAATCGCCGAGCAAACGCCCGTTCACGCTCGGTGAATTTTTTGACGTCTGGGGGCAGAGCCTCAGTTGGAGCGCCGCCGGTCCGCTCCGCGCGCCGCGCGGCAAACGCCTGCGCGTCATCGTGAACGGCCGCATCTGGCACGGGCGTTCGCCGCGCTCGATTCTCCTGCGCAACCACGAGAACATCACCATTGAAGTGGGGCCGCCCTTCGTGGCGCAGCGTCCGTTCGATTGGTCGCGGATGTAGGACGCGGCGATGAGTACGGCAGCAGCAACCATCGAACTCGACGGGCGTCGCCTCTCGCTCGAAAGCATCGCCGCGGTCGCCGAAGGCGGCGCGCGGATTCGGGTGACCGAGGAAGCCAACGCGCGCGTCGCGCGCGCGCGCGCCTTCGTCGAAGAACGTTTCGCCGACGGAGACGCGATCTACGGCGTGACCACCGGGTTCGGTCGGCTGGCAAACGTGCAGATCGATCCCGCCGATGCGGCGCTCCTGCAGTTGAATCTCGTCCGCAGTCACGCCGCCGGGACCGGCGCTCCGCTCGAGGAACGATACGTGCGCGCCGCCGGCGTGCTGCGCGTGAATTCGCTTGCCGCCGGGCATTCGGGAATCGCACCGGCGACGCTCGCGTTGCTCGTCGAAACGCTCAACCGCGGGGTCACGCCGGTCGTACCGATGCAGGGCTCCGTCGGGGCGAGTGGAGATCTCGCGCCGCTCGCGCACATGTCGCTCTTGCTCATCGGTGAAGGCGAAGCGCTCTATCGCGGCGAGCGCATGCCGGCGGCGCGAGCGCTCGCCGAAGCGGGCTTGGCGCCGGTAGTCCTAGGTGCGAAAGAAGGGCTCGCGCTCATCAACGGAACGCAGGTGATGACCGGTATCGCCGCGCTCTCATTACTGCGCGCGCAACGGCTCGCCGATAGCGCCGACCTCATCGCGGCGATGTCGCTGGAAGCCTATCTCGGAACCGACGCGGTCTTCGATCGGCGCATCAACGCGTTGCGTCCCCATCGCGGGCAACGCATCGTCGCCGCTCGTTTGCGCCGTTTCCTCGAAGGCTCCGAGATCATGCAGTCGCATCGAGCCTGCGGTCGCGTACAGGATCCGTACTCGTTCCGCTGCATACCCGTGGTACACGGTGCGGTTCGCGATTCGATCGAGCACGCGCGCTCGGTCGCGGAAGTCGAGGCGAATTCGGTCACCGACAACCCGCTCGTCTTTCCCGAAGATCGCGCATTTTTGAGCGGCGGAAATTTTCACGGCGAACCGATCGCGCTCGCCATCGACTTTTTGAAGATGGCGATCTGCGAGATCGCGTCGATCTCCGAGCGACGTCTCTATTTGCTCTTGAACGCCGGCGACCGCGATCTCCCGCTCTTTCTCGCTCGCAAGAGCGGGCTCCAATCGGGGTTGATGATCGTGCAGTACGCCTCGGCTGCACTCGTCAACGATAATAAAGGGCTCGCGTGGCCGAGCAGCGTCGATTCCATTCCGACCTCGGCCGGTCAGGAAGATCACGTCAGCATGGGTATGACGTCGGCGAACAACCTCGTGCGCGTGCTCGACAACGTCGAAGGTTCCCTCGCCTGCGAATTGCTCGGCGCGCTCGCGGCGACCGATTTCCGTCGGCCGTTGCGGAGCGCTCGGGCGACCGAGGAACTCTACGCGCTCGCTCGACGAACGATCCCACCGCTCACCGACGACCGCTCGCCGGCGCCCGATATTCTCGCCGCGCGCGAGCTCGTGCGTTCGGGCGCGATCGCAGAAATTTTCGCTCAAGCAACATCGGAGTAATCAAAGGAGAAGCGCATGAGTATGACGTTGTCGGGGCCGCGGCCGGTACGGGCCGCGCGCGGTTCGGAGTTGACCTGTTTGGGGTGGCCGCAGGAAGCCGCGTTGCGCATGTTGATGAACAACCTCGATCCCGAGGTCGCCGAGCGCCCCGACGATCTCGTCGTCTACGGCGGCAGCGGGCGCGCCGCGCGCTCCTGGGAGGCATTCGACGCGCTCGTGCGCACGTTGCGTCGGCTCAAGAGCGACGAAACGATGGTGGTGCAGAGCGGCAAACCGGTCGCCGTTTGGAAGACGCACGAACGCGCTCCGCGGGTCTTGATCGCCAATAGCAACCTCGTTCCGAAGTGGGCCGATTGGGAGACCTTCCGTTCGCTCGAGGCGCAAGGGCTCACGATGTACGGGCAGATGACCGCCGGATCGTGGATCTACATCGGCACCCAGGGCATCGTGCAGGGCACCTACGAGACCTTCGCCGAGCTCGCGCGCCAACATTACGGCGGCACTTTACGCGGTCGCGTCGCACTCACCGCGGGTATCGGCGGCATGGGTGGCGCGCAGCCGCTCGCGATTACGATGTGCGAGGGCATCGCGCTCGTCGTCGACGTCGATCGCGCGCGCTTGGAGCGCCGCCGCGATCTGCGCTATCTCGATCTCGTCGTCGATTCGCGCGACGAGGCACTCGCCCGCGTCGAACGCGCCCGGCGCGACGGAGAGGCGATCTCGGTGGGATATCAGGGGAACGCCGCCGATGAGTTCGCCGCGCTCTTTGCAGCGGGGCTGCGTCCGGATGCCGTCACCGACCAGACCTCCGCGCACGATATGCTCAACGGCTACGTTCCATCGGGGCTCACGCTCGCCGAGGCCGACGCGCTGCGCGCGAGCGATCCGGCGGAGTACGAACGGCGCGGCTACGAAACTGCCGGTCGACACGTCGAAGCGATGTTGCAATTTCTCGACGCCGGTGCGGTGGTCTTCGATTACGGAAATAACCTGCGCGAAGCGGCGAAGAAGGCCGGCGTCAAGCGCGCCTTCGATTTTCCGGGCTTCGTTCCGGCATTCATCCGGCCACTTTTCTGCCGTGGGAGCGGGCCGTTCCGTTTCGCCGCGCTCTCCGGAGATCCGGCCGATATCGCTCGCTGCGATCGCGAACTGCTGGCGCTCTTCCCCGACGACGCGCATCTCCATCGGTGGCTCACGATGGCGCGAGAACGGATCGCCTTCCAAGGTTTGCCCGCGCGCATCTGCTGGTTGGGCTACGGAGATCGAGCGAAGGCGGGACTCGCGTTCAACGATCTCGTGCGTCGTGGAGAACTTTCGGCGCCGATCGTGATCGGGCGCGACCATCTCGATACGGGGAGCGTCGCATCGCCGTACCGAGAGACCGAGGGCATGCGCGACGGAAGCGATGCTATCGCGGATTGGCCGATTCTCAACGCGATGCTCAATACCGCCGCCGGCGCGCATTGGGTCAGCTTCCATCACGGCGGTGGCGTCGGCATCGGGTATAGCTTGCACGCGGGTATGGTCGTCGTCGCCGATGGTTCGCGCGATGCGGAAGAGCGCTTGGGCGCGGTCCTCACGACCGACTGCGGTATGGGCGTCGTGCGTCACGCCGATGCCGGGTACGAAACGGCGATCGAGACCGCCGATGAGAAGGGCATCGATTGGCGGCTCTAACGGGCGCGCCGCCGCTGCTGCTACGCGGCTCCGCGCTTCTGACCTGCGACACCGAAGCTCCGCAACGTGGGATCACCTTCGAGGATCTCGGGTTCGTCGAACGCGGCGCGATCCTGGTGCGCGACGGGCGTATCGCGGCAATCGGCGAGCGTGCCGATGTGGAGCGCGCGGCGAGCGGCTTCGATTGCGAGCTCCTCGATCTCCCCGACGCCGTTCTCGCTCCCGGGTTCGTCGACGCGCACACCCATCCGCTCTTCTCCGGAAATCGCGAGGCGGATTTTCAAGCGCGTCTTCGGCACGAGCCTTCGCCGCTCGGCATGCTCTACACCGTTACGCGCACGCGCGAAGCGTTGCTCTCGCCCGAGCGTTTTTGGTTCGACGACGTCGAGCCGCGTTTGCGCGCGATGCTCGCGCACGGTACGACGACCGCCGAGGTGAAGACGGGCTACGCGCTCCATCGCCCGGGCGAGTTGGAATTACTCGATCTGCTCGCGCGAGCGGATTCCGACGATCGGCTTCCTTGGATTCTGCCGACCTTTCTCGGCGCGCATGCGGTACCGCCGGAGTTTCCCGATGCCGATGGATACGTCGACTACCTCATCGACCAATGCTTGCCGTTCGCGCGCGTTCACGGCGCTCGCTCGGCCGACGCGTTTTGCGAGCCGGGCTTTTTCTCGGCATCGCAAACCGAGCGTTATCTCGAAGCCGCGCGTCGAGAGGGGCTGCGGTTGCGCGTCCATTGCGACGAAATGCAGCACGGCGGGGCGGCGACGATGGCGCTCGCCCTCGGCGTCGACGCGATCGACCACGGCAATTACATTACCGACGGCGACGTCGAACGTTTGGCCGGCGGGGAGAGCGTGCTGGTCGCTTGCCCGGCGACGATCGATTACCTCGGCTTAGAACGGCACGCTCCCGTGCGCGCCATCCTCGAACGCGGCGGGCGCGTTGCGTTTGCGAGCGACTACAATCCTGGAACATCTCCGTGCCTCAACCTGCAACACGTCGCCTATCTCGGACGAAAGATCTTCGCTCTGAGCGCCGCCGAGGCGCTCGACGCGGTCACGCGGCAGGCGGCGCGGAGCCTTCGCGTCGATCGTGGCGTGCTGCGCGTCGGTGGGCACGCCGATATCGTTGCTTTGGGGATCGCGGAGCCCGATGAATTTGGGTGGTTGCACGGCGGAAATCTCGCGCGCGCGGTCGTTCGCTCCGGGCGCATCGTTCGATGAGCGAGCTCTTTATCGCCGCCCGCGCGATCGTCGGTGGTGAGGAACGGCGCGAGATCGGTTTTCTCGTGGAGAACGGGCGATTCGCGAAGGTCGGCGATGCGAAGGCCCTCGCGTTGGACGCGGCGCATCGCGGAACGCCGACGCGACGTTTTCCCGAAGACCGCTTGCTGATACCGGGCTTTATCAACGGGCATAGCCACGCCTATCAGGTGCTCCTACGCGGATGGGCCGACGATTGGGGCTTCGATCGCTGGCGCAACGATGCGCTCTATCGCGTGGTACCGCAATTGACCCCCGACGATATCTACTGGGTCTTTCTTTTCGCTTTTAGCGAGATGCTCGCCGCGGGAATTACGACGGTCGCGGAGTTTTTCTATCTGAACGGCGAAGGAAACGCGCGCGCCGAAGCGGCGATCCGCGCCGCTCGCGAGACCGGAATACGACTGGTCTTCGCTCGAACGTGGATGGACGCGGCGTACGCCCCCGACGCCTATCGCGAAACGATCGCCGAGGCGCGTTCGCGCAGCGAGGCGTTGCTATCCCGGCATCCCGACATTCATTTTTGCGTGGCGCCGCATTCGCTGCACGCCGCCTCGCCGGCGATGATCGAAGCCGCGGCGGCGTTTGCCGCCGAATACGATTGTATGTTGCACGTCCACGTTGCGGAGGCCGCATACGAAGGCGAGGCGACGCTGCGGGAGCACGGCGTCACCCCGATTCGCTTTCTCGATCGGCTCGGCGCGCTCAACGAACGCTGCGTTGCAGTGCACGCGATCTATATCGACGACGAAGAGAAGCGATTGCTCGCGGCGCGCGGCGCGCGCGTCATTCACAATCCGATGACGAACCAGTATCTCGGCGACGGCATCTGCGATATTTCGAGCCTGCACGCGCTCGGCGTGCCGCTCGGGCTCGGCACCGATGCCGACGTCAAACCGTCGGCGATCGACGAGATGCGCGCCGCATCGCTGTTGCAGAAGATCGCGCGCACCGACGGTGCGGCGTTCGGCGCCGGCGCGGCATTCGATCTGGCGACGGCGAGCGGCGCGCGCGCGCTGCGCGTCGACGCCGGTCGTTTGGAAGAGGGCGCCCTCGCCGATTTCGTCGTCCTCGACGCCCGTTCGATCGACCCGTGGGCCCCGGCGGTGAACGCGCTGGTCTATCGCGGTGAAGATGCCTGGGTGCAGGGCACGTTCGTGGGCGGGCGGCGCGTCGCCGGCCGCGAGCCGAGTGCGGCGGCGAGCGCCGCGCGGGAGCGTTTACGGAGCATCGCGGAACGCCTCGTCCCGTAACAGGCGCATGAACGTGCCGAAGCGCGCGTTATTCTCGGGCGTCGAAGGCATCTCGGTATAGACGACGAGCGCGGCCCGCCGCCCGTCGCCGGTGGTGAGGATTCCCCCGTCATGGGTCACCTCGCTCGTATCGCCGGTCTTATGCGCGAATCGGTCTCCGGGCGCGAGACCGAGGCTGAGCTTGTCGTTCCAACGTTGCGCTGCAAGCCACCCCTCGAGCAACGCAGCGCCCGGGAAGCGCCGTTCGGCGATCGCCCGGAAGAGCCGGGCGGCGTCGCGCACTGGATGTGCGTTCCGATGCTCGCCGTCCCACTCCGGGTCGGTGATGAGCGGATCGCTTCCGGAGAGCTTGCGATAGAAGCCCGTCGCCTCGAGTCCGAGCTCCTCGCGGACGATCGAGGTCGCTCGCTCGCGGCCGAGCCGGTCGAAGAGCTCGTTCGTCGCGACGTTGTCGGAGCGGTCGACGGCGTATCGGCAGAGCTCGTCGAGGCTCGCCATATATCCGGGCTCGATCGGCGAGGGAGCGTCGTTGAGCGTGAAGTTTGCGGGGCTGACGGGGCGGCGCTCCTCCAGAGCTCGCTCGCCCCGCGCAACCAGAAGGAGGGCGGCGGCGGCGAGCGGCGTTTTGATGGTGCTCGCGGGGTAGATCCAGCGCTCCGCATCGAGCGCGGCCGCCCGGCCGCCGGGGCTCAGGGGATCCCAGAGAATCGAGGGCCGAACGAGCCCGGCGCGCCCTGCGTACTCCTGAAGCTGCGAGCTCTCCATGCTGCCGGGCGCTTCCAGGCCGGGCCCTGCAACCCTCGCTCGCGGGATGGGTTAAAAGTGCGTGTAAGCACTTGCACGCAGGTCCGGGATAGGCTATTCTCCTCATGCAAGTACATGCTTGCGTTGAAATCATGAAAACAAAAATCACCAAAGTTCAAATTTTTGCCAGCGACCTTCTCGATATCGCCCGCGATGAGGCGCACATCGATGCGGTCGTCGACCGTCACACCGAGCGGATCGTCGTCGATCTCGCCGACCTCCGCAGTCTCGACGTCGGCCGGATGCGGAGCTTGGTCGCGCTTCTGCGCCGGAGCCGCGCGCACGGCGTCGAGTTTTCGGTTCGCACCGCGCAAGAAGACGTACGGCGGCAACTCGCCCTGACGGGGCTCGACCGTATCGTCGAGGTCGATGGAGATACCGCGGCATGATCGCGCGGCTTGCTCTCGTCCTCGCCCTCCTTCCGGGGCTGCTCGCGCTCTCCGCGCCCGCGCCGAAACCCTCGCTGCGCCCGATGAGCGCGGCGGCGATCGTCGATAGGATGCTCGACAGAAATCCCGGATTGCGGAGTTATCGCGTGCGCGTCCACGTGACGACGCGGATGTATTCGTTTCCCTTTCTGTCGCCGACGCTCGACGGCACGTCGTATTACAAACGTCCGAGCAAGTTCGTCGTCGTCTTCGACAGCGTTCCGGCCTACGCGGCGGGCTTCTCGAAAATATTCAATAACGTCGGCGACCCGGGTGCGTGGTCGAAGGATAACGTCGTTTCGTACGTCGGTACGCGCGAATGGAGCGGTCGTCCCGTCTACGTGCTCGAAGTCGCGCCGCGGCAGTACAGCGACATTCTCGCGTACGCACACGCGATCGTCGATCCCGAGACGTGGGAGCTGGTCGAAATGACGTGGCATTATCGTAACGGCGGCACGATATCGATGCGTCAGTGGTACCGCCGCGAGCACGGATACGACGTCCTCGCCGAACAGAGCGCCGAAATTAACTTTCGCGTACGCGCGACGTCGCATGCAACCTACGGCACCTATCAGATGAACGTACCGATCTCCAATTCGGTCTTTACGGGGGGATCGTGAGCGCGCATATCGCCACCGGTCGCACCGACGAGCGCCGCGCCGCCGGGGCCGATGCGACGCGCGAGCGCATCCTTCACGCCGCGCGAGAGGTCGTCGCCCGGAAAGGGAAGCGCGCCGCAACGACCCGCGAGATCGCCGAGGTCGCGGGCGTTAACGAAACGACGCTCTTTCGGCACTTCGGCACGAAGGAAAAGCTGCTCTTCGAACTCGTCGAGTATTGCTGCCCCAGTACCTCGATCGACGAATACACCGTCACGCTACGCGGATCGGTCGAGAGCGATCTTATGACGATCGGCAACTTCCTGATGGAACGCCTGTGGAATATGCGCGACATGGTCCGTTGGTCGATGGTCGAGGACGATTACGAGGCGAACGTCTACGGCTCTGCGACCTGGCGCCCCCAGAACGCGGTCCGCGAGGCCCTCGTCGCATTTATGGCCTCCCGCGTCGAGCGCGGCGAACTCGTCGGCAACCCCGAGGACCTCGCCGCTGTTTTCGGGTCGATGATCTTCGCCCACGTGATGGGACGCCAGAAGTATCCCGGCGTTCGATTTTATGCAGATCAAGAGTACGCGCTACGAACGTACATTCAAATTTTTCTCAATGGATCGAGGAGCAAGTAATGGCAACGAACCTGCAAGAGAGTTCCGATAACGCGAAGGTCGAGGCCCTCGAGGCCGAGGAGGATGCGGCCTCGAATCAGCCGCGCAAGCGCGTGATCTTCGGCATACTCGGTGCGATCCTCGCCATCGTCCTGTTGGTCATCGGCGGGAAGTGGTACGCGTACGCGCGCGTGCACGCGGGCACCGAGGATGCGATGATCGATTCCGACGTGGTCGCCATCACGAGTAAGATCGGCGAGAAGATCGACGCGATCCCCGTTCAAACCAACCAATACGTTCGTAAGGGGCAACTCCTCGTCGTTCTCGACAATCGCGACGAGCGGCACCGCCTCGCCCAGGCCCAAGCGCAATACGAACAAGCGCTCTCGACGCAGACGACTTTAGTGGAACAGAGCCGGGGCGGCGTGGCCCAGGCGCGAGCCGGCGTTGCCAGTGCGGTCGCATCGGTACCGCAAGCGGATGCCGCACTCGCACAAGCGCGGGCGCAGCTTTCGGCCGCGCTCGCCGAGGTTCCCGCGGCGGAAGCGAATTACTCGAAGGCCGCGGCGGATCTCGCGCGCGCTCGTTCGTTGGTGCGCACCGGAGACGTCGCGCGCGAAGAGCTCGATTCGGCGCTCGCCGAAGAGAGCGCCGCGGCGGCGCAGCTCGCATCGGCGAAGGCGAACGTCGGAGCGGCGCGCGACGGCGTTCGCGCGGCGCGCGACCGCGTTATCGCCGCGCAGGCCGGGATCGCCGGCGCCCAGGGCGGCGTCACGACCGCGCAGGGAAAACTCGCCCAGTCGAGCGATTCGAGCCAGGTGGTCTCCGCGCGCGCGGCGCTCGATCTCGCGAAACTCAACCTTCAATACACGCGCATCTATTCTCCGATCGATGGATACGTAGGCGAGAAGAGCGCCCAAATCGGCCAGACCGTTAGCGCCGGCATGAACCTGATGACCGTGATTCCCTCGAAAGACATCTTCGTTACGGCGAACTACAAGGAGACGGCGGTCGGTGCGATTCACGTCGGGCAGGAAGCCGATATCTTCGTCGATGCCTATCCGGGGCACACCTTTCACGGACACGTCATTTCGATCAACCCGGCATCGCAGAATACCTACGCATTGATTCCCTCTCAGAATGCGACTGGGAACTTCGTAAAAGTAACGCAACGCATTCCGGTGCGCATCTCCATCGACGATATGAATCCGAAGATGCCGTTGCGCCCGGGCATGAGCGTCGAAGCGGACGTAAAGGTTCGCTAATGGCGGATTTGCGGCAGACGAACGAGTCGCCGCTCGTCGAACACGGCTGGCGGCTCGCGGTGATTACCGTGGCGGTGATTACCGCGACGCTCTTGGAGATCGTCGATACGACCATCGTGAACGTGGCTCTGCCCAACATTCAGGGCAACTTCGGAGTCGCGGTCGACCAAGGCGCTTGGATCGTTACGGGCTACATCATCGCCAACGTCATCGTCATTCCGATCACGCCGTGGCTGCAGGGCCGGTTCGGTCGCCGCCAATACTTTACGGCTTCGATCGTCATCTTCACGCTGGCCTCGCTCATGTGCGGGCTCGCCCCCTCTTTTAGTTCGTTGGTCTTTTGGCGGATCGTCCAAGGGCTCGGCGGCGGTGGATTGATCTCGACCTCGCAAGCGATCCTTCGCGATATTTTCGGCGTGCGCCAGCAGGGCCGCGCGCAAGGAATCTTCGCCATGGGCGTGATCGTCGGGCCCGCGCTCGGCCCGGTCCTCGGCGGCTTCATCACCGATAACTTCACCTGGCGATGGGCGTTCTTTATCAACCTTCCGGTGGGAATCGTCGCCGCGACGCTGACGCTGCTCTACATGCGCAATCCCGCAAAACCGCGCGCGATGGCGCTCGACTGGTTCGGGTTGGCGTTGCTGGCGTTGGGGTTGGGCTCGATGCAATACGTTCTCGACCAAGGGCAGCAATACGATTGGCTCAGCAACGCGGCGATCCGTACCTTTTCGGTGCTCGCGATCGCGGGCATCGTCGCCTTCGTCCTCTGGACGTTACGCTCGCGCACTCCGGTGGTCGATCTTCACGTCTTGAAAATTCGTCAGGTCGCCGTGGGCAGCGTGCTCGGGGCGGTGCTCGGCATAAGCCTCTACGGCTCCATCCTCGTGTTACCGCAGTACCTTCAGAACTCGCTGGGTTTTACGGCGACGCTCTCGGGGCTCACGATTCTCGTTCGCGCGCTCGCGGTAATGTTTTTCACACCGCTAACCGCCGCCCTCGCCGGGCGCGGCATCGTCGACGTCCGCATATCGACGGGGATTGGGTTCGTACTGCTCGGTATCTCGAATTGGTTGCTCGCGGGGGTGACGACGCCGGAATCGCAATTTGGAACGCTCGCCCTTTCGCTGATCATCAGCGGAATCGGTCTCTCGCAGATCTTCGTGCCGCTCTCGATCGCCGTGATCGGTGGCGTCGCCGATAAGGACGTCGCCTCGACCTCCGCATTTTTCAATCTTTCGCGTCAGGTCGGCGGGAGCGTCGCGACGGCGATTTTGGTAACGATTCTCGTTCGCGGCGTGACGTACCATCAGGCGCAGATCGCCGGCGTCGAGACGCTCGGACGCCCGGCGACCGCGCTCTACCTCCAGCGCGAGGGTGGCGAACGCTCCGCGAAGGCCTTGATACGTCTCGAAAGCATGGTCGGCGCGCAGGCGCAGGTGCTTTCGTATGCCGATACCTCGCGCTGGGTCGCGATCATGACGATCGGGCTCGCTCCGCTCGTCCTTTTACTTAGAAAGCCGCGGGTCGCCGCGGTCGCAGTGGAATAGGAGTTTTGATGATGTACCAGTTGTTGCGTCGTACGGCAATCCTCGGCATCGTCGCCGGGATCTCGGCGAATCCGCTTTTGGCGGCGGCGGCCCCGACGGGCGCGCCGGCGATCCCGGTCGTCGCGCGCGGCTATCGCGCTCCGGCGCTCCCCAACGTTTCGTCGGAGATCGTCGGAATTACCGGGCAACCCTTCGTGGGCATTCGCCTGCACGATGCGATCGCGATGGCGTTACGGAAGAACACCGATCTCGCCATTGCGGGCGAAAACGTAAAGATCGCGCGCTACGCGGTGGTCGCGGCGAAAGGAAACTTCGACCTGCGATTCCAGGTGGCACCCTCGGTCACGCACCTCACCGAAGCGCCGACGAATGCGTTTTTCGCCGGGCCGAATTTTAGCCCGATCGTCCAGAACCAGCAGAAGCTCGGAGGGGCGGTGAGCGCGCTGTTGCCGGGAGGGCAGAGCGTGAGCGTCGGGCTCTCGCAAAACAAAACGATCGACAATACCTTCATCAACGCTTTCGATCCCAGTTACGCGACCTCGTTGAACGTCGCTCTCAACCAACCGTTATTGCGCGGATTGGGAATGAACCCGGCAAAAGAGCAGTTGCAACTCGCCGTCGTCGGCTCGCGCGCGGCGCGCGCCCAGGCGCGCGCGCAAGCCGCCGCCACCATCGCGGCGGTCGAATCGACCTATTGGCAGCTCGTCGCCGCATGGAGAGGCGTCGCGATCGCGCAGAGCGCCTTACGCGAGGCCAAACTCCAGGAGGGCAGCGTCGATCGGCTCGTGGCGCGCGGCGCAGCGGCGCCGATCGAACGAACCGAGGCGCAATCGCAGGTCGAGAGTTTTCGCGCGACGCGCGACGGCGCGCTCCAGCAGGTCGCGGCGTTACAGAATACGTTGAAATCGCAGATTCTCAGCGAGAGTAGCGATCCCATTTGGCTCGCGAACCTCGTTCCGACCTCCCCGGCGCGCGCCTTGCCGAAGGTTGCGACGCTCGACGCTCTCGTCGCGCGCGCCCTGCACGATCGCCCGGAGATCGCGCAGAGCGCGGCGGCGCGAGAAGAGGCCGCCATCGCCTTAGCGACCGCCAAGAACGGCGTCCTTCCGAAGATCGATCTCACGTTGGGATACCAGAGTAATGGATTTGCCGGGATCCCTACCAACGTGAATCCGCTGGGATCGGGGCCGGTAACCCCGGTGCCGGGATATTTGGCGGGTTCGATGGCGCAGTCGTACCACAATCTATGGGGCGGACGCTTCCCGGTCTACAACGCGCAAATTACGTACTCGACGACCTTCGGCCATCGGCGCTCTCACGCCGCTCTCGAAACGGCGCGAGCGAAGGCGCGCATCGCCGCCCTGCAATCGAAGGGCGTCGTCAACGAGATCGTTATCGAGAATCGGAACGCGCTGCAGGCCTATCGTTCGGCGCTCGCTCGACTGGCGGCGACGCGCGCGGCGCGGATCGCCGCGCAGGCGGTCTATCACTCCGAGGTACGCAAATATACAAACGGCGCCTCGACGACCTTTCTGGTGTTGCAGCGACAGGTGCAGCTCGAGCGGGCGCGCGGTGCCGAGTTGCAAGCGCAGACCGATCTCAATATCGCCGTGGTCCAGATCGAACAAGCGAGCGGCACGATTCTGGCAAAAAATCACGTGCGACTCGATGAGATCGGCGCGGGAGTCGCGCCATGATCGAAGCCGGGAGCGCTCGCCGACGCATGAGTACGGCGATGCAACGCAGCATCTCCGAACGGGTCGCCGTCCTCTACGGGCGCGAGCTGGAGCAATGGAATCGGCGGCGACCCGTCGAGGTGGTTCAACCGAGAACGCTGCGCTCCACGAACCAGATCAACTGACCGTCGCGTGGGGCGATCGCTTCGATCGGGTAGCGAACCGGGTCGCCGTCGCCCCTCGCGATCGCGGCGTAGGTCGGCGCCTTCTCGCTGCCGGCGAGGGCGACCGCGACCGCATACGCTCCATTGATCGCCGACGGCGTTAACGTCAGGCGCCATTGTCGTTTGCTCTCGGAGTAGACGGAGCGAACGAGGGCTTCGTCGTCGGCAAAGGGATCGCTGCCCGGAAAGAGCGATGCGGTATGCCCGTCGGGACCCATGCCGAGGAGAACGAGATCGAAGCGCGGCGAGGCGCCGAAGCGCTCGCGAATCATGGCCGCATACTCGGCGGCCGCAATTGCCGGATCGGCTTCCCCGCGCATGCGCAGAATTGACGAAGCGCGCAGCGGCACGTGTGCGAGCAGCGCCTCTCGCGCCATACGATAGTTCGAGTCGGCATCGGTGGGAGCGACGCAGCGTTCGTCTCCGAAAAGAATGGTAACGCGGGTCCAATCGATCGCGTTGCGGCGGGGCGCGCGGGCGAGGAGTTCGTAGGCGACGCGAGGAGTGCCGCCCCCGGCGAGCACCAAGGATGCCGTTCCGCGAAGACGCTGCGATTCGCCGACGCTCTCGACCACAAAATCGGCGAGTCGCTCGGCGAGCGCTTCGGGGTCGGGTAGAATCTCGCGCCTTCCCGTCACGTGGCCGCACCCGCGCCGAACCGCGCGGCGACGATGGCGAGAATTTCGCGATAATGCGGGTCGATGCGCCCCGAGAGTAAGGCCTTTTCAACGAGCGACATCGTGTCGAGCGGAACGAAGGGGAGCGACGATGCGTGCGTTTTCCCGGCGATCCCCGCCGTGACGTGCGCGCAATGGGTGGGTTCGTCGAAAAGGAACTCGTACGAGCAGTCGCCGCCCGCGAAGCGGCAGCGCGCGACGCGACGCACCTGCCCCCTGCGGGTAAAACGAAACGCAGGCCCATCGAAGTTGCGATGGAGCACGCGTCCGAGCCACGCGCGTAGGTAGATCGCCTCGGCGAACGAGCCGGCATCGATTTCGAGCGCGTCGATCTCCGCGAGGCTTTTGCGATGTGTCGAATCGTCGAAAAATCCGGCGAGGACTTCTTGAACCGGCCGAATCCGGAGATAGGCGAGGTCGATCGGCGGGCGCGAACCGAGAGCGTCGGCGAGATCGATGACCTCGCGCAGATTCTCGAGGTCGCTCGAACTGCCCGATGAGTCGACGATCGCGGGAAGCGCGTACCGAGCGAGTTCCTCGAAGAGTTGCTCGACGCCGATGGTCGATCCGTTCCACCAGAGCACCTCGGGAACGTCGGGGATCGTCAACGCGTCGAGGAGCGAGCGAACGGTCTGCGGCGCGCAATCCACGATGCCGAAGCGAACGATCTCCGATTGCGCTCCCCCGCCGACCTGCGGTTGCACCGAAGCGGTCATCGCATCGCCGAGCGTCGTTCCGTCGAGCAAAATGATACGCGTCGGGTATTTGCTCGCCACCCCCTCGACGCGCTGCGCGACCCACTCTTCGCGCTCGGGTTCGTTGATATAAACGATGAGATTCATCATCGTCGTGCGCGCGACACCGTTGCCGCATCGCGTCTGGTCGAGCGATCGCTTGATCTCGGCTACGTTGACGATCGCGCCGCCGCCATCCATGCTTAAATCCGTCGCCAATGGTTCCCGTCATCTGCGGTGAGAACGTCGGCCTGTTGTGGCCCTTCGGAGCCCGCAGGATAATTCGGGAAGCTCGTGTCTTGGGTGGCGCTCCATCGTTCGAGCACCGGCGTGACGATCTCCCACGCGAGTTCGACGGCGTCCCACCGCGTGAAGAGCGTCTGATCTCCGCGAATCGCATCGGCGATCAACCGTTCGTACGCCGGCGCCGAGGCGACGCCGAACCCCGTACCGTAGTTGAAGTCCATCGTCACCGCTCGAATATGGTTTTTCGGCCCCGGGACCTTCGCATTAAAGCGCAGCGAGAGCCCTTCTTCGGGCTGAATCTTCATAACGAGGACGTTGGGTTCGATCGCATCGCTCGCCTCGCCGAAAAGCCGATGGGGGATTGGCGCGAAGGTGACGGCGATCTCCGTCGATTTGCGCGCGAGCCGTTTACCGCTTCGGAGATAGAAGGGTACGCCGGACCAGCGCCAGTTGTCGATGTGAAGTTTCAACGCGGCGAAGGTTTCGGTATTCGAACGTGGATTGACGTCGGGCTCTTCGCGATAGCCGGGAACGATCTCTCCCTCGATCGTGCCGGGACCGTATTGGCCGCGCGCGGCGAAGCGGTCGAGATGTTCGGCGTCGAGCGGGCGCATCGCCGAAAGCACTTTGAATTTCTCATTGCGAATCGCGTCGGCGCTCGCGGTCGCCGGGGGCTCCATCGCGACCAGCGCGAGAAGATTCATGACGTGGTTTTGAAGCATATCCCGCAACGCTCCGGAGCTTTCGTAGTAGCCGCCGCGCTGTTCGACGCCGAGCGTCTCCGAAGCGGTGATCTGTACGGAGCGGATGTATTGGCGGTTCCAAATCGGTTCGAAAATCGTGTTGGCGAAACGGAGCGCCATAATATCCTGCACCGTTTCTTTGCCAAGATAGTGGTCGATACGGTAGATGTGGCTCTCTTCGAACACGCCATTGATTTCGCGTTGCAGGGCGCGCGCGGTCGCGAGATCCGTTCCGAACGGCTTCTCGACGATGATCCGCGTCCATCCTTTGTGGTTGGATTTTGGGTCGAGCTTCGCCGCAGCGAGGCGCTCGACGATGGTGGGAAATACGGATGGCGGCGTGGAGAGATAGAAGAGGCGGTTTCCCGCGGTGCCGAGTTGCTTGTCGTTTCGTTCGAGGATCTCGCGGAGATCGTGGAAGTGCGCGTTGTCGTCGAAATCGGCGGTCACGTACGAGATCCGGCGCGCGAATTCGCTCCACATCGATTCCTTGACCGGCCCCGACCGCGAGAATGCGTCGACGTTTTCTTTGCAGTACGCACGGAAGCTCTCGTCGGTGTACGGCGAGCGGGAGAATCCGACGACGGAGAAATTCGCCGGGAGGAGCCCTTCGAGGCGTAGGTTGTAGACGGCCGGAAGCAGCATCCGCTTGAAGAGATCTCCGCTCGCTCCGAAAAAAACGATGCTGCAAGGATCTTCGATACGATCGCTCTCGAGCAGCGCGCGCAATGGATTCTCGAGCCCGGGCGAGGGCTCGGCGGTTACGACGGCTTCAGGCATTCTTTCCTTCATGTTGCACGGCGTGCCCGCCGAATTGGTTGCGTAGTGCGGCGATCACCTTCGCGCTGAACGATTCGTCCTGACGCGAAGCGAAGCGCGCGAGCAACGATAGGGTGATGACGGGTGCCGGCACGTTCTCGTCGAGTGCGGCCTGGACGGTCCAGCGCCCCTCGCCGGTGTCGTCGACGTAGCCGCGGATCCCCTCGAGTTTCGCGTCGTCTTGAAACGCGAGGACGGCGAGTTCGAGCAGCCAGGATCGTACGACGCTGCCGTGAGACCAAATAGAGGCGAGTTGTTTGAGATCGAACGGGAACGGCGATTTTTCGAGAATTTCGAAGCCCTCGCCGTATGCTTGCAGCATGCCGTATTCGATCCCATTGTGGACCATCTTTGAAAAGTGTCCGGCACCGGCGGGGCCGACGTGTGCGTAACCGTCGGTCGGCGCGAGGCTGGTGAAGATCGGTTCGCAGCGAGCGACGGCGTCGTCGTCGCCGCCGACCATCAAACAGTAGCCCTCTCGAAGCCCCCAGACGCCGCCGCTCGTGCCCGCATCGACGAGCGAGACGCCGCGCGCTTTCGCGCGCGCGTAGGCGGCGAGGCCGTCTTTGTAGTTGGTATTTCCGCCGTCGACGATGATATCGCCGCGTTCGAGCAAGGCGAGCAGATCGTCGATCGTCTGGTCGGTCGGAGCGCCGGAGGGAACCATAATCCAGATAACCCGCGGCCGCTCGGATATCCCGGCGACGAGCTCGGCGAGCGATGCGGCTCCGATCGCCCCTCCGCGAGCGCAGGCCGCGACCGCGTCGGGGCTCCGGTCGTAGGCGACGACGTGGTGGCCGCGCTCGAGCAAGCGCGTCACCATGTTCGCTCCCATTTTTCCTAAACCCACCATTCCAATTTGCACGCGTGAACTCTCTTTCTCGATCGGTCGTCGTTGGGGTTATTTCGCCGCCGCTGCGGATAACGAAGCATCGATACTCGCGCCGAACCGACGTAGGGCGGCATCGATGGGGCCGTTGAGATGAACGCGCGCGCCGCGGCGGGCGCGCTTATCGAGCGATTGAAGATCGCCGAGCGCCTGTGCCGCGAGCAGGGTACGGAAGGTAACGTTCATACCGGGGATCGCTCGATCGTCGGGTTCGTCGGCGACGATCTGCAAGAAGAAGGCGCTCGACGGGCCGCCCTTGTGGAGCTGTCCGGTCGAATGGAGAAAGCGCGGGCCGAATCCGACGGTCGTCGCGACGCGGAGCGCGTTGCGTATCGCGAGGCGCAGCGCGTCGAGCGTGGCGATATGCTCGGCGCTCCGTTCGAGATACGCCGTGATCGCAACGTAGTCGCCGGGGCGGATCTGCCCGACGAGCGCGCGTAACGCGGCGAGCGCGTCGCTCTCGGCGATCCCCGCACTCCCGGCGAGAAGCGTTAGATCGAAACTCTCGCTGCGAATATTCGGTGCGGGAACGTCGATGCGCCCGCTCTGGGCGTAACCGGCCAAAAGGCTCTTGGTATTGTCCTTCGACTCTTGAACGTTCGGTTGATCGAAGGCGTCGATCGCGAGCAGGGCGCCGACGGTCGCCGTTGCGATCTCCCAGAGATAGAATTGTTCGCCGATATCGTAGAGATCGTTCATCGCCAAGCGCACGACCGGGTGACCGGCCGCTTCGAGCGCGGCGAGTCGCGCGAGATCCTCGCTACTTGGGTTCGGCAACGAGTCGCCGACGTAGACGAAGAGGCGATCGTTCCCATACGCCTCGGGGGCTCCGAGCGCCTCGCCTTCGATCGGAATGACGCCGCGGCCAAGCTTTCCGGTCGATTCGGCGATGAGTTGCTCGCACCAGGTGCCGAACGTCGCGATCGACGGGTGGCAGACGATCGTGAGTTTGTCGCGACCGGCGAGCGCGAGCGCGCCGATCGTGGCGCCGAAATGGACGCCGGGTGCGACTCGCGGATCGACGATACGATCGTTGGCGTGCATTGCGCCGAGCGCTCGATCGAGCAGAAGCGGCACGTTGAGCCCGGCGAGCGCTGCGGGGAGCATCCCGAAATACGAGAGCGCGGAATAGCGCCCCCCGATGTTGGGATCGTTCAGATAGATGGCGAGAAAATCGTGCTGTTTGGCAACGCTCTCCATCGTCGTTCCGGCATCGGTAATCGCGACGAAATGCGAGCCGGCCTTCGCCGCGCCGACGAGCTTGGTGATCTTTTCGTGGAAGTAGGCGAAGTAGGCGTTCGGTTCGGTCGTCGACCCGCTCTTGCTCGCGACGATAAAGAGCGTCCGCGCGAGATCGAGCTGCGATTCGAGAGCGATGATCTGTGCGGGATCGGTGGAATCGAGAACGTGAAGCGCCGGGAAGCCCGATTTTTGGCCGAAGGTGGCGCGCAAGACGTCGGGGGCGAGCGAACTTCCGCCCATGCCCAACACGACGACGTGCGCGAAGCGCCGACGCACCTCTTCGGCGAAGGCGGCGAGATTTGGAGTCGATTCCAGGAGGTGTTGCGGAATATCGAGCCAGCCTAAGGCGTGCTTGATGATCTCGGCGTGCTCGGGAGCGTCGGACCAGAGCGTCGGATCTTTCGCCCAGAGGCGTTTCAGAAACTCGACCGAGTTCATTTTTTCGACGGCGAGATCGACGTGCGGGCGAAGATCGCCGAGCGAGGTGACGACGCGTTCTTTCGATTCGGCGAGCATTTTTTGTTTGTAGACGATCGCACCGAGCAGCGCGGCGTAGGATTCGGAGAAGAGGGAGACCCCTTCGACCTGTAGCGCGTGAGTGACGTCGAAGAGCGATATCCCGACATCGCGGAGGCGCTCCATGACGGCGCGCGCATCGTCGAGCCCTTCGAGCACGCTTCCGGCATGCGGGTGACCGTGGTCGAGCAACGCGGCGAGCGTTGCGGGCGGCATCGTGTTGACGGTATGCTCGCCGACCACGCTCTCGACGTACATCAGGTCGGGATACTGGGGGTTCTTCGTCGAGGTGCTCGCCCAGAGCGGGCGTTGCACGCGGGCGCCCGCAGCTTTCGCTTTCGCGAAGGCTGCCCCAAAGAACAACTCATGGAATTTTTGATAGGTGAGTTTGAGATTGGCGATGCCGGTCTTCCCCAGCAGGCTCTCGAGCCGTTCGCCTTTATCGATCCGCGCCTGGATGAGTTTGTCGATCGCCGAATCGATGCGGCTGACGAAAACGCTGTTCACCGAGGCGATCCCGTCGACCGGGAGCCCCGCGTCGATGCGGCGCTCGAGGCCGCGAATGTAGGCCATCGCCGTCTTTTCGTACATTTCGATGGCGAAGATCAGCGTGACGTTGATGTTGATGCCGGCGAAGATGCACTCTTCGATCGCCGCAACGCCTTCGTTGGTGCCGGGAATTTTAACCATCAAGTTCGGACGGTCGACGCGCGCCCAGAGGCTCTTCGCCATGGCGATCGTTCCCACGGTATCGCGCGCGAGTAACGGCGATACTTCGAGGCTTACGAAACCGTCGCCGCCCTTCGAGGCCGCGTAGACGCCGGAGAAGGCGTCGCAGGCATTCCGAATATCGGCGATCGCTAGGTCCCAGAAGAGCGCGTCGGCATCGCGCTCGCTGCCGACGAGCGAGCGCAGCTGTTCGTCGTAATCGTTCCCCGCTCCGATCGCTTTTTCGAAGATCGTCGGGTTGCTCGTCATGCCGCGGAGGCCGCTATCGATGAGCCGTTTGAGTTCGCCCGAGGCGAACATCGAGCGCCGCAGGTTATCCAACCAGACGCTCTGTCCGCATGCGAGAAGTTGTTCCATGGGGTTGGGCACGGGGTACCTCCTAAAACGATTCGAAGCGTTGCCGAACGAGATCGGCGAGATGTGCGGGAGTAAATTGCAGCTCGGCGATGGCGTCGGCCATCGGTGCCGAGAGCCCGAAGCGGTCGATTCCAAATGCGAACCCATCGAGACCGACGTATCGCTCCCAGCCGAGGGTCGCCGCGGCCTCAACGCTCACGCGCCGACGGACGTTGGAGGGGAGGACGCTTTCGCGATACGACGCGGGTTGCGCGTCGAAGAGTTCCCAGGAGGGCATCGAGACCACGCGCACGCGTTTCCCTTCGGCGGCGAGCATCGCGGCGGCATCGCGCGCGAGTGCGACCTCCGAGCCCGTGCCGATGAGGATGCACTCCGGCGTTCCCTCGCACTCCACGAGCGTGTAGGCGCCGCGTTCGACCGGCGCGGGGCGCTTTCCGAGAAACGGAACCTTCTGCCGCGTGAGCACGAAAATCCACGGGCGCCCGCGATCCGCGAGTGCCGCTTGCCATGCGTTCCGTACTTCGAGCGCATCGGCGGGGCGGACGACGACGGCGTTGGGAAGCGCGCGTATGCTCGCGAGTTGCTCGATCGGCTGATGCGTCGGGCCGTCCTCACCGAGTAAGAACGAATCGTGAGTGAAGATGAAGAACGCGTGGAGATGCGAGAGCGCGCTGAGTCGTACCGCCGGCTTACAGTAGTCGAGAAAATTAAAGAAGGTCGCCGCAAAGGGAACGAGGCCTCCGTGGAGCGCGATCCCGTTCGAGATCGCCGCCATCGCGTGTTCGCGCACCCCGAAGTGGATGTTGCGCCCGGCGTAGCTCGTCGGTTGAAAATCTCCGGCACCCTTTAAATAGGTCTTCGTCGAGGGATCGAGATCGGCGGAGCCGCCGACGAGTTCGGGGAGCGCCGCGGCGACCGCATTCATAACAATCCCGCCGGCATCGCGCGTCGCGATCGAGCCGTTGCTCTCATCGAACTCCGGCCATGGAATCGTCGCCGGCAGTTCGCCTCGGAGCGCGCGTTCGAGCTGCGCACCCGCCTCGGGATGCGCGCGCTTCCAGCGATCGTAGCGTTCGTTCCACTCGGCGTGCATCTGCGCACCGCGCTCGCCGCAGGCGCGAAAGAACGCCAACGCTTCATCGGGGACGTAGAACGGCGGTGCGAGGGGCCAGCCGAGCCGCTCTTTCGTCTTGGCGACGTTCTCCGGGCCGAGCGGTTCGCCGTGCGCTTTGAACGAATCTTCGAACGGCGATCCGTAGGCGATGTGCGTGCGCACGCAAACGAGCGATGGACGATCCTCGACCGCTTTCGCCGCAGCGATCGCGGCGTCGATCGTTTCGACGTCGTTGCCGTGCGCGATGTCGACGAACTGAACGTGCCAGCCGCAGGCTTCGAAGCGGGCGATATGATCGTCGGTAAAGGTGATCTCGGTCGGGCCGGCGAGCGAGACGCGGTTGTCGTCGTAGAGCACGATCAGACGACCGAGTTGGAGATGCCCGGCGAGCGAGATCGCTTCTTGGCTGATCCCTTCCATCAGGTCGCCGTCGCCGACGATGGCATAGGTGTGGTGCTCGCTAATGCGTTCGCTGCGATTATAGGTCGCGGCGAGGTGCGCTTGGGCGATGGCGATACCGACGGCGTTGGCGATGCCTTGCCCCAGCGGCCCCGTCGTCGCCTCGACGCCCGGCGTATGGCCGACCTCGGGATGTCCGGGCGTCTTACTGCCGCGCTGGCGAAACGCTTCGATATCGGCGAGAGAGAGATCGTACCCGGTGAGATAGAGGAGTGCGTAGAGCAACATCGAGCCGTGCCCTGCGGAGAGGACGAAGCGATCGCGATCGAACCAGGATGGGTCGTGCGGATCGAAGCGTAAGTGGCGCGTCCACAGGGTGAAGGCCATCGCGGCTGCGCCGAGCGGCATCCCGGGGTGCCCCGAATTCGCCCGCTGCACCGCGTCGACGGCGAGAAAGCGGATGGTGTCGATGCACTGCTCTTGCGCTGGCGTGTTGGACACGGATCCTCCTCGAACTGCATGCTGCAATGGAAACGATCCGGCAACGAGCCGGAGGCTTTTCATTCGCCGTTGGGAGCGGTTTTCTTACCAAGCGCGCCGTA
>JAJZVP010000111.1 GCA_021845615.1 bacterium | reverse complement strand
GTCGGCGATAGCAGCGGCGTCATCATGCTCGACCGTTTCGTGCTGCGCGACGATGCCCCGGCGATGCGCGCACGTTCGAACGAACGGCTCGTGCAAGACGCAAAACTCGTGGCGGAGGTTATCGAAGAATAATGCCGGTGGTAAAAGTGCTCACCGACGGCATCGGTGAGGTCGATCTCACCGATATTGCGATCTATCGGCAACGCGATGGCTATCGGCAATGGGAGCGCGCCGTTCGCGAACTAAAATCGAGCGAAGTCCTCGAGATGGCGGATCGCTCGGGGCTGCGCGGCCGTGGCGGCGCCGGTTTCCCGACCGGAAAGAAATGGAGCTTTCTCCCCGCGGGCGATAAGCCGCGCTATCTCGTCTGCAACTGCGACGAGGCCGAGCCGGGGACGTTCAAAGACCACATGCTGCTCGAACGCGCGCCGCATTTGGTGCTCGAAGGCATCTTGCTCGGCGCCTACGGCATCGGCTCGCACCACGCGTTCATCTACATTCGCGGCGAATTCAAACGCGGCTACGAGATTTTTTCGCGCGCGTTGGAAGAGGCGCGCGCGGCGGGCTTCGTCGGGAAAAATCTCTTCGGTACGGGGTACGACCTCGAGGTAACGATCCATCGCGGCGCGGGAGCGTACATCTGCGGGGAAGAGACCGCGCTGCTCAATTCGCTCGAAGGCAAGCGCGGCGAGCCGCGCTTGAAACCGCCCTTCCCGGCGATCGCCGGCCTCTACGGCATGCCGACGGTCGTTAATAACGTCGAGACCTTGGCCTACCTCGTGTCGATTTTGCGAAACGGGCCGGAATGGTTCGCCGCGGTCGGCACCGAGCGCAGCAAGGGCTACAAGATTATTTCGATCTCCGGGCACGTGCGAAAGCCGGGGAATTACGAAGTGCCGCTCGGCACCACGGTGCGCGAGCTCATCGAGATCGCCGGCGGCCTACGCGAAGGCCGGACGCTGCGCGCGGTTCAACCCGGCGGCGGTTCGTCGGCATGCATCTTCGAAGAGCATCTCGATCTACCGTACGATTACGAGAGTATGGCGAAGGCGGGTTCGATGCTCGGTTCGGGCGCCTTCGTGGTCTTCGACGACACGACGGATTTCGTGAAATGTGCCTTCAATCTCGTCCGTTTCTTCGCGCACGAATCGTGCGGTCAATGCACGCCCTGTCGCGAGGGCGGGCACTGGCTGGAAACGGTGCTCCATCGCTTCGTGGAAGGGCGCGGCCTCGAAAGCGACTTGGCGATGATGCGCCGCGTTTCGTCGACGATCACGGGGTTGAACCTGTGCGCGCTCGGCGACTCGATCGAGCCGTTCCTCAAATCGGTACTCCAGCGCTTCCCCGAACAATTCGAAGCGCGCGTTCTTCGTGAGGTCGCTTCTGCATGAGTTCAGCCCCGGCGACGAGCGATCTCGTCAATCTCACCATCGACGGCGTTCCCGTGCAAGTGCGCAAGGGGACGCTCCTCGTCGAAGCCGCAAAGCTCATCAAACAAGAGATTCCCGTCTACTGCTACCACACGAAGCTCGGCCCCGCCGGGCTCTGCCGCGTTTGTTTGGTTGAAGTAGAAGGCATGCCCAAACTGCAGATCGGTTGCAATACGCCGGTCGCCGAAGGCATGGTGGTGCGGACGCGCGGCGAGAGCGTCGAAAAAGGGCGCGCGATGGTGTTGGAGCTGCTGCTCGTCAACCATCCGCTCGACTGTCCGATCTGCGATAAAGGTGGAGAGTGCGATCTGCAGGACTACGCGATGGCGTACGGCCGCGGCAGCAGCGATCTCGCCGATCCGAAGACGAGCAAACCGAAAGCCGTCGATCTCGGCCCGACGATCGTGCTCGACGAAGAGCGGTGCGTCGTATGCCAGCGCTGCGTGCGATTCGACGATCTCATCGCGGGCGAACGGCAACTCGTTCTGAAGGATCGCGGACATCGCGACATGATCGCGACCGCTACGGGCGATCCCTATCGCCACAATTTTACCGGCAACGTCACCGAACTCTGTCCGGTCGGCGCGCTCACCTCGAAGACCTATCGCTTTAAATCGCGCCCGTGGGATCTCAAACGCACCGAGACGAGCTGCACGCAGTGTTCGGTCGGCTGCCGCATGAACGTCGACGTTCGGCGCGAGACGGTGCTGCGTACGATGTCGGTGGAGGGCGACGACGCCGTCTCCGACTGGTGGCTCTGCGACCGCGGACGCTATAACGTCGGTTACGTCGACGCTCCGGGGCGGATCACGCAGCCGTTGCTTCGTCGCGACGGCACCTTCGTGCAGATCGGCTGGGACGATGCCTTCGCGATCTGGGCGAAGGCGATTCGCGCGGCGCTCGATGCGCGCGGTCCCGAAAGCATCGCGGCGCTCGGCGGCGGACGCCTCACCAACGAAGAAGCCTACCTGCTCGCGCGGAGCATGCGCGAACTCGGTGCGAAGAATATCGATTGGCGCACCGGTCGGCAGCGGCAAGCGACTCCGGGAAGCTCGGGCGGTACGCTGCTCGATCTCGAACGCGCCGGCGCGATCGTTACGGTCGGCGAATCGCCCGCGCAACTCGCACCGGTCATGGATCTGCGCGTTCGCAAAGCGGTCCGCCATGGCGCGCGTTACATTCGCGTCGCTTCGCACGAAGCGCCGCCGACGATGCGCCATCACGACGTTCCCGACGTCGCGGCGGCCGCCGCCGCAATCCCCGCGAACGTCACGCGCGTCGCCTTGATCTGGGACGGCGTCGATAGCACGCTCGCGCGCGCCGCGTTCGCCGCGCTCGAACGCGACGGGCGCACGCTGCTTACATACATCTCCGGCGAACAGGGGAACGCCCGCGGCGCCGAAGCGATGGGCGTGTTGCCGTTCTCCGGCCCGGGCTATCACGTCGCCGACACCGGCCGCGATTTCGACGGTATCTGCGCCGATGCGCTCGCCGGAAAGATCGACGTCCTCTCGATCTTCGGCGCGAACCCCGCGCTCAACGCCGCCGACGGCGCGCGCGTGCGCGGCGCGCTCCAAGCGGTCGGCTTTCTCGTGGTCACGGAGCTCTTTATGACGGAGACTGCGAAGATGGCGACGTTGGTGTTGCCCGCCGCCGGCGCGTTTGAAAAGAGCGGCAGCATCGTCAATCTCGCCGGCGACGTGTTGCCGACTGCGGCGGCGCTCGCACCGCCCGGCGGCGTCCTCAGCGATTTTGAAATAGTCGCCGGGCTCGCGCGCGCGTTGGAGATCGCGCTCCCCGATACCGAGGAGATCGAACGCGCGACGATCGCCGCTGCGGCGGCGCTGCCGGTCGGCATCGCCTTCGGCGACGAGCGTTTTGCCGGCACGGCGAAAGAACCCGCGCTCGGCGACGGATTGCGCCTGCGCGTGACGCACCACGCATTCGCCGGCGGCGGAACGCTCGCGAACGATGAGCGGATCGCCACGCTGCGCCCGTTACCGGAGGCGGCGTTCTCGCGCGCCGACGCCGAACGGCTCGGCATTCGGACCGGCGATTACGTCGATCTCGTCGGCCCCGGAGGAACGATGCACGATCTGCTCGCCGAGGTGCGCGAATCGCTGGCACCTGGGGAAGTCGTTACGATCGCCGGGCTCGCCGACGCTCCCGCGAACGCCCTCGCCGAACGCTCGCGCGTCCGCGTCGAGAACGTTCGGCACGCCGACGCGCTGGTGGAGGCGTAAGCGATGCTGATCGTGCTCGTCAAATCCGCGATACTGCTGCTCGTGGTGCTTACCACGTTCGCCTACGCGATGCTCTTCGAACGCAAGATTATGGGCTGGATGCAATTGCGCCCCGGGCCGAACCGCGTCGGGCCGTGGGGTCTGTTGCAGCCGGCGGCCGATGCGGCGAAGCTGATTCTCAAAGAGGATCTCACGCCGAAGACCGCCGATCCGCTGATCTATCGCCTCGCGCCCTTCATATCGCTCCTCACCGCCTTCGCGGTCTACGCAATCGTGCCGTTCGGCGCGAACGGCGACGGGTCGCCGTGGGCGATCGGCGACGTCAATGCGGGTATTCTGTTCCTCATGGCGATCTCGTCGATCGGCGTTTACGGCATATCGCTCGGAGGCTGGGCTTCGGGTTCGAAGTTTCCGCTGCTCGGCGCCGTTCGCGGCACCGCACAGATGATCTCCTACGAACTTTCGATGTCGCTCTCGTTCGTCGGCGTCCTCATGCTCGCGGGGACGACCTCGCTCACCGGGATCGTCAACGCCCAAGAGCGCGTGTGGTTCTTCATCCCGCAGGCGCTCGGCTTCATCATCTACGTGATCACCGCCGTCGCCGAAACCAATCGTACGCCGTTCGATCTCGTCGAGGCGGAGACCGAACTCGTCGGTGGATTTCATACCGAATATTCGGGGCTCCGATTCGGCTCGTTCTTCATCGCCGAATACGTGAACATGCTCACGGTTTCGTGCATCGCGTCGTTGCTCTTCTTGGGCGGCTGGAACGCGCCGTTCGGGCTGACGATGATTCCGGGTATCCTCTGGTTCGTCCTCAAGGTCGGGGCGTTTATGTTTTTCTACATGTGGTTGCGCGCGACGTTGCCGCGCTTTCGCTACGACCGTCTGATGACGTTCGGGTGGAAGGTGTTGCTGCCGATCGCCACGCTCAACCTCGTCGCTACCGCGGCGTGGGTCGCGCTTCACTAAGGCGGGAACGAACGAATGCGAAAACACCTCTTTAACGTCGGCGCGATTCTCCAAGGCTTGGGAATCACGTTCAAGTACATGTTCGTCCGGCGCCCGACGATCGAATACCCGAGCATCAAAAAGCAGCACGCGCCGCGCTTTCACGGCCTGCACGAACTCCGTCGGTACGCCGACGGAAAAGAACGGTGCATCGGCTGCGAGCTCTGTTCGAGCGCGTGCCCCGCGAACGCGATTACCGTCATCGGGGCCGAGAACGCACCCGACGCCCGCGTTTCGCCGGGAGAGCGCCACGCCGCGAGCTACGAAATCGACGAACTGCGGTGTATCTTCTGCGGGCTCTGCGAAGAAGCGTGTCCGACCGACGCCATCGTGCTGACGCCGCGTTTCGAGATGGCCGATTACCGCCGCGGCGCCTTCGTCTATTCGAAGGACCGCTTGCTGGTGCCGAGCGATGCCGGGGTGGGAACGCCACCCGACGAACGCCCGAACGGTATTCCCGCCGACCTCGGCCGCGTCGCCGAGGTGAAATCGACGATGAACGTCGACCGCGGCTATTCGGCGACGCATCGCGGTGAAGTGCTCAAGACGGAGCGGAAGGGGTTGGCCGGGTGATTCCCTTTTGGATTATTGCGGCGGTCTTAATCGTCAGCGCGCTCTGGACGGTGACCGCGCGGAAACCGATCTACAGCGTCGTCTCGTTGTTGCTGAATTTTGCGGCACTCGCGACGACCTATCTGATCCTTCACGCCGAGTTTCTCGCCGTCATGCAGATCATCGTCTACTCGGGAGCGATCCTCATGCTCTTCGTCTTCGTGATCGCCCTCCTCAATAGCGGCATCGCCGCGGTCGTGCTGGGGCGCGATCGCGTTCCGGTCGCTCCGGCCGCCGCCGCGGCGCTAGCCGCCGTCGCTTTCGTCGCTACCGCAATCGCCGCGGCGCACGCACCGGCGATCGCGCCGATCGCCACGCATTCGCCCTTGGGGGCGGTCGGGCGCGGAAACGTCTTTGGAAGCATCGGCGATTTCGGCCAAGCGCTCTTTCTCTCGCGGTTGCTGCCGTTCGAAATCACTGCGTTGATTCTGATGGTCGCGGTCGTCGGCGTCGTCCTGCTCGCCGGCGATCTCACCCCGTACGTTCCCACGCGCCGCCGCGCCGAGCAGACGCGCCGCGCATTACGCGAAGCGATCCTTCGGGAGGGTAAATAATGGCGACGTCCTTCGCCGGCGTGCCGATCTTCTATTATGAAGCGTTGGCTTCGATACTCTTTTTCATCGGACTCACCGGCGCAATCGCGCGGCGAAACCCGTTGGTGATGCTGATGAGTATCGAATTGATGTTCAATGCGGCGAACCTCGCGTTCATCGTTTTCGCGCGGGCGTGGCTCAACAACGCCGGACAGATCTTTGCGTTCTTGGTGATCACCGTCGCTGCGGCCGAGGCCGCGATCGCCTTGGCGATCGTCGTCGTCGTGTTCCGCTTCGCGCAGCAGGTCGACGTCGACGAAGTTCGGGTGCTCCATGGCTAATCCCGAACACATCATGGGAGTCGTTGGTAGCTATCCGCTCCTCGTCGCGCTCTGGTTGCTACCGCTCTTCGGAGCGATACTGTGCTGGGCGTTCGGCCCGCAACTCAAACGCGCTGCGGGTTGGGTCGCGACCGTCATCGCATTCGTCGCCTTCGGGTTGACGCTCGCATCGTGGGGCGCCGGAACGCAGAGCCTCAACGGTGCGCTCGGCGCCGACCAACCGCTGGTGACCTGGATGCCGGGCTTCCATCTCGGGCTCTTGCTCGATCCGCTCTCGCTGCTCTGGGCCTGTATCATCACCGGCGTCGGAGCGCTCATCCATCTCTACTCAATCGGATACATGGAGGGCGATTCGGCGTTCGCGCGGTTCTTCGCGTACATGAATTTCTTCTTGTTCGCGATGCTGACGTTGGTGCTCTCCGACAACTTCGTCGGGCTCCTCGTCGGTTGGGGGCTCGTCGGCCTCGCATCGTACTTCTTGATCGGATTCTGGTTCTATAAGCCCTCGGCGGTCGCCGCGGCGCGCAAGGCCTTCGTGATCAACGTCGCCGGCGACGTCGGCATCATGTTCGCGATCTTCCTGATCGTTCAGAAGACCGGCTCCATCGGTTTCGGAAACGCCTTCGCCGCCGCCGATACCTACGGGCAGACGCTGCTGCTCGCGATCTGCATCTCGCTCTTCATCGGAGCGGCGGCGAAATCGGCCCAGGTTCCGCTGCACACCTGGCTCCCCGACGCGATGGAGGGCCCGACTCCGGTCTCGGCGCTCATCCACGCAGCGACGATGGTCACCGCGGGCGTCTATCTCATCGCGCGCTGCGCGCCGCTCTGGTCGCACGACGGTAACGCGCAGCTCCTCGTCGGAACGATCGGCGGCGTGACCGCATTGGTCGGGGCGATTCTGGGAATGGTGCAGTGGGATATCAAGCGCATCCTCGCCTATTCCACGATGTCGCAGATCGGCTACATGA
>JAJZVP010000010.1 GCA_021845615.1 bacterium | reverse complement strand
GCATTTTTTCGCGCGCGTCGGGAAGGGAATCGCGAAGCGCCGCGGTAGTACGGGCGTCGCACCCGCGTCGCAACGTGGAGAGGTGGTCGAGCGGTTGAAGGCACCCGCCTCGAAAGCGGGCAGACGTGATGAGCGTCTCGAGAGTTCGAATCTCTCCCTCTCCGCCACGTACGAAACGCTCCTCATCCCTGGTAGGTGAGGAGCGTTTTTTATGCCGCGGCGGGCCGGGCCAAAAGGAAGCCTTGCACGTAATCGACGCCCTGTGCCGCCGCCCACGCAAGCTCCTCGGGGCGCTCGATTCCTTCGGCGATGACGGCGAGTTGTAGTTCCTTCGCTAGTTCGATCAAGCGCCGCGCGAGCGTCGCCTTAAACGGGTCGAGGTGGATGCCGGCGATCAGCGCGATATCGAGTTTGACGTAATCGGGGCGCAGCATTCCGAGCATATTGAGCGATGAGAAACCGGAACCGAGATCGTCGAGCGCGATGGCGACGCCGCGTTCGCGATAGAAATCGAGAACGCGGAGTAAGTGCGGAACGTCATCGACGCGCTCGCTCTCGACGACCTCCATAACGACGCGATCGAAGGGAATGCCGCTGCGTTCCAGGGCGGCGAAGGTGGTCGCGAGACACGTGACCGGATCGTAGATCGATGACGGAATGAAATTCATGAAGAGCTTGCCGGCGAACCCAGCCGCCGCAAAGCTTTCGATGGCGCTCTCGCGCGCGACGCGATCGAGCGCCGGCGCGAGCCGAATCTCTTGGGCGACGCTGAATATGCGCCCGATGGGGACGCTCGAATCCGCGAGTCGCAACAACGCCTCGCGTGCAAAGATGCGCGTCGGCTCGGCAGCCTCGAAGATCGGCTGAAAATGCGTGGTGAATGCGCGGCGCTCGATAGCAGCGCCGAGCCAGTCGAATTCGATCCGTCGCTGTAATACCGCAAACGGTGTGCTTTCGAACGCGCGATCGACGGTGAGCTGCTCGTCGTTTGGAACCACGAGCGCGTGCAGGCGCTCCGACTCCACCGAGGTGATCGCCGCAGCGAGCCGCGCGACGTACCCGCGAAGATCTTCGGAACTCCCGGCGACGCGCATCCACGAGCGCTCCATCGTAAGGTTCGGGAGCGCGCGTTCGATTTTCACGCGAAGATGATCGATATCCGTGCGGAGAAAGAGCGTGCCGCGCGTAGGAAGCGTCGGCTCGATCGGTTTACGACAGTCGCAACTCATAGTTCCGATGGGTATTTCGGAGGCCGTCGGCACGCCCCCCGCATGGTTTTCGTATGCTAATCGCCAAGCGCGGCCGCTATGAACGTTCGAACCGCGCTGCTCTTGCCGATGCTCGCCGTGCTGCTGGGGGCAGGGCGCCTCAATCCCCCGCTCGGCTCGGTGCCGTGGCGCTCGGTGGGGCCGGCGATCTCGGGCGGTCGCGCGAGCAGTGTTGCGGGAAGCGATCGCGACCCCATGCTCGTGTTGGTAGGGAGTGCGGGCGGCGGCGTTTGGCGTAGCGACGACGGTGGGCTGCATTTCCGCCCGATCTTCGACCGCGAACCCGTGAGCGCGATCGGCGCCGTGGCGATCGATCCCGTCGATCCGGCGACGATCTGGGTCGGCACCGGCGAGGCGAATCCGCGCAACGACGTGAGCCTCGGTGACGGCCTCTATCGCAGCACCGATGGCGGAGCGCACTGGATTCGTTCGCTCGCACTGCCGCAGAGTTCGATCTCCTCGATTCTCATCGATCCAACGAATCCGGCGCACGTCGTCGTCGGCGTGCTCGGCGACCCGTTTGCGGCGACGACCGATCGCGGAATCTACGTCACCGAGAACGACGGCGCGACGTGGCGGCACACGTTCTTTCTCGATCCGCGAACCGGGATCTCCGATATGGCGATGAATCCGAAGAACCCGCGCGAGATTCTCGCCGGAGCGTGGACGATGCGCCGAACCGGCTGGAGCCTGCAGAGCGGCGGTCCGCTCGACGGACTCTATCGCTCGATCGACGGTGGCGCGACCTGGCAGCGCGTCCAAGCCCCGGGGCTGCCGAAAGGGCCGCTCGGGCGCATCGCCGTTGCCTTCGCGCCGTCGAATCCGTCGCGCATCTACGCGTTGTTGCAATCGAAGCACGGCTTGCTCTGGCGATCGAGCGACGGCGGCAAACGGTGGCGCAACGTCAGCAACGATTCGACGATCGACGAACGCCCGTTTTATTTCACGCATCTCACCGTCGACCCGAAAAACGAAAATCATCTGTGGTCCGCATCGGTGCATCTCACCGAGAGCACCGACGGCGGCGTGCGCTGGCATATCACGGGGCGTGGAACGCACGGCGACCATCACGACATGTGGATCTCGAGCGACGGCGTTCGTATCCTCGAAGCCGACGACGGTGGCCTCGCGATGAGCGACGACGGCGGCAAGCGATGGACGTGGAGAAAGGTGCTGCCGATCTCGCAACTCTATAGGGTCGGCGTCAGCGCGGGATGGAATTATCGCGCCTGCGTGCCGTTACAAGATAACGGCATCTATTGCGCGCACGTCGCGATGCCCGATCCCTCGGGATTCTCGGCGAGCGCGTGGCGCAGCGTCGGCGGCGGCGACGGAACGGCGGCATATCCAGATCCGACCGATTCGAAGCTGATTTGGACGACCTCCGCCGGCGGGAACTACGACACCACGTTAAACTCGGTCGATCTCGCGACCGGTGAAACGCGCGATCTCTCACCATACCTTCGCGATCAAAACGTCGTTCCGCCTTCGGAGCTGCGCTATCGCTTTAATTGGGAGACGCCGTTAGCCTTCGACCCCTTCGATCCGCACCGCCTGTACACCGCGGGTGACGTGCTCTTTGCAACGACGGATCGCGGGCAGCACTGGAGCGTGCTGAGCCCCGATCTCACGCTGCACGATCTCGCACACGAAAAAATGACCGGCGGGATCACCCTCGACGGTACCGGCGCGGAGACCTCCGACACGATTCTGACGATCGTGCCCTCGACGCTTCGGCGTGGCGAAATATGGGTGGGGACCGACGACGGGCTCATTCAACTCACGCGCGACGGTGGAAAACATTGGCGGAACGTGACCCCACCCGATGCGATCCGCTTCGGACGTTTCGCGTCCATCGCGCTCTCGCCCCGTCGTGCGGGAGCGGCGTACGCCATCGAGGACGCACATATGGTCGGCGACGCGCATCCCTACGTCTTCAGAACCGACGATTACGGCGCGCATTGGCGGCGCATCGATCGCGGCCTTCCGTTGGAATCCGCCCGCTGCATTACGGTCGATCCGCGAACGCCGGGCCTGCTCTATCTCGGGATGGAGCGCGGAATCGAAGCCTCCTGGGATCGCGGCGCACGGTGGACGCGCATCAACGACGCGATGCCGCCGGTATCGGTGCGCGCGATCGTGGTGCAACCGCAACGCAACGATCTCCTCGTCGCCACGCACGGCCGCGGGCTCTATATCCTCGACGATGCCTCGTCACTCCAGGGCCTCGCGCGCGCGCAGCGCGCCGGGGCGGCATTCTTTGCGCCTCGCACGGCGTATCTCCTGAATGAAAATTCGTGGTGGAACACGCGTGCAGACGGTGAATCCGCGCCCTACGGCGCAATATTCTCCTACTACCAAACAGATCCGAGCCGGAACGCCCCGCGCATCGACATTCTCGATGCGCGAGGACGGGTCGTTCGACATCTCACCGATCTCCCCAATCGCGCTGGAATCGGCCGGATCGTGTGGGATCTCAGCGAGGATCCGCCGATTCCCTGGAAGAGCGCACCGCGTTGGAACCGCGGCTACTCCGGCGGCGCCTCCGTGCTTCCCGGGATCTACACCGCGAAACTCACGCTCGACGGGCGGGTCTTCACACGTCGTTTCACCGTCGCGCCCGATCCGCGGATGCACGCGCCGATCGCTGCGTACCGTGCGGCGCAACGGGCGACGCGGCGAGCGTTTGCGATGCTCTCGTCGATCGACGCGGCGCTCAACGCGCTCGATGCGCGGGAGGCGGTGATTCGCCGGCAACCGGCGAGCGCGCGGCGTTCGGCACTGCTCGCTCGGCTCGCGCTCCTGCGCGCGAGCCTCACCTCGAGCCCGCATGCCGACCAGGACGATGATTTCTTGCGCGATCGAATCCGCGAGCGCGTGCAAACCGAGATCGGTTCGTTGCAGAGCGCGCCGGTCTCCCCGACCGCAGAGCAGTTGCGCGAGAACGACGTCTTGGCGAAGGTGACGGCGCGGCGCGTCCGCGCGGTTATGGCGTGGCTATCGGGCGCGGCGTCCCCATAAGCGCGGGATCGGGCGCGCTCGATGGAAACGTGAACTCATCGTAGCGCGTCACCGCGCGAACGTTGAATGAAAACCCGAGTGCGTGTTCGGTCGCCGAAAAGACGCCGCGCACGACGACCCAATAGCCGTCGACGCTCCGATAGGTGAGCCCGATGCGCATGTCGCTGCGACTATCGCTGAGCACGATGTGCAGTGGGAGACCGGTCGCCGGATCGACGCGTACGTCGCTGGGATACATTCCGGTGTCCAGCGGCGTCGGAGCGATGAGAATGTGGAGCGCGCCGGGAGTCGAGTCCGGTGCGTAGGTCGGATCGAGAAAGCTGATATACGGAACGAGGACGTCCGCGCCTGGATCGGGTGTCGGAATCGGAAAAACGATCGGCGCTCCGCGTCTGAGCGTAATCGTGATGGCTTTTAGATTTGCGTAATACGAAAACGTGAAACTCGAAAACGGATCGAAATAGGGAATGATGGGAAAGGCCTCGCCGATGCGCGTCGCGCCATGCGGAAGGTCGCGCATGATCGCGTAATTATCGGCGTTTCGGACCTCGACGCTGCGATCGATCTCTTGCGATCTCCCGAGCGAAGGAACGCTGACGTTGGTTCGCTCGCGGTAGGTGATGTAGGTCGGCGGCCGAGCGCTATAGGCGGCGGCCGTGCGGTTTACGAGAAGCGCGAGCGCGAGGTCGGCACCGATCATCACCGGGCTCTTCGGCAGAGGAGCCATGGCTTCCGGTACCGCACTTCCTCTCTCGTGGATACTGCGGATCGGAGCGCCCTCAACCGTCGCGTGATCGAATGGCGGAGAGCGATTCATCGTCGCCCCGAGCTCGGTTTTCACGAGACCGAAACGCAAGCGCTGATCGAACGCGAACTCGACGCACTCGGTATCGAGCACCGACGCGCCGCGCGGACCGGCATCGTCGGCGTGATTCGCGGAGCGCTCGCCGGGCGCACGGTCGCGCTGCGCGCCGATATGGATGCGCTTCCGATCGCCGAACGAACCGGGCTCCCGTTTGCATCGGAGATTCCCGATGCGATGCACGCATGCGGCCACGACGCCCACGTTGCGATGCTGCTCGGCGCGGCGACGCTGCTGCAAGCGCAGCGTGCGACCTTGCACGGAAACGTCGTGCTGCTCTTCCAGCCGGCCGAAGAAGGCCCCGGTGGAGCGGAGCCGATGATCGCCGAGGGCGCGCTGGAGAATCCTCGCGTCGAGTGCGCGGCGATGTTGCACGTCGACGTCCGTCTACCGACCGGCACGATCGGGGTAACGCCTGGCCCGGTGAATGCGTCGGCCGACGAGTTTACGTTACGCATAGTCGGGCGCGGCGGACACGGCGCTTATCCGCACACCGGCGTCGATGCGATCGTTGCCGCCTCGGCGGTGGTAGGCGCGTTGCAGAGTATCGTGTCGCGTGAGATCGATCCCCTCGCAGGTGCGGTCGTAACGATTGGGACGATTGCGGGCGGATATCGCAATAATGCGCTCGCCGATGAAGTGGTGATGACCGGAACCCTGCGCGCGCACGATCCCGCGATACGCGATGCACTCGCGGTGCGCGTGGAACGGATCGCGCATTCGGTCGCCGAGGGATATGGAGCGCGCGGCGTGCTCGAACTGCGTCGCGGCTATCCGCCGGTGGTGAATAACGGCGAGATCGCACGCGGATTCGCGCCGATCCTCGCCCGCGAGGCCGGCGTCTCGGTCGTCGAGGCTGCGCCGACGATGGGCGGCGAAGATTTTGCCTATATCGCGCTCGCGGTACCGGCATTGCAGATGCGCCTCGGTATCCGCAACGAAGAAATCGGCGCGGTGCGTTCGGGGCATAGCGCGGAGTTCGTCCTCGATGAAGCAGCGCTCCCGCACGGGGTCGACGCGCTCGTTACGTTCGCCCGGACGATGGGTTCGGGTGCACTTCCGTTGCCCGGAAAACGCAACCCGTAGTATCTGCGACAAAAGCAGGTACTACAAAATGTGCCTCCGAAGCGTTGCGCCATGGACGTCTATCGGAGCGAAGACCTGCCGCGGGGCTGCGCGCACTTCGAGGCCGCGATCGATCTCCCGGCAATTCCTGAAGAAGCCTTTGCGCTGCTCTGCACGGTCGAGAAATGGCCGGCCTGGCTCCCGTTGGTCCGCAGCGCCCAGCGGCAGCGCGAGGGCGCGCTCGCGCTCGGCGATGAGGTGCTGCTTCGCCTCGGCGAGCCGCGCGACGAGGAGCAACTCTTCGAGGTGCGGCGCCTGGTCACCAATTATTGCCTCACGCTGGTCGGCGCCTATTCGACGCGACGTCGGATCGATTTCCGCCTCGAACGGCAGAGCAATCGGGCGCGCTTGCGGGTGGCCTGGCTCTATCCAACCTACCATGGGGCGATGGGCAGCGCGGTCGATCGGCTGCTCCGAGGCCGTGCGGTCGCCGGGATGCTCGATCGAGCGACGATGCAGTTTCGGGGGCTGCTCGAGGCGAATCTCGTCGCTTAGCAGTCGTTGACCTGGAGTGCCAAAGCCGCTAGAATCAAAGCATGCCGCTCTATGATTACCGCTGTTCCGCCTGTGGCGCCGTACGCGAGGTTCGCCACGGTTTCGACGAGCGCGTGAGCGACCCGTGCGCCGCCTGCGGTGGGGAGCTCGTGCGCGTATTCAATCCCGCGCCGATTCTTTTCAAAGGGTCGGGTTTTTACGTGACCGACTCGCGCCCATCGGGCGGCGGCTCGGAGAGCGCGGGATCCTCGGAGAGCAGCTCCTCGAGCGCATCCTCCGAGAGCGCGGCCTGAGCGATCTCCTAGACGGGCGGTTCGCTCGTCCCTGAATCGGGAGGCTCCCATTGCCAGCCAACCCCCGTGCCCGGCGCTCCTGGAGATCCGGGCTGCTGCGGCATTGCAAACGGCGGCGGAAAGGGCGCGCCGAAGGGCGGCTGAGCGGCGGCGCCCGGCGCGGGGGGCTCGCTCGGCCCGAAGCCGGTCCCCGGAGGCGGCATAAAATTCGGCGGCGGCACGAAGGTGGGCGGCGGCACGAAGGCCGGCGGCGGCACGAAGGCCGGCGCGTTTGGAGTGAAGCCGGGCGGAACCCCCGGGGGACGCATTGCCTCGGGTTCTGCCGCTGCGGGCGGCGCTGGAAGCGGCGGGAACTCGTATCCGTTCTCCGGTGAAACGCGCGCTTCGGTCGCGCTCGTCGCATCGATGCGTCGCTCGCGAGCCGCCGACGCGCTCGCCGCAGTCGCCGCCAACTGCTCTTCGAGCAACGGCGGGCGCGCGGTAAAGAGCGGTGCCGGAAGATCGCCGACCGCGGCGCCGACGAGCACGTTGCGCACCGGCGGCAGAATTTGCGCGTCGGAGCGCCGCGCGATCGCGCGGAGTTCCTCGATAATATCGTCGGGGGTCGCTTCGGCCTTCATGGTGTCGAGCAGCAATGCGACGGTGTCGCGCAGGTACTGCGGTGGTGGAACCTTTGCAAATGCGAAGGTATGCTGGGAGAGTTCGGCTTCGACGCCCTGCAACAAGCGCTTCCAATGATCGATATTTTGATAGCGTTCGAAAAGCCCGGCCGAACGTTTCGCTTGAGAATAGAGCGAGGCGATGCGCTTGCCCAACGGGTCGGAGGGAGGCGCGGGTTCCACGATTGCGACGCGAGCCGCAACGCGCGCGAGCTCGCCGAGAATCTGCGAATGGAAGAGCGGATCGACCTCGTGCAGATAGTGGTACGCCAATCCAAGATCGAAGCTGCTATCGCGCGCCGGGATCACCGAGGTGCTGCCGCGCAGCAGCGTCGCGCCGATCTCGGCATACGCGGCGATCGCCTCGTCGCGCGATTCGATCACGGTGACGATCGCGCCGCGTTCCAGAGCGGCGCGTACCGCGCGCGCTTCGTCGCCGTAACCACAGATTAAAACGCGCTCGCCCTCGCGAACCGCAATTGCATCCCAGATCAGCGCTTCGATGTAGCGCGCTTCGGCCTCGAACTCCTTGACGGAGTAAACGTAATCGGAGATCTCCATCACACGCTCGCTCGTTCGAGTCGCTCGAAAAAGTCGGGGAAGCTCACGTCGACGGCATCGACGGAATCGATCTGCACCGGACCCGCCGCGCAGCCCAGCATCGCCGCGGCCATTTGGATGCGGTGATCGTCGTGCGTTTCCACGAGGCTTCCCGACGGCGCGGGCGACCCGCCATCGATTGCGATGCCGTTCGGAAGATCTTCGGCGCCCACGCCGACCGCGGCCAACAAACGATGGATCGCCGCGAGCCGGTCGGATTCTTTGTTGCGGAGATCGCGGACGCCGGAGATCGTGCTGCGACCGTTGGCAAAGGCCGCCGCAATCGCGAGCAACGGTAATTCGTCGATCGCTCGAAGCGCGCTCTGCGCGTCGACGCTCGTCGCGCGAAGCGGTGCGTGTTCGACGATGAGATCGCCGACGGGTTCGCCGCTCCATTCGCGAAGGTTCCGCCGTTCGATGCGAGCGCCCATCGCTTCGAGAACGTCGAGGAGCCCCGTGCGCGTCGGATTGAGATTGACGTCGCGAATCGCGATCGCGCTCCCCGGCGCGAGCGTCGCGCCGACGACGAAAAACGCCGCGGCAGAAAAGTCACCCGGAACGACGATCTCGCCGCCGCCGAGCACGCTCGGTCGATAGAGATCGATCTCGCGCCCGTCCCAACGTATTCCGGCGCCCATCGATGCGAGCAGACGCTCGGTATGATCGCGCGTTTCGCGATCCCCCGATATTTTGAGCGCGCGGCGGGAGAAGAGTGCGGAAAAGAGCAGCGCCGATTTGATCTGCGCCGATGGGTGAACCAAAATCAGGTGCGCGGAGCGATCCTCCGATGCGCCATCGATGGAGATCGGCAACCTGCCGTCGGTGGTGACGATGCGCGCGCCGAGCGCACGGAGGTGTGCCGCGACGGGCTCCATCGGTCGACGCGAGAGGGAGGCATCGCCGACGAATTGCGCGCGGAGGCCGGCGCCCGCGCAGAGGCCGAGCATCATGCGTACGGTCGAGCCGGAGTTCATCGCATCGATCGCGGCGATGGGGTCGTGGAGCGGGGCACCGCGCACGATGAGATTCTCGCCCTCGGCCGAGATATCGACGCCGATCGCCCGGAGCGCCTCGGCGGTCGCGCGAACGTCGCGCCCGGCATTGAGGTGTTCGATACGCGTTGGCTCCTCGGAGCCCGCGGCGATGATGAGCGCGCGATGCGAGATCGATTTATCACCGGGCAGCGTGACGTCGCCGCGAAGGGATCGGGGTTCGAAGCGTGGTGCGCGCAAGATCATGGACGCACTACCTTCCACATTCGCGCGCGGCGTTCCGGCAGGTAGGCGTTCCGAGAGCGATGGTGGGGAAGGTGGGACTCGAACCCACATGAGTTGCCTCGGCCGCTTTTGAGGCGGCTGCGTCTGCCATTCCGCCACTTCCCCGCGTGAATCGGCAGGGGCCTTGGTTCGCGCCGCGCTACGGCGCTCCTGGAAGGGCGATATCGATCTCGGCGCGTCGTCGGTATTGCAGCTCGACGAGACGGCTTCCGGGCGGGCTCGCGACCGGTTGGAGGTGACCGCCGAAGAACCGCACGCGCTCGTCGCCCGCGGCGGCGAACGCGTCGATCGAACGGCAGGTTGCCGTGCAGTGCAGGAGGATGCGTAGCAGCCCCTCGCGTGGATCGAGGATAAAGGTCTTCGTAAAAACGATCGGCTGCTTCGCAAGATCGGGCGCGACGTAGCGGCAACGCAGCACCTGCGCCGCCGCACCGCTACGATCGATGCAGCGATAGGGCCGGTTGAAGGTTCCCGCTGGAAACGGATGGGTGAATGCGGCGATATAATCGCGCGAGGATGGGTGCGGCGGCGTGGCGATATCGTCGCGAAAGAGGCCGACGCTCGTCGCGAGATTGCGATGCGTCCGACGATTCTCGAGCACGAAGGAACGCGCGCCGGCGTCGGCGCTGACGATCAAACGCAGGCGTCGGTTTTCGAGCTCGTAGGTCGGCGTTCCGTCGGATCGTATCGCCGCAACGAGTGCGCGCAGATTGTCGTCGGCGTTCATCGGCGCCGCAGGCGGTACGGGAGGGGTGCAGAGCGTCCACGCGACGCGCCCGCTCGACGCGTCGCGGCGGTCGATGCGCCAATCGCACGCCGCTCCCGGAGCGATCGTCGTAGCGGGAATTTCGACCGACGCGGAACCGAGCCGAATCGCGCTTGCCGGAATGTGACGCACCGTGGTGGCGAGATTGAAAAGATCGAGTAATGCCGAACGCCGATGCGGGCTCACGAGGAGCGTCGCATCTTCGATCGCGCCGTTGGTCGGGGCGATGCCGCGCGCCAGCGCCGCACGCGGCGATGCGAGAACCGCACCGTGGCTGCGATAGCGCTCGAGCCGCGCGCGGACCGCCGGAAGCATGCCGACTTCGTCGGCGATTCGAGGAACGACGAGCGCGCGGTACCGAGCGAGGGTTCCCGGCGCGGCGAAACGCAGATCGACCGCACGACAGGTCAGCGCCATAGCGCGGCACCGCATGAACGCACGAATTGTCGCCGCCGCAAACGCAGCGACTCGTGCGTTATCGACCGCGCGCGAGGGATAAGCACTGACCGGCCATGCGACCGCGACGTTTGCATCGGGATGGAGACGCGCGAGCCAGCGCGCCCCCGCTTGCCGCACGAGCGCGCCGAACTCCGCGGTCGGCGCGTAGCGCGCTTGGTGCACTCCGTCGAGAGCGAGCGCCGCGTCCCAGGCATAGAGCGCGTTCGCCCACGGCGCCTCCCAGCCGGCGGGGTTCATCGTGTCCTGAACCGGGAAGTCGACGATCGCGTGCGCGCCGAGTTGCAGCAGCTGATGGAGCGCAATCGTGGTGTTCTCCGGGGCGGCAGGGCGCGGCGCGGTTTCGTTTGCTCCTTGCAGCCATCCGGCTTGAAATTCGCTCTGCATCACCGCGCGATGCGGCTGTGTTTGGAGGAGCGCGGTGGAGAAAATCAATTGTGCGAGATCGTGCGTGCCGATGCGATAGGCATCGCTTTGGTACCAATTGCCCCACGCCCAGGCCCCGGTCGCCGCCGGAACCTTCGTTTGGTAGGTGTTGATGAAGAGCGGTACGTTCGGGCCGATCTCCCGGCGCACCGCGGATTTCAACCACCGAATATAGGCGTGCCAATGCGGCGCCGGCCACGTATCGTTATCGATGTACGCTCCTTGGTCGTCGTCGAGTGCGACCGCTTCGACGATTCCCGACCAAGGAGCGATTGCGGCGAAGAGCGCTCGATACCAGCGGCGAACCGCATGCCGATGGATTCGATTCGTCAACCATTCCTCGGCGGCTGCGTCGGCGTGCGCGTTTTGAAGCGTCGCCGTCGCCGGATAGCGTCCTTGCAGAATATCGTGGAGCGGCATATCGTATGGCTTCCGCACGAGCAACCATGCGGGGTAACCACCGTTGCGCCATTCGTTTCGAATCACGGGGCCCGGGCGCACGATAACGCGAAATCCGTCTGCGGCGATGAGGGCGAAGAGCCCGCGAACGTCGCGACGCGGATTGCTGCGCCCGGTGAAATCGAAAAAGCCCGATCGCGGTTCCTGGAAGTTCCAGGGAATGTAGAGATCGATCGTGTTGATCCCCATCGCCCGATAGGCGTTGAGATCCTCGGCCCACCGCGCGCGTGGGGTACGCTCGTAGAAGAAGGATGCGGCATAGAGAAAATGGTGAATTCCGCGCCGGTGCGCGCGCCACGTGCTCGGCGCCGCGGCGAGCATTCCAAAGAGCGCGAAAGTGAGTGCGACGCGACGCAGCGTGGGCATGGATGGGTCTTCGGGTGAGGAAGCCGCCCCCCTCGCGCGAAAGGAGCGAAGGTGTCATTTCGAACCTGGAGCGATCTGCTCGGCCTGCGCGGGACGCTCGAAATCCGCGCGATGCACTCGGCGGCGCTCGCCTCGAATGCGTTCGGGGATTCCAACGAACGCTACCTCGCGGTCTACCTGCCCCCGGACTACGATCCGAACGGCTCGCAGCGCTACGATACGATCTACTATCTGCACGGGCACGGCTCGAATCTCGTAAAGATGCTCGCCGCGGCTCCCTGGGAGCGAAACGTGGTGCAGATGGCCGACGATGCGATGTGCGGCGGCTCGATGCGCCCTGCGATCGTCGTGCTCGTCGACGGCGCGACCCGTCTCGGCGGCTCGCAGTACGTCGATTCGTTGCAAAATGGCGAGGTGGCGAGACATATCGCCTTCGAAATCGTCGACGAGGTCGATCGCAAGTATCGGAGTATCGCACGCGCGAGCGCGCGGGCGATACTCGGTAAATCCTCGGGAGGCTTCGGCGCGATCCATCTCGCCACGACCTATCCGGAGCGGTTCTCCGCCGTCGGGTCGATCGCCGGCGACGCCTATTTTCAGATGACGATGCCCGCGCTCTTTCCATCGGCGCAGCGGGCGCTCGAACGGAGTGGTGGCGATGCGGCCGCATTCGTGGCGGCGATCGAACGCGAGCCCGCGCGGCGCGCCGAAGATTTCTTCGCACTCTTTATTCTGGCGTGTGCCGCCGCCTATTCGCCGCGCTCGAAGACGGCGTTCGATCTGGCGTTTCCCTTCGATCTCCGAACCGGCGAGATCGACGACGAGGTATTCGCCCGCTGGCTCGCCTTCGACCCCGCCGAGTACGACGCGCCTCGCCTCGACGCGCTGTCGCGGCTCTCGCTCTGTTACATCGACGCCGGGCGACGCGATGAATTCGGCCTCGATATCGCGGCTCGGGCGCTCGCCCGCCGCTTCGCTGAGGGCGGCGTGCGCGTACGGAGCGAGGAGTTTGCCGGCGGCCACCGCAACACTACGGAGCGCGCTATCGGCGCGATCTCCGCCCTTCTCGAGGTACTCGATCGTTGACGGTTCGAAAATATACGCTTGCCTTGGTCGCGCTCTTCGCGCTCGCCGTTTCGTCGGCCGCTGCGGCGACGGCGCCTCCGATTGCGACGCTCGCGCAGCGAACCTACGACGATCCGGCGATCCATTACGTGGCGCCCGAAGGGGTGACGTTCGTCGGTCGTCGCGAAGTGCCGTACCAAGACGCCTCCCACATGACTCCCGTGGCCATTTGGGGTTTCGATGTCGGGAAATCGAAGGCGCGTATTATTTCAATCTCGTACGAACGTTTTTCGAATGGATCGCTCCGCGGATTTTACGCGACCTACATCAACGAAATGCGCAGCTCGTCGGGAAGCGGCACCTTCATCCGTCGTAAAAACGCCGTTCTCGCAAACGGCATGCCGGCGTATTGGCTCAAGATCAGCACCGGAGATGGATTCAACCAGATGCGCTCCTACGCATACGTTTGGTACGACGGCGTTCGAGGCGTCGTGCTCTCCGAAGAGGCGCGCGCCGGCAACATCAGCGAACGCCAGGCGAAACGCGACCTCGCGGGCGCGAGTGCGGTCGCCTATCCGGTCGGTCGCCCCTACTAGCCGCGCGCGCTGCGCTCGATGGCGCGGCGCAGATCGGCGATAAGATCGTCGCAATCTTCGATGCCGACCGAGAGCCGTAGGAGCCCATCGGTAACGCCGCGACGCTCGCGATCCTCTTTGGGAATCGAGCCGTGCGTCATGCGCGCCGGGTGGCAGAGCAGCGATTCCACCCCGCCCAGCGACTCGGCGAGGCTGAAGAGCTGCGTCTCGCGGGCGAAGGCAAAAGCGCGCTCGACCGGGCCGCGAAGAACGAAACTGAGCATCCCACCGAAGCCGCTCATCTGCGCTTTGGCAATCGCGTGCTGCGGGTGGCTCGCGAGGCCGGGATAGTACACGCGCTCGACTTCGTCGTGCCCTTCGAGAAATTCGGCGACGCGCGCGGCGTTCGCGGCGTGTTCGCGCATGCGCAGCGCGAGCGTTTTCGCCCCGCGCATCGTCAGCCACGCATCGTGCGGGCCCGGAACCCCTCCGACCGCATTCTGATGGAACTTGATGATGTCGTAGATCTCCGCACGGTCGGTCATCGCCGCTCCACCCACGACGTCGGAGTGCCCGCCGATATACTTCGTCGTCGAATGTACGACTACGTCTGCGCCCAGCGCGAGCGGTTGCTGAAAATACGGCGACGCAAAGGTATTGTCGACCACGACGGTCGTGCGTTGCGGATCCCGCAGCGCGGAGACCGCGGCGATATCGACGACCTTCAGCAACGGGTTGGTCGGCGTCTCGATCCAGATCAGTTTCGTCTCCGCTACGATCGCCGCCCGGACCGCGTCGAGATCGCTCATGTCGACGTAGGTGAAACGCATCCCGTAACGGTTCAACACGCGAGAAAAGAGCCGATAGGTGCCGCCGTAGAGATCGTCGGTCACGACGATGTGGTCGCCGGCGCTACAGATATTTAAAACCGCCGCCGTTGCGGCCATACCGCTGGCGAAGGCGCTGCAGTAGCGCGCGTTTTCGAGCGAGGCGAGCTGCGCTTCCAGGGCGCTCCGCGTCGGATTCACGGTGCGGCTGTAATCGAAGCCCTTGTGTTCGCCGACGGCGCTCTGCGTGTAGGTCGAGGTCTGGTAGATCGGAACGATCGTCGCGCCGGTCGTCGGATCGGCCTCTTGCCCGACGTGAATGGCCCGCGTGCTGAACTTCATCGGCGCGCGTTACCCCGCAGCCTCGGGGCTGCCCGAGAGGAACGTGATGATATCTTGCCGCGTTACCACGCCGACGGGTTCGTCGGCATCGGTGACGACGATCGCGTGATTTGCCAACGTCAGCAATTTATACGCGCTCTCCAGAGGCTCGGCGCTATCGAGCGAGGGGAAGGGCCGTCCCATCACCTCACCGACCTGACGGTGGACGATATCGCTGCGATCGAAGACCGCCTGCATCACCGCCACGTCGTTCACGCTGCCGATCTGCTCTTTCCCGCGCATGATCGGTATCTGGGAGATTTCGTAGGTGCGCAAGATATCGAGCGCGCGTTGCACCGTCTCGCGTTCGTCGAGAACGATCATCGGCGGGAGCGGCGTCTTGCTGCGCAGGACGTCGGCGACGGTCGCCCGGCGCTTCCCCTCGGCGAGGAATCCATTCGCGATCATCCATTCGTCGTTGAAAATCTTCGACATATATCCGCGTCCGGAGTCGGGGAAAATGACGACCACGACGGCGTTCTCCGGCAGCGTCTGGGCAAGCCGGATCGCCGCGACCGCTGCGGTTCCCGACGAGCCGCCGACCAGCAGGCCTTCCTCGCGCGTAATGCGGCGCGCCATGAGGAATGAATCGCGATCGGAGACGCGCACCATCTCATCGATCACTTTGAGATCGACGGTTTCGGGGAGATAATTCATCCCGATCCCTTCGACTGCATACGAACGCGGCGTATCGCCGGAATAGATCGATCCCTCGGGATCGGCTCCGACGACGTGAATCTTCGGATTTCGTTCTTTGAGGTACCGCGCGGTGCCGGAGATCGTGCCGCCGGTGCCGATGCCCGCGACAAAATGCGTGAGCGCGCCGCTCGTTTGCTCCCAAATCTCCGGACCGGTCGTTGCATAGTGGGCGTCGGGATTGTGGTGATTGTGGAATTGATTCGGCTGGAAAGCGCCGGCGATCTCCGCCGCCAAACGATTCGCGACGCCGTAGTACGACTCGGGGGAGTCCGAGGGCACGTTGGTCGGCGTGACGACGACTTCGGCGCCGTAGGCTTTGAGCAGATCGATCTTCTCGCGCGACATTTTGTCGGGCATCACCAAGATGCAGCGGTAGCCGCGAATCGCCGCGGCCATGGCGAGCCCACTCCCGGTATTCCCGCTCGTCGGTTCGACGATGGTCCCGCCGGGTTTGAGCAGCCCTGCTTTCTCGGCGGCCTCGAGCATCGCGACGGCGGGGCGATCTTTAATGCTCCCGCCGGGATTCATATACTCGACTTTCGCTAAGACCAGGCAGCGCGCACCGTCGGTGACGCTGTTGAGGCGGACGAGGGGCGTGTTGCCGATGGCGGCGAGCGCATCCCGGCAGTACTCCGGTTGAGCGGAACGTTCGATCGATGGGCTTTGCATAGCGTCCCGGGCTTCTTAGCGCGGTTGCCCGCTGCCTGCGTCGGGCGCCCCGCAGGGGGGCGGCGTGCGACGCAATAATCCTTACGTACTATGAAGGTTCTCCTGCGCGGAATCGCGCTGCTCGCTCTCACGTCGATCCTCGCCGGATGTAACGACGGGGCGCTACCGCCCGGGGCGAGCTATGCCTCGCTCTCGGGAACGGTGATCGATGCGGTGACGAACCAGCCGATCGCCGGAGCGATCGTGACCCTCGATACCGTGCTGACGGCCACGAGCGATGCCGCCGGGCACTTCACGTTTGCGAAGGTGCCGACCGGTGATTACGATTACACCGTGCAGGTATCGGGATACCGGACCTTTAGTTCCAGCGGCAGCGCTACCCCCGGTAAACCGAATGCCGTCGTCGTTAGGCTCGTGGTGAAGGCGAAAGCTCGCGCCCCCGGAACAGCGACGCCCGCCTCGCCACCACCCGGTCGATCGTTTCGATAACCGCCTGCGCGAGCCGCTCCGAATCGTGGCGCACGTGCTCGGATTCACTCATCACCGCAGCGACGATCGGTTCGACGCCGAGGGCGCGTATCGCTGACTCGTCGTTTTCGACGGGGAGCTGTCCTTCGACGGCATAGACGTCGAGGAGCCGGCGCGGTCGCTGCGCGTTGACGAGCGCGTAGTCGCAGATCTTCGGCCCGCCGTAGCGTTGTAGCGTCGCGAGGTGCTGCGACGCGCTCATCGCCGTGGTCTCTCCAGGTTGCGTCATGACGTTGCAGACGTAGATTTTTACGGCGTGCGCCGCGGAGATTTCGGCGGCAATTCGATCGACGAGGAGATTCGGAAGAATCGAGGTGAAGAGCGATCCCGGCCCGAGAACGATAGCATCGGCGTCGCGGATCGCCTCGATCACTTCGTCGAGCGGCTTCACGTCGGCGGGGTCGAGATAGAGCTCGGCGATCGGGCGCGCACTCGCGCCGACCTCGGATTCGCCGCGCATGACGCTACCGTCGTCGAGGCGGGCGCAGAGCGTTGCGAAACGTAGCGTCGACGGAAGGACGCGGCCGACGACGCTCAACACGCGGCTCGACTCCTTAATCGCACTATCGAAATTTCCGGTGATCCCGGTCATCGCGGCGATAAAAAGGTTTCCGAACGAATGCCCTTCGAGGCCCTCGCCATCGGAAAAGCGATAGCGAAAGAGATCCGTGACTAACGCTTCGTCGTCAGCGAGCGCGACGAGACAGTTGCGAATATCGCCGGGGGGAAGAACGCCGAGCTCTTTTTGCAATCGTCCAGACGAGCCGCCGTCGTCGCTGACGGTGACCACCGCCGTGAGATTGCTGGTATGCGCCTTGAGGCCGCGCAGGAGCGTCGAGAGCCCCGTTCCGCCGCCGATGGCGACGATTTTATAACCCTGCGCGAGTTTGAACCGTCGGAGGCGCCCTAAGGGATCGGTGCGGGGTTCGCGCGCGGAGCGCGCGACGGCGCGAACGCTGAAGTAGAGGCCGAGCGAGATCAGGAGGATGCCGATCGCGATGAACGCGGTGGTAAGAAAGGACGGCGGCATGACGTCGACGACGAAGGCGTCGAGCATCTCGTCGAGACGAAAATGAACCCCCGAGGCAACGACGATGCGGTTCGCGGCATCGAGCACGAAGAAGAGACCGAGCAGCGCGACGAACATCCAGCGCTTGATGCCGAAACCGGGCAGTATCCACTGCGCGCCGATAAGGATGCGCGAGCGCATCAGCGGCCGATATCCCGCGCGGCAACGCCGGCCTCGACGCCCGCGATATCGGCGCAGGTGCCGCGGAGGCGCCGCGCGACGTAGAGCGAGCGATGGCGGCCGCCGGTACAGCCGATGCCGATGGTGAGGCGCGTCTTGCCTTCGCGTTTGTAGTGCGGAAGAAGAAAGCGAATCAACTCTCCGGCGCGCGCGAGAAAAGGCTCCAACGTATCGTCGCGTTCGATAAACGCGGCGACCGCCGGATCGCTTCCGAGCCGCTCGCGCAGTTCGGGATCGTAATTGGGGTTCGCGAGAAAGCGAACGTCGAGCAGCATATCGAGTTCGGGTGGGAGGCCGTACTTGAAGCCGAAGGCGAGGAACGTCACGTCCAGCGTTCCGCCGAGATCGCTTCCGACCGCCGACGCCACCCGGGCGCGCAGCTGCGAGAGGGTCATCGCATCGGTCTCGATCGTCGTCGTCGCGAGATCGTGAATCGGCGCGAGCGCCGCGCGTTCGCGCTCGATCGCTTCGGTGAGCGTCACGCCGGGACTCAACCGATGGCGTCGACGCGTCTCGCTGAAGCGGCCGACGAGCGCGCTCTCGCCCGCTTCGAGAAAGAGCACGTCGAGCCGCGCGACTTGGCTGCGAACCGCGTCGATGCGCGCGACGAAGGCGGCGACTTCACCGTCGGGGAGCGAGAAGGAGAGCGCGATGCGCTCGACGCCGCGCGAATGAAAGTGCTCGAGGGTGGGGTCGAGGAGTTCGGCGGGAAGTTGAGCCACGCAGGCGAAGCCGATGTCTTCCAGGATCTTGAGCGTCTGGGTGACGCCCGCGCCGGAGAGGCCCGCGGCGATGACCAGGTGGATCTCGGGATACCGTGGGGCAGGAGTCGGCATGTCGTTGTTTTCTCCGCGCGAGGCAAACGCCCTCATCGCTAAAATCGAGCCGCTGGTTGAGGAGCTCTTGCGCTTGCGGCGCGAGCTGGCGATCAACCTGCTTGCGACCAACCCGGAGCTGCGCGTCGGCCGAAGCCGCAGCCGGCTCGCGGGGCCGCATTCGACGCTCCCGACGCCGCGCTTCGGCGAGATGAAGATCGAGATCATTCGGCTCATCCACCGCATCGAGCACTTCGGTTGCGTGGTGAAAGATATCGATCTCGGCCTGATCGATTTTCCTAGCGAGCGGAACGGTGAGTCGATCTGGCTCTGTTGGAAGTTCGGCGAGCCGGTCGTCGCGCACTGGCACGGCGAGCACGAGGGTTTCGAGCGGCGGCGCCCGCTATCCGAAGCGCGCCCGGGAGAGGAGCCTTAGGCTCTCGCGGCCTCGGCGCTCGCTTCGAAGGGGATGAAATCCTCGGCGAGCCCTTGCAGGCGTACCTCGCCGAACTCGGCGGTATAGGCGCCGCTCTCGACGCCGACGATCGTACCGGTCTCGGGAACCTGCGCGAGCTGTGGAATCTTCGCCCGGAGCTCTGCTGGAATGCGGACCTTATCGCCGATTGCGAGCGCCCCTTGATCCCAGAGCGCGTTGAGCGCATCGAGCAACATCGGCAACGGAATGCCATAATCTTCGCTGATCGCGCCGATGGTGTGCGATTCGCTGATCGCGCAATTGCTGCAGCCGCCGAGGTGGAAACGCGCGAAGACGCGGCGCGCACCGGCGTGCATCTTAAAGGCCTGATCGACGGTGATATCGGGAGTAAAGGTTTGCTCGCTCATAGTGGGTCCTAACAGGGATTGGGCGGGGAATGAGGTTCTTTTCGTAGCAACGCCGCATCGGCCCTGGAAAGTTGCAGAAGCGGAGGCGTGCCTATAAGCCGGATTCTGTACCCGCACCAGGTGCGGGCGACGACCATCTCTCTGGGGTGCACGTCACCGCGCACCTCGTTGCAACGTAACTCGAGCCGGGTGGGCGACCCGCCTGCCGCAAGCGACAGGTATCGAGCGGTCTTGCTTCGGATGGGGTTTACCGCGAGGCTACGTCACCGTAGTCCTCCGTGAGCTCTTACCTCACGATTTCACCCTTACCGGCAGCTCGCGCCGACGGCGGTATGTTTCTGTGGCACTTTCCTTCGAGTTACCCCGACAGGCCGTTAGCCTGCATCCTGCCCGCTGAAGCCCGGACTTTCCTCGCCGCATCCACGGCGCGGTCGCCCGGCACCCTCCGCTCGCTCGGGGTACGCGCCCGGTACGCCGACAGCCTGCCGCGCCCACGCAGGCGGCGTTTGGTATCGCTCTGCGATTTCATGAGACTGGTCGGATCGTATGACCAAACGTAAACGTGCGTACGGCGCGAGCCTCATCACGCGCGATCGGCGATTGCACGGCTACGGACGCACGACGAAGGCGTTTCGTCGTACCGCCTGTCGAAAAGAAAAACGCCCGTGAAATCGGGCGTTTCTTGGTGGAGGCAAGGAGACTCGAAAACGTCACGACGCGGTTTCAGGGGGGCATCAGGGGGCGCCGACGCAACGCTCTCCTCGTGGAGCCGCTGTCGAAGGGCGCCCGAGGGCGTGGCGATTGGTGCTGGATGGCAACGCAATGGCAACGGATTGCGTCAGCGCAAAGGCCCTTCCTAACGCGCTCGACTAATACTAATAGCGATAACGGACAGCCAGTTCGTTTCCGGGAGGAGGGTGGAGAATGCAGACTGGTATCGTGCGTGCCATCGTGGTGCTGATAGCGGTGGGACTGATCCTGTTCCTTAGTATTTTGAACCATGTCGCTTTAGCAGACAGCGTGAGTACGGCGGCTACGCTAGCTAAGATGGAACAATCTGACCTTAGCCGAGTCCAAGCTTGCCGGATGATGAAGATGCATGGGGACGGATTCATTGGAAAGGTGGGCAATTTGAGTTACGCCATTCGATGCTTCTCGGTCGGCGATCAGTTGACATCGTGCGAGATGATGGCCGTCAATGCCGCAACATTTCTGGACCTTGAGAGAAGGAGCCAGTCGCGCTTTGCTGCATTAACGAACAAGATTGAGAACGACAGCGGCGCTAGCCTAGAGGAAATAAACGGTCTAAGCCTCGCGGAGAGTGCGCCAGTGAACACGTCGCCCGATCAATTTGGCCGTAATGTTTACAAGCAATGCTCATCATACGCGGAAATCCGATGATTGGCTGGCTTGATAAGTCGCCCCTACCGCTGAGAACAGTCGCGGCGCTCCCCATTGCGGTGGCGATCTTCACTCTGTCCCTTGTCGGTCGAGCGGGCGCGCAGCCCTCCGGGACGACTTATGCGACGCCAACACCGGCGACACCGACGCCGGGCGCTGTTTCGATCAGCAATCACTCTTGGTCGGGAGAAATCGACGACGGACGCGGCGGTCGTGGATCGATTACGATCCGCTTCTCATCGGATGGAGGCACGTTTTTCGCCTCGTTTTGCTGCAATATGAGCAACCGCGGAACGATCGTCAACTTCGTGCAAGCTTCCGACGGGCATGCGACATTCGTCCTTCACTCGTCGCTTGAGGTGGGATGCGATTACAACGTTACATCATACATAGGAGACGGGCAGCTCAAAGGTTCGTACCAAGGCTGTGGGAACAACGGCGGCTCCTTTGATCTTGTCTCGAAGGAATGTCGGCACGGCGCACCGGAAGACGGCTGCACTGCGAGTACCCAGGCTCACAACGAGAGCATCAGCGCGATCTCTGCATCGCCGGGCGCGCTTTGCAAGGCCGGCTCTTCGTGCACCACGCCTGTGGTTGCAAAAAAGACCTGGGGGCTTCCGAATCTTTCCGCCCTGTCGAAGACCGACCCCTCGGCTTATCGGGCGTTGCTCGCTTATGTCGCGGACGTTCCGTGCAACGATGTCACCCCTGATCCCCAAAACATCGCCACCATGGCGCATACCCGCGCGACCGACGCGAAGCTCGGTGTTAAGGATTATGTAACGTGCCCCAATGGAAAGATGGTGATCGTCGGAGTCGACCAACAGTCGGCAGCGCAGAAGGCGAAACAAGCACGTCTCGACGCGAAGATAGCGCGCCAGAAGGCACTGCTCGCTCGCCGATATTCCGCAACGCCAATTCCAATAACGGCAGCACTTTCGGCTGACGTTCGAGCGTTCAACGACAGTCCCGCATCTCAAACGCCTGGATGCAGCGCCATGGCGAATCTCCTCGCCGTCATGATCGCGCCGAATAGGCGCACTCCGACCCTTGGCGACGAAATCATCAACTGGTCGATGGAGGCTAATGCGGCGAAGGTTTGCGCCTCGGATACACGGGGAAGCGCAGCCGAACACCTACCGCGATTCATTCTTTCCCGGGCCTGCGGTCAACTCAGAGGTAAGTTTGAACTTGTTAACGCAGTGTATCGCTCCGAAACTTCCTGGGCTTGCGGATGGGGCGCGCCGATTCCCGCCTTGCGTACAGTCCCCGGCATCATGCCGCCAGGCTACGACCAATGAATGCGCTACGTTGTCGCAAGCAATTACGCACGCAACAGGGGCCGCGATCGGAGGGAGAAAGCCGCCCGCCGACAGTCAGGTATGCGTGGTGTCGCTCGCGAGACTCTCAAACAAGCACCATTGATCCCATAGCATAGCTTGTAGATACTCCCAACGGTCGGGCTCCCTCGCACCGTCGGGCGGGGGTACCTTCCAATCCCTAACGACAGTCGTTCTTCGAGTGAACGATGTAAAACCTTGGCGCCGCACGATCTCAGATTCAATTGGCACCTCCTCTTCTGTAACATGGATGGGGCGAAAGCCGCTGGCAAGCCTCAAGCGTGCTACGAGCGCGTCGTTGCACTCGTCGTGCATCTCGCGCAGCGTCGCGATAATGCAGGCGCGGGTATCATCTTTCGCGCGTCGGATTAGCTTTTGTTCTCGTAGCGCCTCCGTGAGCGCATCCGCTAACGCGACGACGCCATGAGGCGTGAGCGCAACCGCGGGATATTGCTGCGGTGGCGTCCGATCGGCAAGGTCAGGTGGGATGCTAAAGGGCCAATGCTGTTGCGAGTGCATAAGCTCTAACGCTTGGTCGCGCTCTTTTGGATGCGCCCGCCGCCATGCGACGGCTTTCGTTGAGTTAATTAGAAGCAAATAGAGCGCGTATGCTCTCGCGTGCGACAAGGGGCGCTTTTCGTTGAGTGCGTTTTGAACGGCTTCGCGCATTTTTTTCCGACGCGCTCGTTGCACGCCGCCAAGCTTAAGTTCCTTGCATGGGCATCGCATAGAGCCCATCTTAAAATGCTTGAGAGCCTCGCGCTCTTTGCCGCTCGGCTCGATTCTGCAAACGTGATCCGCTATGTCTGCAGCATCCATTCCGTAGCGCACGAGACTTGCTGAAAGAAATGCGCGAAACGTTTTTATCTGCTCCGATGTCAGCGTGACTTTCAAGTGATCGACCTCAATCAGGACGCCGCAGATCTCGCCAGGAGATGGGTTTGACGTGATTGAGCCCCCTGCCTGAGAATCAGTGTAGCACACTGAGAGGCGCTAAGCGCCAAGGGGAACCCAATGTCTACGAATGCTAATGTCGGCGCAGTAAGCGTCGCCGAATCCGCAAAGCGACTTGGCGTCTCGCACTCGACCGCGAAGACTCTCTGTCGCGTCGGAGATCTCCGCTCATTTCGCGTCGGTCGCCGTCGTCTCGTTTCGCTTGCAGCGATCGCGGAGTACATCGAGGAGCAGGAGGCGAAGCGATAATGCGCGCAGGCTATGACAAACACACGCACGGCGAGGGACAAGATTAATGGCGCGCCGAGATTCGCCCTCGACGCGCCGAAACCCAACTTCTTCGGTGGTTGGTCGCGCTACTGCGCGCGACGTTCTTTTTCTCGCCGGATTCCCGCCGCCGGATCGCAGCGGGTTCATGCTCTGCCCAAAGCACGACGAGAGGTCGCCGAGCTTTCACGTTCTCGAACGCGGGTATGTTTGCTTCGGTTGTGGCGACAAAGGCGGGATTCTCGACTTAATGATCGTGCTCGGTATATCGCGTGACCGCGCGTCGGCAGCGCGCTGGCTTGAGGAGAACCACGGTCATGACTGAACTGGAACGGTTTGCCGATCGCAAGCGCCTGCCGATCGCGTTCCTCGAAGAGAACGGCGTCGAGGAAACCGAAGCGGGGATCCAATTCACGAACGGAGACGCGCGAGTTCGTATTCGAGCGCGTGCTGGTTCGCATAAGACACTCTGGAGCAAGAGCGATAACCGGCCGATGCGCGTCTATGGATACGATCGTGTCGGGCGAATGGCGCAGCATAGCACGACCGTGCTCATCGTTGAGGGCGAAAGCGATTCTCTTACCGCGTGGTTTCACAAGAAGCCGGCCCTTGGGATCCCGGGTTCATCACTTTATAATAAAGTCGAAATCGAAGACGTATTGCAGTTCGTTCGCGTCGTCGTGATTCGCGAACCGGACACAGCGGGACAAAAGTTCGCTGTCAACGTGCCGAAACGATTGTACGAGTTGGGTTATACCGGAAAGGTTGTTGTCGCCGACCTGCCCGTTAAAGACCTGTCTGACCTGCACGTCGAGTGCGTAGATAACGCGGCAGAGTTCGATCGCGTACTTGAGGCAGCAATCGAAAACGGGAAGCCTGCCCAGCTTCCAGCGGACTGCGGGGGAGAAAGGCCCGCGAGTTCGCTTTCGACGGTGCGTCTCGATACCGTGCAGCCGGAGCGCGTCGAGTGGTTATGGCGCGGACGCATCCCGCTGGGCAAGGTCTCGCTGCTCGTCGGCGACCCTGGCAGCGGGAAGAGCTTCGCCTCGTTGGCAATCGCGGCCGCCGTAACGACAGGAATAGCGCTGCCGGATAGTGACTCAGTCGAACCCGCGAACGTCGTGGCCTACAACGCAGAAGACGGTCTCGAAGACACTGTGCGCCCGCGCGCTGAGCTATGCGGCCTTGAACTCCATCGCTTCCACGCGATTGCGGGGATGCGAGACGCCGAAGGCCGCGTTGAACCGTTTGCTCTCTCCGATGTTTACCGCATTGCCGAGTTTATTGAAAGGCTCGGGAACGTGAGGCTCGTCATTATCGACCCGATCGCTAGCCTGCTCGGCGGTATCGATTCGCATCGAGACGCGGAGGTGCGCGCGTCGCTGCAAGTCGTTGTCGAGCTCGCATCGCGAACACGCGCGGCCGTGCTCGTCATCATGCACCTGCGCAAGTCCAGCGCGGAGCGCACTCTCTATCGGGTCGGAGGTAGCATCGGGTTTACGGGCCTAGCACGTAGCGTACTCCTTGCCGGTGTTGATCCCGAGAACGGGCGCCGCGCGATCGTGCCGATCAAGCAAAATCTCGCGGCGCCGGTCGATCCGATCGAATACCGGTTGGACGCGGAAGGGCATTTCTGGTGGGGCCAGGCTGCGCCGGATCTCACGGCTGAGCGCCTTCTGGCAGCGCCGAGATCGAGGCCCGCATCGGCGGTCGAGGCGGCCTCGCAGTTCCTCGAAGATTGTCTCGCCGACGGTGGACGCGCAGCCGATGAGGTCATACGGCTCGCCAAGGGCGCAAGAATCTCGGAGGCGACGTTACGCCGAGCGAAGGACGCCTTGAATGTGACCGTTCAACGCACCGGATTCGGCAAAGAGGGACGATGGTTCTGGTCGCTCCCCGATGATGCTCATTCGGTGAGAACCTATGGCGACGAAGAGCAACCGCCCATTGATACCCACATAGATTCCATAGGTGCTCAAACGCCGTGCTCGAGCGCCTATGGGGAGCCGATGAGCATCTATTCTACGGGTACCTCGGCGCGCGGCGCGCTCTCCAATCATGGGAAGCTTTGCCGGAAGTGTAAAACGATTCGGCTCGCCTACGACATGGGCGACGGAACCTTCGTTTGCGAAGCCTGCGCTGAGGATGCAGCATGACCGAAAACGATAAACTGCTCGCGGTAGCGACGTCGATTCGTGCCGATGGCTATGGGGCACCGGCCGGTTCGTTTCCCGAGAGAAAGACGAGCGGGCCGAAAACGCCCGCCGGAAAGCGCCGCGCGGCACTCAATAGCCTGCGGCATGGCATCTACGCGGACGCTGTGCTTATCAAAGGCGAGGACCGCGATGACTACTTGCGGTTCGCCCGAGCGATCGTCGCGGCGCTCGACGTGCAGAACGCACTCGAAATGGCCTTTGCCGAGCGAATAGTTAGCGCCCTTTGGCGATCACGTCGCGCGCGACGCTACGAACAGGCGCACCTCAACCGATTTGCGGAGGAGGCGGAGTTTAGGCGAAAGGCGCTCGAAGACGCCGCGCAAGCCGTAGCGGATCACGAACGCCAGAGTGACGCCATGTTCCGTCTCGCTTCCTGCGAACGTATGACCTCCGAAGACCTCGACGCAGCGGCGAAGTGGCTTGCCGACGTCTATCTGAGAGCGGCGACGAGCGAGCGAAACGACTTGCCCGATCACTTTTGGGACCTATTCCCAGAGCACGGCAAAGCATCACGTAAGCGCGTCGCGGAGATCGCCGCAGGGATCCGCGACGTATTCAAGCCACTATACCCGGCCGAAACGTCTTACGAGTTTTTGTGTTGGATTATGGAGCAGGTTGCACACTATAGGCGCGAGCTCGAAAATGCGCGCGAGCGCGCCGCTAGAGTTTATGCAGCGGCGATTCCACAAACGCTTCTGCTTGTCACTGAGGAAACGGCGGCTCACTGGATATGCGGCGCAGAGGTCGGGCGCATCCTCGAAGATGCCGAGCGCCGACTGGATCGGCAGGTTAGCCGCGCGCTCGCCGACCTCGAAGCGGCGCGGCGGCTCCGGCCAACCTCCGCCTAGGTCACCGCCTCTTTAATGTCCCAATACCTTGAACGAACATCTAAGGCTATGGTACAGTATGCATATGATCGCTTACGAGAACTCAGTCGCCATTCCGTACTACCGGGTGAGCACACAGAAACAGGGGCGCTCCGGGCTCGGCCTTGAGGCGCAGCAGGCGGCCGTCGAGGCTTTCTGCACCCAGCACGGCCTCGCGCTCGGCCAAGCCTTCACCGAGGTCGAGAGCGGCAGGCGCGCGGATCGCCCTGAGCTTGCCCGAGCCTTTGCTAAGGCCCGCAGAGAGCGCGGCGTGGTCTTGATTGCCAAGCTCGACCGCCTTGCTCGCGACGTTCACTTCATCTCGGGCCTCATCAAGCAGGGGACGCCATTCATCTGCGTGGATGCAGCGAATGACGACACCTTCGTACTCCATATCAAGGCGAGTATGGCCGAGGAAGAGGCACAAAAGATCAGCGTCCGCACGAAGGCAGCGCTGGCAGCGGCGAAGGCGCGCGGCGTGAAGCTCGGCAATCCGGGCAACCTCACTGATGAAGCGCGCAAGCGGGGCGCGCGGAACGCAGGCGCCGTAGCGAAAGCCCGTGGCGCAGAGAACCACGCGGCGATCCGCGACGCTATTCTTGATGCAAAGGCTCGCGGTCTATCGCTTCGCAAGATCGCAAAGGAGGTTGGCTGCGGCACGATGACCGTCTCCCGAATCTTGTCCCATGCAGAGGAAGCGAAGTGAGCATCTACAAGCGAAAGAGCGTCCGAGCACGCAAGAATGGGAAGCATCGCTACACCGTCGTTGTCGACATTCAAGGCGAAGGCGGGAAGCGCGCCCGGAAGACCATCGGCACTTACGGGACGCGCGACGAGGCGGAGCAAGCAGAGCGCGAGGCGTTAACCGCGCGCGATAAGGGCCACAACGTCGCTACCAAATCTCTGACCATCGGGCAGATGATGGCGGAATACCTCGATTACTGCAAATCCGACCCCGAGCACCACACGGCGGCGACGATCGAGACGTACACGCTAAAATCGAAGCGCTACATCGAGCCGAAGCTAGGGTCCATCGTGCTCTCGAAGCTCCAACCTGCGACCATCGCAGCCTGGAGAAACGAGCTTGCGGCGACGATAGGACGGCGGAAGAAGCCCCTGTCCCCGAAGACTGTTCATAACGTCTACGGGCTGCTCCACGCGGCGCTTTCGCTTGCCATCGGGCTCGAATATATCGGGCGCAACGTCTGCGACGTGAAGGCGGCGAAACCGTCGAGACCGACGACTTCGGGATACGCCGGAACTGCATTGAACGACGATGAGGTTCGTAGCCTGCTTGCGGCGGCGGAACCGACGCGCTGGCGCTCCTTCATCATCTTGGCACTGGCTACCGGCGCACGGCGCGGTGAATTGTGCGGCCTTTCATGGGAAGACGTGCAGGTAGATGCGCGCAAGGTTCGCATCCGGCGATCGCTGTCGCAGACGAAGGGCCGAATCGAACTGAAAGACACGAAGACTCATCGCGAGCGCGTAATCGGCCTGTCGGCCTGGGCGCTCGACGCCTTACATCGGCAGCGGGTGATGCAGGCAGAGGAACGGCTGCGCGCTCCGGTTGGTCTTTACGTCGATTCGGGTGCCGTGTTCACGAACGAGCTTGGCGAGCGTGTAACGCCGATGGCGGCAACGAAGGCGTTCGGGCGGATCGCGCGCGTTGCGGGCATCTCGACGCAGCGGCTCCACGACACGCGGCATACCGCGGCGTCGCATCTCATCGCCAACGGCAGCGACGCCGTAACCGTCGCGGGCGTCCTCGGCCACGAATCCGCGACGATCACCCTGAGCATCTACTCCCACGCCTTCGATGACGTGAAGCACGATGCGACGGACCGCCTCGGCGCACGGATGGAACGGATCGCTGCCGGCGGCTAAAAGACGCGCAGCGATAGTCTAGGGTTCACCATCGCCTACGTCATGGGGCAGCGCCCGATAGATAGCCAGCGGCGTTACTCCGTTAGCGTAATTGGGGCGACCGAAAATGCTGCGAATGTACTGTTGCATTCCAAGCATCATTTCAAATGAGTTGTTGACTTCCCAATTTTCGAAGGGGTCGACGAATGGTGCTGCCTCCGAATTGGCTCCGATGTCGAGCACCGCGATCATCGAGTAGAGCCCGCCAAACAGGCCACCGTTCATCAACGCAAAAGCATCAGCATTTCCGAGAATGTTTTTGGTGTCAAGAAGTCCCCATCCGACCAACGACGACTCCCCAAACTCAAAAGGCTTATCCTCAGGATTGGTAATCATCTGGGCCACCATTGGATGCGGTATGTACTTGGCGAACTCCGCCATGTTGGAAAGCACTGACCTGGTCGGAATCTTTGCTTTGCTCTGCTGTCCTCGTGCAAGCAACTTAGTTATGGGCGACCACAGCTCACGCATCACACGTAAGTCGACGACTTGAAGCAAACCCGTTTGCTCGATCAAACTTCCGACCGGAACACCGAGTGCGGTCTTGCGAACCCATCCACGATCGTACAATTCAGCGATCGTGGCCATTATCATCGGCCATGATTGATCGAACGTTCGCTCCGTCCCATCGGTCGACTCTACCTCCCCCCGAATACCGCCCTTGATGAAGTGCGCGCTCGCTTCGCCGGATTTCTCGGACGATTCTTTAAAGCTCTGCGTGAACTTTGACTGGAGAGGGGTTCCCGAGCCACGTAGCTGCGTATGATACGCAGCGATGCGGTCTCGGTCTAGGTAAAGGTAATCATTCAGTGCGACGTCGGTCGCCGGAGGCAATTGCCGCTCGCTCAACTTCTTGCCTTAATGTCGCGCCACGATGGCGTATTGCTTGCTCTCTCTCGGTCTGCTCTTCGACAAATTGAACGAGTTCCGGCGCGCGATTGTTGACGAGCGTGCGGAATAACTCGACGAACGGATTGGGCGGGGGCGGCTGTTTCACAATTCCAGGTTACCACTATTTGCGGGATATTCCCCGCTGCTAGGCTGGTTCACTGCCTTACGGGCGGCGCAGGTGCCATGACCCCCACCTACGGCAACGGAATGGCAACACTTTGACCTTGAGAAAAGAAAAACGCCCTGAATGTCGGGCGTTTCTTGGTGGAGGCAAGGAGACTCGAACTCCTGACCCTCACGCTGCCAGCGTGATGCTCTACCAACTGAGCTATGCCCCCAAGGTGCGGCGCCTTCTCTTCACGCCGGGGCTCCAGAGTCCTTCGAGCGAGCGTAAATCTTCTCGACTCCGCACAGGAGTTTCCGGCTATCGGGGCCAACCCACGAGCGCCGCAATGGGGACGTAGCTCAGTTGGTAGAGCGCCTGCTTTGCAAGCAGGATGTCGCAGGTTCGATTCCTGTCGTCTCCACCATTTTTCCGTTCACGCGCGCTCGTGCAAAGACCAGATAGAGAACCCCGTGCGCCATCGTGAAGCGTTCGGGGGAGGCGGAGGGAGCGATCGCTTCGAGCTCCGTCGATCCCGCTGCGTCGGCGAGCGGATCCAATGGGTTTTTCAGAACCGATGCGACGAACCCGCATTCGCCGAGTTTGGCGATAACCGAGCGATAGGATTCGGGAAGCACCTCGACGACGATCTCCACGTCCTCGCGCAACGAATGCGTCGCGCCGAGCAATCCCTCGACGACGCGCTCCTCGGCCCCCTCGACATCGATCTTAATGACGCGCGCCGACGCGCGTTCCGTCTCCGTCATAATGCTCGGCAGCGGTCGCGCCGGAATGGCGGCTTCCTGCGGGCCGATGGCGCGAACCACGCTCGCCCCGCTGGTGAATTCTTCATCCGGTAAGTGATAGATCGGCAGCGTCGTTTCGCAATCGTACGCCGCCACGTTTGCGGTTCGTACGTTGCACGCCTCATTGCGAACGATGTTTTCGTTGAGCGCTGCGAAAGTGGCGGGCGAGGCTTCGATCGCGACGACCCGCCCGGAGTCTCCGACGAGTTTCGAAGCGAGAAGCGTGAAGTATCCAACGTTGGCGCCAACGTCGACGAACGTGTCGCCGGGGCGAAGGCGCTCGGAGAGAAAAGCGGTGAGGTTCGGTTCGAAGACGCCGAAGTGAAAGAGGCTCCGTTGAACGACGCCACTGAGGCGGGCGCGAAAACGCGCGCCGAAAACCGCGGTCACCTCCAGGGGCTCGTTGCGGAGGTTCGTATAGGGATCCGCGAAGCAACGATACCACCAGCGTTTGAATGGCTTGAACGAGGGCGCGCGCATGAAGTTTTGCATGCGGGGCACGATGGCGAACATCGCGGGCGAGAGAGCGCGCCAGAGAAACGGACGTGCGGGCATCCCTCGTACCTTTGCTCGGCTTCCTCGCAGCGCCTGCGAGAAACGACCGGTTACGAGGGATGCCTGCGAATCGTTCCGCTAGTCGACGATCGTCGTCACCGTCGCGTTCTGCCCTGCGGTAACCGTCACGCTCGTCGATACGGTGAGCGAGAGGCCGACCGAGGCATCGTAGCCGGTGGCGGTGACCTGAGCTCCCGCTTGCGTCGTGTAGCTATTCTCGACGATCAGCGTATAGCTGCCCGCCGGGAGCGCATCGATGGTGAAGTTCCCGTTGGTGTCGGTCACGCCCGCGTTGACGACCGTCCCATTCTGGGTGGCTTCAACCTCCGCGCCGACGACGGGGGAACCGGCTTGGTTGAGTACCGTTCCCGAGATCGATCCCGATTGAGCGACCGCCGTTGCGACGATCACGGGCGTCATCATGAAATTGCCGCTCCCGGTTTCGACGATCGATTGGTCGGCGTTAAAATCGAGGACGAAGCCGTACGTATTGCCGGCCTGAGCGTTAAGGGAGACGTTCACCTTCACGCCGGCCGTCCCGGCGCCGTCACCGGGATCGGTGGAGGTTGCGTTTCCGAAGCCTCCTTGCGTCGCGCTGGGGACGGTCAAGGGGACGTCGGTGTAGGCGGTGCCGTTCTGCGTGTACGAAATGGTAGTGGTCGCGGTATCGAGCAGCAGACGGATCTGTTGGTAATTTCCAGCCGGGATCGTGCCGGAGAAATTCAGCGCGTTCGCAGCCGAGGTGTAATTCAGAATATTGACGACGTTCGGCGACGAGTACGCCTGCAGCACGGTCGCGGCGTTGCCGTTGCCGACGGCCTCAACTTTGTCGATCCCGAGATTGACGGCGGTCACGGTAATGCCGTTCATTTGAATCGGTGCGTCGATCATCGCGACCGAGAGCTGCGACGTGCCCGATGTCGGCATAGCGCCGGTGCCGCCGCCGCTCCCACCTCCGCAGGCGGCGAGGGCAAAGGTGAGCGAAAGTGCGAGTGCTCCAAGTTTCATGTGTTCCTCCTAGGCGGCGCGAGCGGTCGCTCCGCAGTGGGGAGCATACCCGGAGTGTTTTTGATTCAAACTTTTGATTCAAACGCAAAAAAAGCGAGCGAATGGTCGTTCGCTCCAGGGACTTCGTGTTGAGGTTGTTGATGGCGCGAGGGGATGCAACTGTCGTCGTATATCCCCAAGCTGATCGCTAAATAATGGCAGACCGAGGGAAGCAGAAGCCGATGCTCGACCTTGATAAGGCGTTCGGCAAGGAGCCGACGGAGTGGGAGAACTACAACAATCCGGTCCACGCTCAACGCCTTCGCGCAGTCCGGCGTCAGCTGACGAGGCCACGTCCGGTGCCCCCGGATGAGCGGCTTACCTCAATCGCACGTCAGGTTCCTCGCCTCCGACGCCGACCCGGTAATCGCGATCCCCCCGGGTCCGTAGCCGACGTCCCCTGATTCGAACCAGACCTTGCCTTTGCCGTACGGGATCCCTGCGCGGTTGCACAACTTCATATCGGCAATCGCATAGCTCACGAACCGCCATTTGGGATACTGTGCTGGGAACTCCGCCTGATCGCGATAATATGACGCCTCGACTTCATAGCCGGAACCTCCCGCATAACAGCACTCATTCGCAATGTATTCCCCGTCGGGAGGGATTTCTTTATAGCCGGCGATTTTCGCGCCACGAAAGCCGAAGAAATGCCAGATGCCGTACACGTAGAGCGTGTGCTTGGAGCTGCGGTTGAAGATACTGATATACCCGTTGTGGTAGTTGATCGCCGCCGACGCCGGCGTCGGCATGAGTCCGCCCCCGAGCACGGCCAGACAACTTACGAGAACGAGCGCGAAACGCTTCATGAATACAGGTAACTCCCTTTCAGTATCGAGGGATATCAGCGTCCCTCGGCAAGCAAACGTCCGCTCTCCGCTAAGCGGAAAATACCCACGGAACCGGGCCCGCATCACACGGAGGCCCGATGGTGACTAATATCGTACCCGACTCCACCCTTCATGACAACCTCGTCGACGGCACCCCCAGGGGACGATCTTCACCAGCTCAGGGCGCTCGTGCTCCAAGCGATCATCAGCGGCGTCTCGACGCGCAAGATCGAGAAACTCGCCGCTCAACTTGGCGTCGCGGCGAAGTTACGCACGTCCGTGGACGCAGCCCGCGCAACAAATGAAACGGGCTGCCGATAGAGCAGCCCGTTTCATTTGTTGCGCGTTAGTAGATCATGTATCTCTCGATATTTGGATCGTTCCCAAGGACGATCGTTACGCCGTCGAACCCGGTGAAAAGATGCACGTTTTTTCGGTCGGACGACGATGCTTCCCAAGGTAATAGCGTGCGCTTGGAGAGATCGACACGAATGACATGATCGCCCTCATTGAACTGTAGAATGAGTTCGGAAGCGAGAAACGGATTGGAGCATCCTCCGTTTGAATCCGTATCGATCCTGAATTCATGTTTGGAACGTGGTTGGATTGTCCCCACCGGTAATGGCGATCGCATGCAAAAAGAACGCGAAGTAGTTATTGAAAACGATTGCGTCGTGTAGTTCTCCACCATGAGTTTGTACTGGGCTGCGAGCGCCGGGGCGCAGAGCGCGCCGAACATGGCAAGTGCAGCAATGGAGAAAACCGCGGAGCGGATAATGTTGTTGAGCTTCATCTGTTGTGAAAAAACCTCAAGGTTGGCGAGTGCATTTTTTATTTCGATGGCTCCATCGGCCCGAACGGCCAACATACCGTGGCTATTCCGATGTGAGCGAACGGACTGCGAGCACGATGTTATGAGTATTCAGATTGTCAGCGCTCTCGTTTTCCTGAAATCATGGTCCTTCCTTCTCTCGAACCACGCTCTGGAACTGGTCCACTGTCACTCATCGCGAATATCGGCTTGGATGCGCGGGCGTCCGTGGCTTTCGAGCGGTGCTTGATACAAAGCGACGATTGGGGGAATCGAATCGGTCTCACAAGCGAACCAGGCCGCGGACCCGATCGAGCAAATCCGACAACTTTTTGCCTGAAGTCCGCCGGGTGAGGATGGGTCTGTTATCCGTACATGGGTCGAACATTCTCCGCCAAGCGGAAAGCGACCGCGGCGCCGGGACAAAACGGCGAACGCGGGTGCACATAGAAAGGCGAAAAAGGCCACGGAAAAAGAAAAAAACCGCGAAGCATGCGGGGTATTTGACTTGGTGGGCCATCCTGGTCTCGAACCAGGGACCTCATGCTTATCAAGCATGCGCTCTAACCAACTGAGCTAATGGCCCGACGGTTGGGGAGTATAGCACACGATGCAACTCCCTCCCTCCCGATTTTC
>JAJZVP010000110.1 GCA_021845615.1 bacterium | reverse complement strand
CCCTGCCTATACTCCCTAAGCCGTCTGCCGCCAATCGGCGGTCTTTTCAATGTCCACCTAGGAGCTACATCATCATGAAGCGGACGTACCAGCCGCACAATCGGCGCCGTAAGCGCGTCCACGGATTCCTCGAGCGCATGCGCACGAAGAATGGCCGCAACGTGCTCGCACGTCGGCGCAAGAAGGGGCGTCACCGCCTCAGCGTCTAGGCGGTAGAGAGCACCCCGTGCCGATGCGCCGCTACGAGACCCTGAAGCGGCGAGCCGATTTCCATCGTTTACGCCGCAGCGGCCGACGTGTCGAAACGTCGGCTTTTTCGCTTTTCTCCGACCGCGGGCGCGAGGGGGCCGCCCCGGTCGTCGGCATTTCGGTCTCCGGCAGCGTCGGGGGCGCGGTGGTCCGCAACCTCGTCAAGCGCCGGATCGGCGCCGCCGTTCAGGCCCGCCTCGCCGCTCCGGCGCCGGGTCGCCTGCTGCTCGTCGCCAAGCCGGCGAGCGCGACCATGAGCTACGCGCAGCTCGAGCGCGCCGTCTTCGAGGCGATAGTATGAGCGGGGCGCAACGGATCGCGCTCGCCGCGATCGCGCTCTACCGGCGCCTGCTCTCCCCCCTCTTCCCGCCTGCTTGCCGTTACATGCCGACCTGTTCGGAGTATGCAAGTGAAGCGATCGCTCGCTTCGGCGTGATGCGCGGAGCCCGCCTCGCGGTGCTCCGGCTTTTGCGCTGCCATCCATGGCACGCCTCGGGGTACGATCCCGTTCCTCCGAGCATTTCCTTGAAAGGACCCCGGTGACGCCAATCTTCGCCGCCTCGATACTCGACCCGATCGTGAATTCGCTTTCGTGGTTGGTTCTCGGGATCGACCGCTACACGCACAACCTGGGCGTGAGCCTGGTCGTTCTCGCCCTGCTCATTCGGTTGGTTTTCTGGAAACTCAACGTCGCGCAGTTCAAAGCGATGATCTCGATGCAAAAAGTCGCACCCGAGATGAAGAAGCTTCAGGCGCGCTATAAAGATGATTCCAAAAAACTGCAAGAAGAGACGATGAAGCTCTACAAGGAGCACAACGTCAACCCGCTCGCCGGCTGCCTGCCGATGCTCGTGCAGCTGCCGATTCTCTTCAGCGTCTTTTGGGTCGTCATCTTGCATCGCGATCTCTACGCGCAGACGAAATTCTGGTGGATCGGCACCGCGCTCTCGGCGCATTTTCCGGCGATTTTCGCGCAGAGCCTCGCGCAGCCCGACCTGCTGCTCATCGTGCTCTACATGATTTCGCAGTACGTGAGCTTGCGCTTCACGACGATGCCGGCGACCGACCCGCAGCAAGCCAACACCAACAAGATCATGCAGATCCTCTCGCCGCTGATGATCGGTTTTTTCGGGTTTCGCGCGCAGTGGCCCTCGGCGATGGTGCTCTACTGGCTCTCGTACAACGTGCTGACGATGGCGCAGCAATTTTATATGTTGCGGCAGTACCACGAACCGCTCGGCGCGATCGATAGCGACCGCGCGATCACCGCCGACGATAGCGTCGCTTTGGCGGTTCGCGATATCGACGAACGGGTCGCAAAAACGTCCAAGAAAAAAGGCGCGGGATCTTCCCCCGCGCTCAACAACGGCTCGGTGAAAAAGAAAGGCGCGAAGCCATAATGCTCTACGAAGACGATTACGAGTTTGAAGAACAGCCGGCGCACATTCGCGACCGCGCGATTCCCGGAAGCGGTGGCGGCGGTGGCCGTGGCGGCCGCAGACCGTTTCGCGGCGGCGGACGCCCGCGTTCCAACGGACCCTCCGGGAAGGCGCAGCCCGTTCCCGAGGACGCGAAGCCGGCGCACGCCCTCCTCACCGAGATGCTCTCGAAGATGGGCGTCGGTGCGTCGGATATTTCGTACATTCCGCGTCAGGAAGGCGAGTATTTCGAAGTCAACGGCCCCGACCTCGCGATGTTGATCGGTCGCCACGGCAACACGCTCGAAGCGATCAATCTCGTGTTCAATAACATCATCAACGCGGGAAACCGCGGCAACCGTCGCTACTTCACGATCGACGCCGAGGGCTATCGCGCCCGCCGCGCCGAGCGTTTGAAAGAGATCGCGCTCGATGCCGTCGAGGAAGTCGTCCGGAGCGGGAAGCCGAGCAAACTCGAGCCGATGCTTCCATCGGAGCGGAAGATCGTGCATATGACGATCTCCGAAGACGCGCGCATTCGCACCGAATCTGAAGGCGCGGAGCCCGAGCGCTGCGTCGTCGTTTTCCCGGCCTGATCTCTGCATAGCGCTTCGTTGGAGAAGCACGCCGCCATGAAGCGCTACGCAACGACGCGAATCGACCATCTGCAAATCGCGATTCCCGCCGGTGGGGAGGGCGCGGCGCGAGCGTTTTACGGCACGCTGCTCGGCTTACGCGAGCTCCCCAAACCCGCGGAGCTCGCCGTGCGCGGCGGGCTCTGGTTTCGCAGCGCTTCGATCGCCCTCCATCTCGGCGTCGACCCGGATTTCCGCCCTGCCCGAAAGGCGCACGTCGCACTGGCGTGCGCCGACTACGACGGCGTGCTCGCGCGGCTCGCCGCCGCGGGGGTGAGCGCGATCCCCGACGATCTTCCCTTCGAGGGGCGGGCGCACGGCTACGTCGCCGACCCATTCGGCAACCGCGTCGAACTCATCGACGACACGCCGCTCGCCGCGAACGACGATGCCGCCGAGCCCACGATCGTCGCGGTTGCGACACCGCCGGGGCAGGGCGCGATCGCCGTGGTTCGGCTCAGCGGTTCGCGCGCGCGCGCGATCGCACTTCGGCTCACCGGAGCCGCCGCGCTCCCGCCGCGCCAGGCGACGCGCGTCGCGCTCGTCGACGAGGTGGGGCGCCCGCTCGACGACGCGATCGCACTCTATTTTCCCGCCCCGCATTCGGCGACCGGAGAGGATGTCGTCGAACTGCACGTGCACGGCGCTCCGGTGCTCGCGCGCGAAGTGGTGCGTGCGGCGATTGCGTGCGGAGCGCGCCAAGCCGGGCCCGGCGAGTTTACGCGCCGCGCCTTTCTCGCCGGAAAGCTCGATCTCGACGGCGTCGGCGCGGTCGGCGATCTCATCGCGGCGGAGACCGCTTCGGCGGCGCGTGCGGCGCTCGCAAATCTCGGCGGTGCGCTGGGCGCTCGCGTCGCCGAGCTGCGCGCCGCGCTGCGCGAACCGCTCGAACGGCTCGCCGCAGCGATCGATTTTCCCGACGAGGTCGAGGAGCCGCCGCGCGCCCCGCTCGCCGCGTTGTTGAGCGAGCTCGAGGCGGAGTTGACGCGCCTGCAGCGCGACGGGGAAGCCGGACGTTTGCTGCGCGAAGGCGTGAGCCTGGCGATCGTCGGGCCGCCGAACGCCGGAAAATCCTCGTTGCTCAACGCATTGCTCGGCGAAGAGCGCGCGATCGTTTCGAATATTCCGGGAACGACGCGCGACAGCATCGAGGAGCGCTTCGTCATCGACGGCGTCGCGGTGCGCGCGATCGACACCGCGGGCATTCGGGCGCATGCCGATCCCCTCGAGGCGATGGGGATCGAACGTTCGCTGCGCGCCTTCGAAAGCGCGCGCGTGCTCGTGCTGGTCTTCGATGCCTCGGTTCCGCTCTCGGCGCACGCCGAGGAGTTGCTCGCGCGCAGCGAGGGGCGGACGCGGATCGTGTTCTTCAACAAAGCCGATCTCGGCACGTCGGCGCGGTGCGAGGTATCGGGGATCTCGCTTTGCGGCAGCGTTCGCTGGCCGCAGAGTTTGCAAGAACTGCGAGCGGCGATCGCGCGGGCGGGTTGGGGCGGAACGCAACCCGATCTCGAGCGCGCGCACCTCGCGTTCGGCGAACAGTTCGATGCGGTCGCGCGTGCGCTGGAGGCGCTCCGTTCGGCGCGCGCCGCGCTTGCGGCGGACGAAGCGCTCGATCTCGTCGGCAACGACCTGCGATTGGTCGATGCCGCACTCGCCCATCTTTCGCTGGCGACGGCGAGCGAGGAGATGCTCGACGGCATCTTCGCGCGTTTCTGTATCGGGAAGTAGCGATGGAGACGATACGTGCCGACGATGCGGCGGTGATCGTGGTTGGCGGCGGACACGCCGGCGTCGAAGCGGCGCACGCTGCGGCGAAGATGGGCGTCTCCACGTTGTTGCTCACCGGCGATCCGGCGCGCATCTGCACGTTGCCCTGCAATCCTTCGATCGGCGGGAGCGCGAAGGGGCAACTGGTGCGCGAGATCGACGCGCTCGGCGGAGCGATGGGCGTACTCGCCGATTCGTGCAGCGTCCACGCGCGCTTTCTCAACGAAAGCAAAGGCCCCGCGGTGCGCGCGCTGCGGCAACTGATGGATAAACCATCGTACAATCGCATGGCGCTGCGCTTGTTGCGATCCTTGCCGGAATTACGCATCGAAGCGGCGATGGTGGAAGGGCTCATCGTTTCGGCAGGCGAGGTGCGCGGCGTTCGTTGCGCCGACGGCCGATCGTTGTACGCGCGTCGCGTGGTGTTGGCGACCGGGACGTTTTTAGGCGGAAAATTGTTCCGTGGCGAAGAGGTGGAACCGGGCGGACGGCACGCCGAAGCTCCGGCGCTCGGGCTCTCGCACGCGCTGCGCGAACGCGGATTTTCCATGCAGCGTCTCAAGACTGGGACGCCGCCGCGCGTCGATCGCACGAGCGTCGATTATACGGCGATGCGCGTGCAAGAACCGAGTGCGACGCCGTTGTTGTTTTCGCGACGGAGCGAAGCGCGATTCGTCGGCGAGCAACTGCCGTGCTATCTGATCGACACCAACGAGCGAACGCACGCGCTCGTGCGAGAGAATCTGCATCGTTCGCCGCTCTACGGACTCGATCTCATTCGCGGCATCGGGCCGCGCTACTGTCCTTCGATCGAAGATAAAGTCATCAAGTTCGCACACAACCCGACGCACCAACTCTTCATCGAACCCGAAGGTTGGGAGGAGCCGACGCTCTACGTCGGCGGGTTCTCCACCTCGCTTCCCGCCGAGGTGCAGCTTGCGATGTTGCAGACGTTGCCGGGAATGGAACGCTGCGAGATGCTGCGCGCGGGCTACGCGGTGGAGTACGACATGGTCGCGCCCACGGAGTTGGACGACACCTTGCAGACGCGGCGCGTCGCCGGGCTCTACCACTGCGGCCAGCTCAACGGGACCTCGGGCTACGAGGAGGCCGCCGCGCAGGGGCTCGTCGCCGGTGCGAATGCGGCGCTCGCGGCGCAAGGGCGCGAACCGCTGCGGATCGCGCGCTCGGAGGGCTATATCGGGGTGCTCGTCGACGATTTGGTCGGCAAGGGGGTCGACGAGCCCTATCGGATGCTGACCTCGCGCGCGGAGCACCGCGTGCTGCTTCGCCACGACAACGCCGACCGCCGACTGACCCCCCGCGGACGAGAGAATGGACTTGTCGACGACGACCAATGGACCGGTTGCGTCGAAGAAATCGAGCGTCTCGATCGCGCGGTACGCGAGGCGGAGCGCCTGCGCTTGCCGACGCGCGAGATTGGGAGCGAGCGTTTTCAGGGGCCGCCGACGCTCGCGGAAGCGCTGCGGCGCCCGCATCTGGGCGTTGAGGATCTGCGGCCGTGGCTCCCCGAGGGAATCTCCGGGGAGATTGCCGAGCGCCTGGAGATTGAAGTGAAGCTCGAAGGCTATGTGAAGCGCGAGGAGCAGGCGATTCTCCAGGCCGCGCGTCGCGAGCGGTTCGTCATTCCCGCGGACTTCGCTTACGACCGGGTCGGTGCGCTCTCCAGCGAGGCCCGGGAGAAGCTCGCTCGGCAGCGGCCGCGCACGTTGGGGGCGGCGGGGCGCATACCTGGCGTCGCCCCCTCGGATGTGGCGATTCTCTCACTGCATCTGCAGCGTTCCGAGCACGCTTCGCCGGCGGTGGCTCGGTGAGCGAACGCGAGGAGCTCGACGCTTTGCTCGCAGCGGCCGGCGTCGACGAGGCCTACCGGGAACGCATGGGTGCGTTCGGTGCCTCGTTGCTGGAGGCGAATCGGTGCTTCAATCTTACCGGCGCGAAGACGCCGGCGGCGCTCGCGCCGCACATTCTCGATGCGCTCACCCTGCTGCCCGAGGTGGAGGGGCGAACGGTCGATGTCGGCTCCGGTGGTGGTTTTCCGGGGATGCCGCTGCTGCTCGCCGGGGCGAGGGTTGATTTTCTCGAGGCGAACGCCAAGAAGTGCGGCTTCCTGCGCGAGCAGATCGCCGCGTTTGGGGCTGAGGCAACCGTCTATTGCGGCCGCGCCGAGCTCCTTGGCCGGGATCCGAACCTCCGGGAGCGATACGACCGTGCGGTGGCGCGCGCGGTCGCGTCGGCAACAACGGTCGCGGAGTATCTCGTTCCTTTCCTTCGCGTCGGCGGGATTGCGCTGATGCCGCGGGGGCGCGCCGAGGAGGGCGAGGCGGCGGCGATCGCCGACGCAGCCCTTGTGCTCGGCGCCGAGCAGCTCGAGGATATTCGCCTCGAGGGCGATCGCCGGATCGTGCGGCTGCGCAAGCTCCGGCCGACCCCCGAGCGCTTCCCCCGCCGAACGGGTATCCCGAGCACGAAACCCCTCTGCCGCTAGCGCCCCTCCAGTGTCACGCCGAGTAGGCCCGGTGTCACGCCGAGTAGCCGCCCGCAGGCGGCGTATCGAGGCGCCGCTCCTGTGTCACGCCGAGTAGGCCCGCAGGGCCGTATCGAGGCGCCGCTCCTGTGTCACGCCGAGTAGCCGCCCGCAGGCGGCGTATCGAGGCGCCGCTCCCGTGTCACGCCGAGTAGGCCCGCAGGGCCGTATCGAGGCGCCGCTCCCGTGTCACGCCGAGTAGCCGCCCTTCGACTCGCTTCGCTCGCTCAGGACAGGCTCGGCGGCGTATCGAGGCGCCGCCCCAGTGTCACGCCGAGTAGGCCCGCAGGGCCGTATCGAGGCGCCGCTCCCGTGTCACGCCGAGTAGCCGCCCTTCGACTCGCTTCGCTCGCTCAGGACAGGCTCGGCGGCGTATCGAGGCGCCGCCGCCCGCCGCACCGCTCGCGCCGCCCGCTCCGAGCTAGACGCTCGCGGCTCGGACAAGCAATGTCAGGGTCCTCGCCGCTCGCTTAAGCGCTCGTCGGGGCAGCGCGACGGTGCGGCGCGCGGGGGGGGGGGGGGGGGGGGGGGGGGGGGGGGGGGGGGGGGGGGGGGGGGGGGGCTCCGCGATGTGTTTCACGAGAAACAACCCGCCCGTCACGCTGAGGAGGCTTACTGTCACGCCGAGTAGGCGGCCTTCGACTCGCTTCGCTCGCT
>JAJZVP010000109.1 GCA_021845615.1 bacterium | reverse complement strand
TTTTTCGCGATCTCGCCGCGGATGGTTTTCAGGAAGCGCTACGGGCAGAGTGCGGCGAGCAGCTCGTGAGCCGCGGGGCTCGGGGCGGGCGAGTCAAAAATGTCCTCGAGGACGTAAAACGTTCCATTTTTGCGGAATGCATAGACCTCCAAATTATGTCGTCCCACGGTGCGAGCTAATCCCGTACCGATCGTGTACTCCCCCGGTTCGCCGCATATGTTGGAGGGAGCAATGTTGACCGTCGAACCGGGGACTTTCGCTAAAGCGGTGGAGAGTTCTCTCGAGAACTCCTTTGGTTGACACCGACAAATTTGTTCGTCGGCTACGAGAACGCTCGTGAAGCCCTGTCGATTGGTGCGTTCGTATCGTCGATACTCACCCGCTTGAAGAGGGAGCGCCGTCCATCCGGGAACCGCCGGTTGAACGCTTCGTGCATTTGTTGCGGCCCCGATAAGGGCTGCGAGCAGGGGAACGAATATCGTTGCGGCCATCGGTCGCTCCTTTCAGGTCGTCGTCTCTCCGCAAAGCGGCGGTCGGGCTAGGTTCTTTGCGGTGCTGCGGTTGCCTTTGGGTGCGGCGAGGCGTGCTGCTTTGCATGCGAACTGCTCGACGAGTGCGAACTGCTCGACGAGTGCGAGGTGTTCGACGCGTGCGAACTGCTCGACGCGTGCGTCGCGTGCGTCGCGTGAACGACGTGCACCGTATGCGTCACGTGCACCGTATGCGTCACGTGCACCGTATGCGTCACGTGCACCGTATGCGTCGGGCGCTTGACGCCGCCGCCGCGATGCGGCGCTGCGATGACGGGATGCGTGGTGGAAACCGGGTGCGCGACGGGAACCGGGTGCGCGATGGGAACCGGGTGCGCGACGGGAACCGGGTGCGTTACCGGCACCGGGCGTTTGACGCCGCCGTCGTGATGCGGTGCAGCGATGACGGGTTGCGTGGTGGAAACCGGGTGCGCGACGGGAACCGGGTGCGCTACCGGCACCGGGCGTTTGACGCCGCCGTCGAATGGCGGCCGCGATGGTGCCGGCGTTCCACCGAGGATGCAGCGGAATCCCGGAGGGCAGTTTCCCGGCGCTGGGGTACGCCGACCGATCGGTGGCGCGCTCGTCGGCGATGGCGATGGAGACGGCGAGGGCGACGGCGACGGCGAGGGTTGGCCGTGGTCGTGGTGGTGGCCGTAATAACCTGGTCCGTAAATCGTCACGAAGATCGAGAACGGCGATTGATAACGGACGCCGCGCGAATCCACGTAAAACCCTTGAATCGAACAGAACTGGTTGTTCCCGGCGTACGGGAGCTGGACCCATCCGTCGTAGATCTGTGGATCGGTGGCGTTGGGATAGAGCGGAAAACTCCAGCCGTTGTAACAGGCCTGTGCGTACGCGTAACCGCCTGCGGGAGCGACCATCTCCACTTCGGTGGAATCACCCGACGAGAACGTCGTTCCGTCGAGCGAATAAAATTGAATCTCCGGAAACGACGGTTGGTTCTGAATCGGCGGCTGCGCCGGCTCGGGCGTCGGCACCGCACCGCTGACGGTGGTGGTGAAGGCCCAACGCTGCGCGATCGTCGCTCCGTTATCGAGCGATATCTCGGCGATGTGGTTGCCCTTCGGCAACGGCGAGCTCGGCAGGTAGAGAATCCCGCGAGCGGTTCGCTTCGCTTGCATCGTTACGTCGGTGCCGTCGAGGATCAATCGGATCGCCGAAGCCGAGACCTTCGGAGCGTTGATATTCGCACCGACGACGGGGAATGCGGTTGCATTCACGCTGTAGGGAACCGGCACCAATCCGCTAATCCCCGGCGCGAGCCCGCTCGCCTTCGGTGCGTTACCGAAGACGAAAACGGCATGCCGCGCGGCGCTGTAACGAACGCGCACGTTCAGCGCGTCGGCGATAAAACGCAACGGTGCGTAGCCGCGCCCGGCGATGATCTGCGGGGCGACGTCGAGCGCGGCGCTCTTCGCACCGATCCACGCCAAACGCGAGCCGATCCGTAGGCGAATCGTCGCGCCGCCCGGGCGGCGAACCTCGATTTCGCGTAGCGACGAAAGGTAGTCGACGCGGCTACCGAGCGCCTGCGAGAGCGCGCGCACCGGCAAGAGCGCGCGTTGGCGAACGACGACTGCGCGATCGCGCAATGTGCTGCCTCCGACGATGATTGCAAGGGTAGCTGGATGAAGCATCGTTCGTAAAACGTCCTTAAGCGGTTGCTTGTTACTCGGTATCTACAATTCGAGGAACCGGCGCGGGAGCGTCTCCGGCAACCGGGTGACGATTTCGTAGGAGATCGTCTGAGCCCACCGCGCCCAATCGCCGGCGGCGATCTCTTCGTTCCCGTCGCGCCCGATGAGCGTTACCGTCGCCCCGACACCGGCGGCGGCGTGGGTGAGATCGAGCACGGTGGTGTTCATCGCGATCCGTCCGAGAATCGCGCAGCGCGCGCCGTCGACGAGAAAGCTGCCGTTGCCGGAGAGAAGCCGCGGGATACCGTCGGCGTAGCCGAGGGGCAGGACGCCGATACGCATCGCCCGCGGCGCATGGAAGGTACAGCCGTAGCCGATCGCTTCACCCGCCTCGATCTCGCGAGTGACGACGAGTTGGGAGCGATACGCGAGTGCGGGGCGCAACGCGATTCCGGATTCGCCCATCGCCGCGCGAGTCTGCTCCGATGGCCAGAGGCCGTAGAGCGCGATTCCGAAGCGCGCGATATCGAGCCGCGCCTGCGGCCAGAGCATCGCTGCCGCCGACGCCGCGATATGTTGTTGCGCTGCCGGGAAACGCGCGCGCACGCGTTCGCGCGCGATAGAAAAACGCGCGAGCTGATATTGGGTATACGGGGAGTCGATCTCTTCTGCGGCGGCGAGGTGCGAGAAGACGCCGACGATTTCGACGTCGCGAACGCTCGCGACGGCGTCGAGCACCGAATCGCATTTCTCGGGCGCGATGCCGAAGCGATTGAGCCCGGTATTGATTTTGAGGTGGACGCGCGCGCCCTTTCCGCAGGCGCGCGCGGCGGCGGCGAGATCGTGCAGGTAGCCGCGCTCGTCCCAGAGCGGCAATTCGCAATCGTTTTCGAGCGCGGCGCGCAGCGACGATGCGGGAACGGGGCCGAGCACGAGCAGCGGCGCGCCGATGCCGGCGGCGCGGAGCGCGAGCGCTTCGTCGATCGTGTAGACGCACAGATAACGCGCGCGCTCTTCGACGGCGCGGGCGACCTCCGGCGCGCCGTGGCCGTACGCGTTGCCCTTCACGACGAACGCCGCGTTCGTCGGTGCGACGAGCGCGCTCAGGGCGTCGGCGTTCGCGCGCAGCGCCGCGAGCGAGATTTCGATCGCGCCGTTCACGCTAGTATTCCGACACTACGCTCGTGCGTCGGTGGAGGCGGGTGTCATCGCCGCGACGATCCAGGCGATCGGCAAGCCGAAGAAGACCGTGTGCGCGAGTAGCTGAAAGATGAAATCGTTCGGCGTCTTCGGGTTCTGCAATACGCCCGCCGCGAGCATGACGACATCCATCGCGATGTAGACCACGACTCCATAGGCGAGCCCCGAGGGCAGCCAGCGCTTCGCAATAAACGGTTGCGAGGCGGCGACCCAGGCGAAGGCCACGCCCCACGCAAGCGAGACCACGAGGTGGACGATCGCGCCGTAGAGCGGTGCGAGCGGATCGGCGAGGATCGCTTTTCCCATCGCCGCCATGGCGACGAAGCTCCAGAACTGCTGCATCGTGCCGCCCTGGGGGCGCACTTGGGTAACGTAGAGGAAGCCGTCGATCAGAATCGCACCGACGATGCCGGCGAGGATGCCGCGCGCGAGGATCGCGGGGTATTGGCGAGTAGTGGGAGACATGCGGGCGCTCTTCTCCCGGTCGCTCGTTCGCTCCCACTACGGCGATCGGCGAGTCGGCGCAGGAGTGCGGGAGGGCGAGCGCGTTTCAGTGAGGGACGCGCACGATTGTGCGGCAGCCGAGAAGGAGAGCGGGATGGCCAGCCACGAGGAGCCCCAGCCGACGAAGGTGCGCCTGGAACGGCGCGAAGGCTACGAATTTCTCGTCCGCGTCGAAGGGACGAACGTGCCGGAGTTTTTCGCCGAGGAGGGCCCTCCGCTCGGCGAGGCGCGCGGCCCCAGCCCCGATGCGATGCTCGGCGCGGCGGTCGGCAGCTGCTTGGCTTCGAGCCTGCTGTTCTGCGTCGGCAAAACGCACGCGTCGCTCGATGCGTTGCGCGCCGACGTCTCGATTCACAAAGCGCGCAACGAGCGCGGCCGCCTGCGGATCGGTTCGATCGAGGTCGAGCTCCACGCCGAGATCGCCGAGGAGCACCGCGAGCGCTTCGAACGCTGCCGCGCGCTCTTCGAGGACTACTGCACCGTCACCGCGAGCGTGCGCCAAGGGATCGCTGTGGAGGTCAAACTCAGCACCTCGTAGCGCACTCGCAAAGAGAACGCCTGCTTGCCGACGAAGGCGGCCGGACCGAACGAACCGGACCGAACGAAAGAGAGGCGCCGCCGTGAAGTACCTCGCCCTTAAAAACCGTCTTCGCGTTGCCGTCCTATTCGCGATCGCCGCGTACTTCGTAGCCCCGGCGTTGGCGGCGAAGCGCCCCGCGAATTACCTGCAGCGCGCGATGCCGCACCTCGTCGCCACGATGTCGAACGATTTCGCTCCGTTACGCGGCAAGCGCACCGAAGCGAACCAGTTCTACGACACGTATGCCGTACGCGTGCTCGCGCTGCCGCACGGCACGATCGGGCACACGTTCGCCGCACCGGGACAACGGGAGTATTGGTCGGCGCACTTCGTGTGGTATTTTCCGCCGACGACGAGTATCGCTCGGGCATCTCAACTCGCGGCGAGCGATCTCGCGCCCGCGCTCAAAGGATTCACGATGATGGGTGCGCTCGACAAACGCACCGGCGCGACGATTTGGCGGTGGACGGCCTCGAACGGTCGTCGCGTCGTCGCGTCGCCGTTCGTCGAATCGGCGTCGAGTTCGCACGCGGCCTCGGTCGGCGTTGCGATTTCGGTTCGCCATTACATCACGTCGCACCATCGCTTCGCCCTCTACGCGCGCGGCATGACGCCCGCGCAGCGCGCGGCCTTTCTACGGGCGTTCGCGCGCGAAGTCGCCGTCGGGCTCAAAACGGCGCCGACGAATTTTGCGAGCATTCGCGGGCGCTCGGTTCCCAACGCAGGAGGCAATGCTTTCGGCGCGGCGTTTTACGCGCGGTACGCGAGCTCGTTCCATCTCGCCCAGCCCTATTCAAGCTGCCGCATCGACGTCACGCTCTTCCACCCGAATGATGAAAAGAACGATTCGAAATGGATGTTGGGCTGCGATTCGCCGACGCTCTTCGGAACCTCGCCGACCTACGATGCGGTTCGCGCCTCGATCGCGAAGGATCTGCCCGCGAATTACGTCTCGCGAATGAACGACCGTACGCGGCTCGCGACCGTCATGTCGACGCATCGGACGCGTTGGGATTCGCCCGACGCAACGATCTCGGTGGTTTTGGAAGAAACCGCCGACGATACGTACGCCGGCGGTTTCGATTACACGCTTACGATCTTTCATTTTCTTCCAAACCAATAAGCGTACCCCGGAAAGAGCCCGCGTCTAGCGCGGCGGTTTGCCGTGGCCGTGCCCGGAATTGCCGTGCCCGGCGTTGCCGTGCCCGCCCTTGGCGGCGTGCTCGTTCGAGGATTTTCCGCGCTCCGATCGTTTCGCGGGGGGAGCGCCGTGATTGTTGCGCGCGTTCTGCATTGCGTGTCCACGATTTTCCGAATGCATTTGGCCGACGAAGCTCTGATGGTTCTGCTGCGGCGAGCGCATGTAGACGCTGCGATCGTAGTAGACCGATCGAACGGTGTGCTGGTCGACGTGCGTGACGTAGGTGTTGTAGAGGAACGTTTTGCCCTGCCACTTCCCTCCGTCGTAGCCTTTGCCGAAATATCCGTGGCCGTAATTGAGGTTGCCGTAATATCCGACGCTCTTGCCCCAATAACCGGAGTGGTAGAGATATCCGGCCGGCGTCGCCTGCCAGTAGGAAGGCGTCCACACGAGCCCCGGGCTCGGTGCGTAGGTCCAGCGCCCTGCGACCCATTGGTACGAGCTGCCGTTCCAGTTCCAATATCCGGGAATCCACATGGAGTTCGGCGCCGGCGGTGCGGGTTGTTGATAGGATGATGACGGAATCGCCGGTGGGGCGATCATCGAGATGATTTGACTCAAGGTAATCGCGGATGCCGGACGAGGCATAAAAAATGCGACGACGGCGAAGACCGCGACGAAAAGTGCGCGTGGGATTTTCATGGGAGTGCCTACATTCTGGGGATGAACCCCCTTCATGCTACCCAATATGAAGCGATTTCACGCAAAACGAGAACGCGGTCACCCGAACGGGTAACCGCGTTGTTGCCGAACCGAGGGCATGTGAGGGGCGTTTAGGCCGGTGGCCCGCCGTGCCCGTGCCCGCCGTGGTCGCTGCCGTGACCGTGCTGTTGGCTCCCACCGCGGCCACCGTGCTGCTGGTTCCCGCGCGGTTGCGGTTGCTGCCGTCGCTGCGGCTGGTAGCGCGGTTGCGGTTGCTGTCGTTGCGGCTGGTAGCGCGGCTGCGGTTGCTGCCGTTGCGGCTGGTAGCGCGGTTGCGGTTGCTGCCGTTGCGGCTGGTAGCGCGGGCTCCGCGCCGAGGCGGCGCGGGTGACGCGCACGAAGCTCGAGCGGCCCTCCTGCGGGGCGCGCCGATAGACGTGGGGATCGTAGTAGACCGCGTTGCCGATCGTGTTGCGGTCGACGTGGGTCACGTAGCTGTTGTAGCGGAAGCGGTCGCCATCCCACTCGCCGCCATCGTATCCGCGGCCGTAGTAGCCGCAGCCGTAGTTGACGTCGCCGTAGTAGCCGACGCTGCGCCCCCAGTAGCCGCCGTTCCAATAGTAGCCGTTGCCGTCCCAGGCCCAGTAGCCGGGGGTCCAATAGAGGCCGGGTGCCGGGGCGGGGGTCCAGCGGCCGCGTACCCAGTGGTAGCCTCCGCGATTCCAGCGCCAGTAGCCCGGTATCCAGATCCAGTTCGGAGCCGGCGGAGGCGGCTGTTCGTACGCATAGTAGGGGATGGGAGGAGGCGCGCTCCCGATCGAGATGCCGATCCCGATATTGATGCTCGCCACCGCCGGGCGTGCCCCTACGAGGCTGAGGGCGAAGATCGCGGCGGTGAGGCCGATTGCGAGACGTTTCATTGCTCTGCTCCTTTGCCGACTTTTCGCAAGGAGTCGGCTACCGGTAAAACGCTGCGGGCGGCTCGCGCGGCACGCCCCGAGG
>JAJZVP010000108.1:2622-7353 GCA_021845615.1 bacterium | reverse complement strand
GCGTTTGGCTGCGTTCTTGATATGCTTGCCCATGAAGGTCGGTCTCCCTTGCACCTCTGAGTGCGCAACGCGGGTGTTCTTTCGAAAACCGCTTCGGTGACCGGCCTTCTCATCCCATCTACTCGGGGTGACAATCGGCCGCCCCTCGATACGCCGCGGAGTCTACCCGTGTCACGCCGAGTAGGTTGCGAAGCAACCATATCGAGGCGCGCGCCGACCGAGGAATGCCCCCTCGATCCGCCGCGGAGTTTACCCCGAGCTTGTCGAGGGGTGGGCTACTCGGGGTGACGGGGGGGGGGAGTACCCGGAAGGCCGGGGCAGGGGCCCGGCGAACCCAAGAAGGATGCAATTTTGGCTCCGGGCGACGCTCGCGGTCGTCTTCCTCGCCGGCTGCGGCGGGGGAGGCTACTTGCCGTATGCGCCGCAATCGTTGCCTCCGGCGCGGATCGATCAGCTCGCCGTCGCCGCAGCGTCGCGTGAAGGCATCTCGGCGCGCCTGATTCGCGCGGTCATCCTCACCGAATCCGCCGGCGACCCCGGCGCGATGAGCCGCGTCGGCGCCGAAGGCCTGATGCAACTCATGCCCGGCACCGCCGAAGATTGCGGCGTTACCGATGCGTTCGACCCGCAACAGAACGTGGCGTGCGGCGCGCATTATCTACACGCCATGCTGACGCGCTACGGTGGCAACACCGAATTGGCGCTCGCGGCGTATAACGCCGGCCCGGGCGCGGTCGACCGCTACCACGGCATTCCGCCCTACGCCGAAACGCAAGAGTACGTCGCGCGCGTTCTCGCCGCGTATCGCAACAATTAGCTCCCCGGTCCGACTGGGCGCGCGATGGCTACGCTAACCGCACAACGCCCGCTGCCCCGACGATTGGCGCTCCCCGCGCTCCCGATTCTCGACGGCTACGTGCTGCGCGAAATCTTAGGTCCTTTTGCGTTCGCGCTCTCCGCCTACCTCATTTTTTGGGCGCTCAACATTTTCTTTCTCGCCGCGGATTACATCATCAACGAGCACGCGCCGTTTTTCTTGGTGCTTCGCTTCGTCGTGTTTCGCATTCCGCAAGCGGTGCCGATGGCGTTTCCGTTCGCGACGCTCTTTGCGGGGCTCTTGGCGATGGGGCGCTTGATGGGCGACAACGAAGTGGTCGCGATGCGCACCTCGGGGATCTCGCTCGCGCGCATCGCCGTGACGCCGATGCTCTTCGGCATCGCGATGTTCGCCATCGCGTACGCCACCAACGAATACGTTTCGCCGAAGGCCGTCGATCTCTCCACTCGCACCTTCTATCAAATCATCTACCACACCAATTCGCTTCCCGTCGAGCCCCAATTCTTCCGCAAGGATCCCGATACCGGAAACGTTTTCTACGTCACGCAAGTGGAGCCCGACAACAAGACGATGCTCGACGTGCAAATTTTCAAACCGGCGCACTTCGGGCCGTGGAACGAAACCTTGCAAGCGAAAACGGCGACGGTCGACGGATCGGTGCTCATCCTGCACGACGTGATCGACACCCGTTACAATCTCAAAGGCGACGTCACGAGCCAACAGCACGTCAAGAGCATCGAGATCGGCTTGCCGCTGGGCGAGACCGCGGCGCAATTTCTCTCCAACATCAATAGCGATTCGTGGACGATGAACAGCAAGGCGTTGAGCACGCAAATTAATGCGTTGAAATCGCAAGGGATCGGCGGCAGCACGCTCGGATCGCTGGAAATCAGCCTCGCGAACAAACTGGCCTGGCCGTTCGCCTGCGTGATCGGCATGGTGCTCGCCGTGCCGCTAGCGATTCGCTACGGGAAGCGCGGGCGCACGCTGGGCATCGCGATGGCGATCTTCTCGTTCTTCATCTACTTCTTACTGATGTCGGCGGCGGCGGCGTTCGGGCGCAACGGCGCCATGAATCCCACGTTCGCCGCCTGGATCCCCAACATCATCATGGGCGGCGTCGGCCTCGTCCTCTTCATCTTGGAAGAGCGGTAGCGGCCGTGCGCAATCGCTCGATTCGCACCGCCACCACGATCGCCTGGATTCTCGCCTACGTCGCGAGCCTCGTTCCGGCGCGCGCCGCCGATATCGGACGCATCGACGAATCGCGCGCGCTGCGATTGCTCAACGCGCAGAGTTGCTCGAAACTCATCGCCGAGCGTTACGCGCCGCCGAAGAATCTGCTCGCGCAAGCCGCGCCCTCACCCGCTCCGAGCGCTACGCCCGAGGCGCGCCCGACGCCGATCTCCTTTCAGCTTCCCACGAACGTCCCCACGCCGCCGGCGATCCCCACCCCGACGCCGAATCCGTCGAACCTCGCCGCACCGGTCTATTTGGTGCGCGGCGGGGAGACGCCGCCGCCGATTCCCCGCGCCGGCCACGGCCCGCCCACGCCGCAACCGATTCCAACCGGCGCCCCAACGCTCGCGCCGAATCAAATTGCGGTCCTCGCCGACAAAGTCACGGGGAATACCAATCTGGGCAACCCCGGCGATGCGACCGGCAACGTCCACATTTTCTTCGGCGAAGACGAACTGATCGGCGAGCACGCGCATTACGACGGCATCCGCACGATTACCGTTACCGGAAAACCCTACATCATCAATCACGCGCACGATTCGATTCTCAACGCGAAGGAAATTGTATTCGATACCATCGACCAAACGGCGAAACTGATCGGCGGCAGCGGCGAGAGCTCCGAAGGCGTCCAGCACGGGCTGATTTATTTCCGCTCGCCCGATCTGCATACCGATAGGAAAGGCGTCGGCCACGGCACGAAAGCCTTCGTCACCACCTGCGATAACCCACGCGCCGGCTATCACATCACCGGCAAGACGATCACCTATTACCCTGGGAACAAGATCGTCATCGCCGATGCGATCCTCTGGCTCGGCGCGGCGGCGGTCTTCTTTCTCCCGCGCATCGTCATTCCGTTACGGCAGGTGGTGAACCAGACGCAGCGCCCGAGCTACTTTCCGCAAGTCGGCTACGACCAGTACGAAGGCGCGTGGGTGAAGACGCAACTCGGATTTGGGAAGAACCGCTATTATTATGGCTACTACACGCTCAACTACTACACGAAAGTCGGCCTCGGGCTCGGATACAACGGCACGTTTGCGAAGAAGAACGGGCGCCGAAACGGCACGCTCGCGTTCTACGAAATCCGCGACCGCCGCACCCAAACCTCCACCTATAACCTTCAAGCCCAAGAGAACGAGAACTTCTCGCCGCGCCTGCACGCGAACTTCGGCTACAGCTACCAAAGCGCGTTCGGCCCGCTCTATAACGCGCCGCCGAGCACCGCGATGCAAATCTCATTCGCCCACCAAGGCGTTCACGCCCAGCAGAATTACTCGTTCTCGCGGTCGGCGGTCGGCTCGCAATCCTCGAACGACAGCATCACGTTCACCGATTCGCGACAGATCAACAGCCGCGTTAGCAACAGCTTCAACTACACGCAGGCCGCCACGCAATCGTCGTTTTCCGGCTCGAGTTCTTCGAACGTCACCGGACACGTCACCAACACCACCACCATCAACGAGCCCTCTTACAACTCTACGATTACGTTCGATCGCTCCTACACGCAACAGCCGTTCGGCGATTACAAACTGCCGGAAATTCAAGTCCGGCCGAACCGCTTTTTCCCCCATTTCTTGGTTCCGCTCTCGGCGCAATTCTATATCGGCGAATACTCCGAACCGACGAACCACTTCGCCACCCAGCGGGCCGACATGTCCTTCGTCGCGGGGCCGGCGCTCTACAATATCTACGGCAGCACGTTTTCCGCGACGGTGAACGTGCAGCAATACGCATACGGCACCGGCGATCTTAAGGCGCAGATCCAGCAGAATTTGAGCCTCACTTCGCCGATCGGCAAACACATCGTGAACGCCATCACCTACAACGAATCGAACTTCAACGGTCCCGGCAGCGTGCCGTTTCAGTTCCTCGATCAGTTTTCGCCGATCAACAACAAGGGCGCGCAGGACGTGTTGCGTTTCTTCAACGCGAACGTCTACACGCTGCAGCTCGGGTTCTCGACGAATTTCAACGCGTTGGCGCAGCCGGTGAGCTACCAGTTCACCTCGCAGCCATCGCCGCGTTCGTACGTCCAGCTCGGCGGATCGTTCGTTCCCGGAATCGGCCAGGGCTTCACGCCGACGCAAGTGCAATTCTCGACGCCGTTCGGCCGAGGATCGAGCCTCCAATTCAGCGGCCTATTGGATTGGAAGAATCACGCTCGAATCGAAGATAAGAGCATCTACTACAGCCACATCATCGGCAACTGTTACGAATTGCGCATCCAGTATTTGGAGCCGTCGCGTTCGGTGAACGTTTCCATCGATCTGCTCGCGTTCCCGAGCCAAGCGGCGACGTTCGGCATCGGGCAAAACGGGCCGATCCTTCCGACCAGTTTCAACGCGATCTCGTCGCTCTAGGTCGGCGTACCGCCGGTCGCTCCGCCGTTACGGCGAATTCGTGAGCTCGCCGCCGTAGATCTGCGCGAGCGGATTGCTCGCCTGCGTCGCCCCCGCCGGCACGGTCACGGTAATGTCGAACGGCGTCGTCGTGTCGAGCACCGGTGACGAGAACGAAATATCTTGCGCGCCGCCCAAACCCAGCGAATCGAGCGGATTGAGCGACGGATCGGTGGTGAAAAAATTGAAGAGCCACGTGGAGCTCACGATTCCCGGGCTCGGGCTCGCACTCGGCGAGGCGCTCGGGCTCGCACT
>JAJZVP010000108.1:0-2522 GCA_021845615.1 bacterium | reverse complement strand
GGCGAGGCGCTCGGGCTCGCACTCGGCGACGTCGAGGCGGCGGGCGTCGGCGAGCCGTTGGAGTATCCGCCGGCAAGCAAGCGCTGGAATTGTACGGTGAACTCGGTGTTGAGGCCATTGCTATCGGGCAAGAAGAGCAACTGCTGCGGCGTGAAATTGATGGTTAACGGTGTGGGCGGCAGCGTCGTCCCGGGCTGACGATAGTACTGAACGAACTGCAGCTGCGGCGCCACCCCTGCGGGGCCACCGCCGACGATGACGGCGAACGAGTACCCCTGAAAATTCGTCGTCGTGCCGTTGGGATACGGGGTTTTTCCGTCCCCGGCCGTATTAAAGATCATCACGTAGCGATAGTTCGTGAAATCGAAGCCTGTCGTCACGCGAAATTTTACCTGCAAGTAACCCGAGGGGATGCCCGATCCCCCACCCGAAGTGCGGTTCGGCGTTACTTGCCGCCCACACGATGAGACCATGAACGCTGTTCCTGCCAGCAAAAAACTCGAACGACGGATCATACTTCTCTCAGCAGAGCGGTGGCGCGACGTATGCGTCGCAGTGATTGCAGGGGCGGCGCTCGCATTCGCCTTCCCGAAAGTCGGCGCTACGTGGCTCGCGCCGTTTGGTGCGACGGCGATTTTCTGGCTCTGGCAGAGCCACGCCTCCTATCGCACCGCCGCGGCGCTCGGCTTCCTCGCCGGGTTCGTCTTTTTCGCGATTTCATTCTCGTGGTTCGGGACGACGGTGGGCGCTTATCTCGGCAATTTCTCCTCGGTGGTGATCGTGGGGCCCGCCGCGCTCGAAGCCCTGGCATTCGTTACCGCAGGCATTCTCGCGGTCGCCGCGTACCGCTTCGCGCCGCCCGGGCTCGCTCCGGTCGCCGCGGGGGCGGGTTTCGCACTCGCGGAGTGGGGGCGTAGCGTCGGCGTTTTGGGGGCGCCCTTCGGACAGCTCGGCTACACGCAGGTCGATACGCCGTTGCGTTCGCTCGGCGCCTATATCGGCAGTTACGGCCTCACGTGGGTGCTCTGCACGCTCGGCGCGTATCTCGCCGATGCATTTATCGCGCGCACGGCAAAGCGCTTGCTGATCTTCCTCACCGTTCTCGTCGTCGTTCTCGCTGCGGCTTGGTGGTATTGGCCCGCACGCAGCTATCCGGCGCCGCGCGTACGCGTGGCGGCGATTCAGGGGAATATCGCGCAATCGCTGAAATGGACGCCGCAAGCGTTTTCGTTCTCGCTCGATCGCTACTTGAAAATGACGCGCGAAGCGACCGAAGAGCGCCCCGCGATTATCGCGCTGCCGGAGACCGCGATCGCGACGGCGCTCAACGAATCGCCGGATATCGTCGCGTCGTTCGCGCGCATCGCCGCAACCGCTCGCACGACGATCGTCGTCGGCAGCCTCGAAGCGTTGGGTACGCGCGCGTATAACGCGCTCTACGTTTTCTCTCCCGAAGGCGGCTTGCAAGCCATCTATCGGAAGCGACAACTCGTTCCCTTCGCCGAATCCGTTCCCGGCGACAGGTTCCTACACTGGGTTCCCAAACTCGACGAGTTGGCGAGCCACTTCGGGCACGGCCACGACGACGCCGTCATTCCGACACCCGCGCTTTCGTTCGCGCCGATCATCTGTTGGGAATCGGCGTTCGCCGATCTCGTTCACGCGCAGGTGCGTCGCGGAGCGCAATTGCTGATCGTCAGCACCGACGACGCTTGGTTCGGTACGAGCGCCGGGCCGTACCAACACGCGCAGATCGCGCAGATGCGCGCGATCGAAGAGGGAAGTTGGGTGCTGCGCGCCGCATCGACTGGTGTGAGCGGCATCATCGCGCCCGACGGGCATTACACGCATCGCACCGATCTCGACCAGCAGGCGATCGTCGTCGGTCGCGTCGGCGCGCCGGTCGGCTCGGTATTCTCGCGCATCGGTCCGACGCGCATCGCGATGCTGCTCGCCGCGCTCTACGTCGCGGTGCTCGGGCTTGGGTTTCGGCGGCGCGCGCGCGCGCTCGGCGGTTCTGCATGAGCGCAACACCCCTCGATACGCCGCAGAGTTTTGTCACGCCGAGTTGCGTCGCTGTCACGCCGAGTAGGCTGCGCAGCAGCCGTATCGAGGCGCGTGCGTTCTCGCCCCTCGATACGCCGCCTTCGGCGGCTACTCGGGGTGACAGAGTATTTGTGGGCGTCGCTGTCACGCCGAGTTGCGTCGCTGTCACGCCGAGTTGCGTCGCTGTCACGCCGAGTTGCGTCGCTGTCACGCCGAGTAGGCTGCGCAGCAGCCGTATCGAGGCGCGTGCGTTCTCGCCCCTCGATACGCCGCCTGCGGCGGCTACTCGGGGTGACACCAAAGCGCCCCTCAATATGACGCAGAGTTTTGTCACGCCGAGTTGCGTCGCTGTCACGCCGAGTTGCGTCGCTGTCACGCCGAGTAGGCTGCGCAGCAGCCGTATCGAGGCGCGTGCGTTCTCGCCCCTCGATATGCCGCCTTCGGCGGCTACTCGGGGTGACACCAAAGCGCCCCTC
>JAJZVP010000009.1 GCA_021845615.1 bacterium | reverse complement strand
GGCGCGAGATCGCCGCCGCGAGCGATCCGGCGGCGAAGATGGCCGAGCTCATCGACGAATATACCGACCGTTTCGCCAACCCGTACATCGCGGCACAACGCGGATATATCGACGACGTGATCGAGGCGCGCTCCACCCGGCGCGCCGTCGCCGCCGCCCTGACGATGCTCGAAAACAAGCGCGTCGATCGTCCGAAACGCAAGCACGGCAATATCCCGCTCTAACGGCACGGTTGTTTCGTCGCGAGCGCTCCTGGGTATCATGGGAGCCTCGTGACGAAACCAACGCAGCGGCCGATCGACGAAGCGATCGAATCGATCGCCGATCTCGAACGACGAGCCGAAAACGATCTCTCCGGGCACCAACGCTGGATCGAAGGCGTCACGAGGCGCATCGGTCAGCCGCGCACGGTCTACGGGATCGTCGGGTTCGTCGTCCTCTGGGTGGGAGGCAATACGTTGCTTCACCTCGCGCGCGGGCCGGCGCCCGATCCGCCGCCGTTTTTCTGGCTGCAAGGGCTGGTCACGCTCACCGCCCTGCTCATGACGGTCTTGATCCTCACGACCGAGCATCGCCTCACGCAGATCGCGGTGCTCCGCAACCGGCTCGACCTGCAGATCAATCTCCTCACCGAGCGCAAAGTCGCAAAGCTCATCGAGATGCTCGACGAGCTGCGCCGCGATCTGCCCTCGATTCCGACGCATTACGACCCCGAGGTGCGCGAGTTGCGCGAACGCATGGATCCCCAAGAAGCGATCGAAGCGATCGAATCGACGGCGATCGCGGAGGCCGAGCCCCTCCCGTAGCGCTCCGGCGTTACTGCAGCGCGACGATTTCTGCGAGCGCCGCGTGCCGGCGGGCTGCGTGGAATTCGATGACGCGATACTCGCTCACGCCCTCTCGCACGAACGGATCTTCGGCGAGGATCGCATCGAGCTTCACGCGCGACATCGTATTGGCGACGATCACGCCACCCTCGCGCGGCTCCATCGGTCCCGACACGATCAGATCTCCCGACGCGTAATAGCGGTCGAGAAATGCGCGATGAGCGACGACGTGCCGATCGACCTCCGCGAGCGGCTTGGTATAGCGCGATAACAACAAGTACATGGCCGTTCCCTTCGCCGCGCGGCTCCGACGGCCATCCCAACAGGCTCGAGCGGCGATGGCGCGAACGCCGCCTCCCATGATGAGTTCGCGTAAGGATTTTATCGCGGTTAGCGCTGCGTTGGCGGCACTCGCGCCGTTGTTCGAATCGCCGCACGCCGCCTCCGCGGCACCGACGGGCGCCACAATGCCGCCGTTACAGTTCGATCTCTCCTCGTTCGAGAGGACGCTCGGCACCCCGGCGACGCACCGTCACCTCTTCGCATCGAAGCTCGTCGAACATGGCGACGTCTTCGATGCCGTCGGAAATACGATGAGCGCCTATCAGACGATCGGGACTCCCCTGGCAACGATCTTTCCGGTTGCCGTGCTCTACCACGTCGCTATCGCACTGGCATTCAACGATGCAATTTGGAACGAGATCTTCATTCCGTCGGCGACGCGGCTTCCAGCCTGGATTCGCGCGAGCCTACCATCGGTGCTCCAGCCGGGCTCCGGGAACCCTGCGCTGCACGCCGCAGCGGGCGCACGCCCCGACGATCTTACCTCGATCGACGCACTGCTCGCGCAGACCCGCCTGCAACTCTACGTGTGCAACAACGCACTCTACGGCTTCTCGATGAATCTCGCGGGACTCATCGATGAATCGCCGGGGACGACCTACGCGCGCCTAACCCAAGGTCTCGTTCCGCGTGCGACCGTCGTGCCGGCGGGGGTTTGGGCGGTTCACGCGGTGCAGGAACGCGGCTTCACGCTCCTGCAAACCTCGCTCTAGCCTCCCCGACGGCACGTGCGGCAGGGAGAAACGGCGGCTCCCTGCTATCTATCGATTCGTGAAACTTCTTGAAGGCAAGCGCGCCCTCATTACGGGTGTCGCGAATCGTTGGTCCATCGCTACCGGCATCGCGCGCAAGATGCACGAACACGGAGCGCGGCTCGCATTCTCCTACCAAGGCGAACGCGTGCGCGACGAAGTTGAGAAACTCGCCGCCGAACTCGGCGGCGGCCCGGTGCTTCCCTGCGATGTCGGCGACCACGCGTCGATCGTCGCGATGAGCGAGGCGCTCGCGCGCGATTTCGGTTCGCTCGACATTCTCGTGCATTCGATCGCCTACGCGAATAAAGAAGACCTGGTTGGAAAAGTCTACGATACCACGCGCGACGGCTTCGCACTCTCGCTCGACGTCTCGGCGTACTCGCTGATCGCGCTCGTTCGAGCGTTACGCGAGCACCTCAACGACGGCGCATCGATCATGGCGATGACCTATCTCGGCGCGACCCAGATCGTTCCAAATTACAACCTGATGGGTATCGCGAAGGCGGCGTTGGAAGCGTCGATCCGCTACCTCGCCTTCGATCTCGGCGAGCGCGGCATTCGCGTCAACGGCATCTCGGCGGGCCCGATAAAAACCGCGAGCGCGCGACAGGTCGGCGGCTTCACGAAGATGCTCGACGTCGTCGAGGCGACCGCACCGTTGCGGCGCAACGTGACCATCGACGATGTCGGCAACACGGCGGTCTACCTAGCCTCGCCGCTCGCCGCAGCGATCACCGGCGACATCCACTTCGTCGACGCCGGTTTCCATGCGATGGGCATGTATCCGCCGCCGGAGCGCCCGGCGTGATCGCGCCCTCCCCCACGCAGGAAGAAGCGGCGGCGATCCTCGCCGTCCTGCTCGGAGACGCGGGACGAACCGAACGCTCCGAGCCGACCCTCGCCCCGTGGCGTCGCGCCGCGCGCGAGCCCGACCGCAGCTTCGACGATCTTCGCGCGAGCCTCCGCGGCGCCCGTGTTCTCTAAAGTCCTCGTCGCGAATCGCGGCGAGATCGCGATTCGCATCATGCGCACGCTGCGCGAGATGGGAATTCGCAGCGTCGCCGTCTACTCCGAGCCGGATCGCTCCGCCTTACACGTCGGCATCGCCGACGAAGCGTATTTTCTCGGCGGTGCCTCGCCAGCGCAGAGCTACCTCAACGCCGACGCGCTGCTCGATATCGCGCGCCGCAGCGGCGCCGATGCCATCCATCCCGGCTACGGCTTTTTCGCAGAAAACGCGGGCTTCGCGCGTCGTGCGATCTCCGCGGGACTTACTTGGATCGGTCCGCACCCCGACGCGATCGACGCCATGGGCGATAAACTTCGAGCGCGCGCCGCGATGGCGAAGGCGAAAGTGCCCTTCGTTCCCGGCGGTACCGAGCCGCTCGCCGACGTCGCGGCGGTTCGCGAAGCGGTCGAGCGCTACGGCCTCCCGCTCGCCCTCAAAGCCTCCGGCGGCGGCGGCGGAAAGGGTTTGAAGATCGTCCGCACGCTCGACGATATTGAGAGCGCCTTCGCGACTGCGGTGCGCGAGGCGGAGGCGTACTTCAAAAATCCCGTCGTCTACGCCGAGCGCTACCTCGATAATCCCAAGCACGTCGAACTGCAGATTCTCGCCGACAAGCACGGCACCGTCCTGCACGTCGGCGATCGCGATTGTTCGCTCCAGCGTCGCCATCAGAAGCTCTGGGAAGAGGCGCCCGCGCAGATCTCCAACCGTGCGCGCGAAGCGATGCGCGCCGCCGGCATGCGAGCCGCCCGAGCGATCGGCTACGACTCCGTCGGCACGATCGAGTGCCTCGTCGTCGGCGACGATTTTTACTTTCTCGAGATGAACACGCGCATTCAGGTCGAGCACACCGTGACCGAGGAGATCGCCGGCATCGATCTCGTGCGCGAGATGATTCGCGTTGCGGCGGGCGAGCCGCTCGGATATGCGCAAGAGCAGATTCACTTTCGCGGAGCGGCGATCGAAGGACGCGTCAACGCCGAGGATCCGGCACAACATTTTCGCCCGACGCCCGGCACGATCGATCGCTATCGCGAACCCGGCGGACTCGGCATTCGCATCGATTCGGCGGCGCACGTCGGCATGACGATCTCTCCGGATTACGATTCCATGGTTGCGAAGCTCATCGTGTGGGCGCCGACGCGCGAGCAAGCGCTGGCACGCATGAAACGCGCGACCTCCGAGTATGTGGTCGGCGGCTTGCCGACCACGCTTCCGTTGCTGCACGCGCTCTGCGACGCCCCGATGGTCGCCGACGCGAGTTACGGCACTGCGAGCCTCGAACCGTTCACGGAGCGCTGGGCCGAGAACGCCGCGGCACCCTCCACGCCCTCGGCGGAGGCTCCCGCGGCGACCGCGAGCGAGGATATCCGCGTGGAAGTCAACGGCAAGCTCTTCCGCGTGCGGCTCGTCGACGGGCTCCCGAACGGACGCACGGCGAGCCGTCGCGCGCCCGCGCCGAGAACCCGGGCGCGGAGCACCGCCGCTCACGACGGCTCCGATATTCTCGCGCCGATGCACGGCGTCGTTATCGAGCTGCGCGCGGCGCGCGGCGATGAGGTCGTCGAGGGCGATGTCGTCGCGGTCATCGAAGCGATGAAGATGATGAACGAAATTCGCGCGCACCGCTCCGGGCGCATCGGAGAGATCCACGTCGAGGTCGGAGGAACGGTCGAAGCGGACCGGCCCATTCTGACATTCGCGGAATGAAAGAACGCCATGGCACGCTCGACCAACGCTAGCGGGATTCCGCTTCAGCCCTTCTACGACGCGGCGCGAGGCGTCGCGCACGATCTCGGTGAGCCGGGAAGATTTCCCTTCGGCCGCGCGACTCGCGCCGATCAGTATCGCACGCGGCTCTGGACGATGCGTCAGTATGCCGGGTTCGCCACCGCCGCCGAATCGAACGAACGCTACCGCTATTTGCTCGCGCGCGGACAGACCGGGCTCTCGGTCGCATTCGATCTGCCGACCCAACTCGGCCACGACTCCGATGCCGGCGTCGCTCGCGGCGAGGTTGGGAAGGTCGGCGTCGCGATCGATTCGATCGACGATATGGAGAGCTTGCTGCGCGATATTCCGCTCGACGAAGTCACGATTTCGATGACGATCAACGCGCCGGCCTCGATCCTCCTTGCGATGTTGCTCGCGGTCGCTCGGCGGCGCGGAATTCCATTCGACCGGCTCGGCGGAACGATCCAAAACGACGTGTTGAAAGAATATGCGGCGCGCGGCACCTATATCTATCCGCCGAAGGCTTCGATGCGCCTGGTAACCGACGTCATGTCGTACTGCGCGCGCGAGGTTCCGCAATGGAACACCATCTCGATCAGCGGATACCACATACGCGAGGCGGGCTCGACCGCGGTCGAAGAGATCGCCTTCACGCTCGCAAACGCGAAGGCGTATTTGCAGGCGGCGCGCGACGCGGGAATCGAACTCGATAGCATCGCACCGCGGCTCTCCTTCTTCTGGAACGCCCACAACGACTTTTTTGAGGAGATCGCCAAGTTCCGGGCGGCACGCTACCTCTGGGCGCACATTACGCGTGACGAATTCGGTTGCCGCGATCCGCGCTCGCAGATGTTGCGCTTTCACACCCAGACCGCCGGCTCGACGCTCACCGCGCAGGAACCGGAGAACAACGTCGTCCGCGTTACGCTCCAGGCGTTGGCGGCGGTTCTCGGCGGCACGCAATCCTTGCATACCAACGGACAGGACGAGGCGCTCGCGCTTCCGACCGCGCAGAGTGCGAAATTGGCGCTGCGCACCCAACAGATCATCGGCTACGAAAGCGGCGTCGCCGATGTGGTCGATCCGCTCGCCGGCTCCTACTACGTGGAAACGCTTACCAACGAACTCATCGAAGCGGCGCGCGCGACGATCGCCGAGATCGACGCGCTCGGCGGCAGCATCGCCGCGATCGAGAGCGGATGGATGCAGAGCCGCATCGGCGATTCGGCGTATCTCGCCCAGCAGGCGATCGAGCGCAAAGAAGCGATCGTCGTCGGCGTGAACGCGTTCGTCGACGATGGGATTCACGCCGAGGTTCCGGCGCTCCAACGCATCGACGAACGCGTGGAGCGCGAACAAGTGGAGCGTCTCCAAAAATTCCGCGCCGCTCGGAACGGCGCCGCCGTCGCGGAACGCCTCGCCGCGATTCGCGCCGCCGCCGCGGGGAACGAGAACGTGATGCCGCATTTCGTCGAAGCGGTCGACGCGGGGGCGACGCTTGGCGAGATCTGCAACCTCCTCCGCGAGATCTTCGGTACCTATCGCGCCCGAGAGAGCCTCGCATGACGATCGACCACATCGCCATCGTCGTCGCCGACCTCGAGGCGACCCTCGCGATCTACACCGAGCGCCTCGGCTTCGAACAGATCTATCGCGAGACGATCGCCGAGCAGGGAGTCGAAGCGGTCGGCCTGCGCGCCGGCGAATCGTCGATCGAGCTGCTCCGCCCGCTCGACGAAACCTCGCCGATCGCGCGCTTCCGCGGCGAGGCGGCGAGCAAGCTCCACCACACGGCCTATCGGGTCGAGGACCTCGTCGCCGAGATCACCGCCCTTCGGGCGCGCGGCGTCCGCATGATCGACGAGCGGCCGCGCAAGGGCGCCCACGGCAACCTCATCGCCTTTATCCATCCCTCCTCGACCGCCGGGGTGCTCGTCGAGCTCTGCCAGCAGGAGCACCACGCGTAAGGCTCCTGCACTTCTCAGGTTCTTCTTACGCTCTCCCAATTGCGGCGTTACCATCGTTCCAACACCGCCGCTGTAGGGAGAGCCCATGTTTAACGTCACCCGGATTCTGTGCGACCTCGAACAACCGATGGACGGCCACCGCTACGGCCGCGGCCACGATGCAGAGAAGAGCGCCCGGGGGCGGCGCCCCGTCGTCGTCTGGAACGTGACGCGCACCTGTAATCTTCGCTGCGTCCACTGCTATAGCGACTCCGAGGCGAAGCACTACGAGGGAGAACTCAACCACGAGGAGGCGCTCAAACTCGTCGACGACCTCGCCGATTACGGCATCCCGGCGCTCTTGCTCTCCGGCGGCGAGCCGCTCGCCCGCCCCGATCTCTTCGAGATCGCGCGCCACGCACGCAGCAGAGGGCTCAAACTCACGCTCTCGACCAACGGCACCCTCATCGACCGCAAACGCGCCGAGATGATCAAAGAGACCGGTTTCACCTACGTCGGCATCTCGTTCGACGGCATGGGCGCGACCAACGATCTCTTCCGCGGACGCCCCGGCGCCTTCGACCGCGCGCGCCAGGCGATTCGCGAACTGCGCACCGTCGGGCAAAAGGTCGGTCTTCGCCTCACGTTAACGCCACAGACGATCGCCGATCTCGATGAGATCTTCGACTTCATCGAACGCGAGGGCATCGAACGGGCCTGCTTCTATCACCTCGTTCCCGCCGGGCGCGGGCGCGCGGCGACGACGCTCGATCTCGAGGCGGCGCGCGGCGCGGTCAGTCGCATCTTCGAACGAACCCTCGATCTCGCCCAACGCGGCGACCCGCGCGAAATTCTCACCGTCGACAACCACGCCGATGCGCCGTTCGCCTATCTGACGCTCGCCGCCGCCTCACCGCAGCGCGCCGCGAAAGCGCGCGAGATGCTACTCTGGAACGGCGGCGCGAGCCATTCGACCGGCCGCGGTATTGGAAATATCGATTTCTACGGCAACGTGCATCCCGATCAATTCATGCAGCAGATCACGCTCGGCAACGTGCGCGACCGCAAATTCAGCGAGATTTGGGAGGACGACGGCATCGAAACGCTCGCCGAACTCCGCGACCGTTCGAAGCAAATTCACGGACGGTGCGCGAGCTGCAACTTCTTCGATCTCTGCGGCGGCGGTTTTCGCGCCCGCTCGCTCGGCATGACCGGCGACCTCTGGGGATCCGACCCCGGCTGCTATCTCAGCGACGAGGAGATCGCGCAGAGCGCGTAGGCACGATATCCGGCGCGATCGCCGGATCGATCTCGGTTTCGAAGGTGCGATCCCAGGGAAGCGTGATGCGCAACGCGGCGATGTGATCGCGCGGCGCGAGCGCGGCGAGGAGCCCCGGCGCGTACTGCCAGAGCGCGGCGCTCGCAAGGCGCTGCGTTCGCGCGGCGATCGCGCGTAGCAGATAGGTGTGGTCGAGAATACCTTCGGCCGCGAGCGCGCGCTCGAGTTCGGGGCGCACCAATGCGTGAAAATAGACGTCGTCGAGAATGCGATCGAAGGTGAACGTGAGGTGCGCGCGCCGATCGTAGCTGCCGAGGCGTCGCCCGGCACCGGCGGCGACCGCTTCGGCGAGCGCGGTTCCGACGCTATTGGCATCGGTGTTCCAGGAAGCGTAGGCATCGAGACGGGCGGCGAGCCCGTCGTGCAACAGGCGCTGCATGAGTGCGAGCTCCGCGTCGTCGTTCCCATCGAGAAACGTGAGATCGACCAATGCGATGCGTCGTCGACGCGCGAGCGATCGACGCATCGATGCGACGAGGAGATCGTCCTCGCTCGCCGTCGTCCGCGGCACGCGCACGTCGAGAACGATATCCGCCCGTCGCCGCACCTCGCGGCCGCCGACGAGCCGAACGAGCGAAGCGATCGTCGAGCCGATCGGTTCGAATTCCAGCGGGTCTCGAACCAGCGCACCGGAGGGCGTCGAATAGCGGACGGCGATACGCGGTCGCCAGCCTGCGTCGCGCGCCATCGCGTGTGCGACCAGCACCATCCCTAATTCGTCGGCGCCCGGTTCGATCGAGGATCGCCCCGGCGGCACGTCGAGCCGCTCCATCGCGCGCAACTGCGCGAGCTCCGGAACGTGCAGCCCGACGCGTCCCGCATCGTCTTGCCCGATGACGAGCCGATCGATCGTTCCGGCTCCGGTCGCGAGCAGCAGCGAGCGATCGAGTGCGAGATTGCGCGCGCGCACGGCGAGATAGGCATCGAGCGTCGCCGGCCCCGCGAGCGTTCGCAAGCGCTCGGCGTACGCTTCATCGCGTTTCGGCAGCGGATCGGGAAGGTTCGCGTAGCGTTGAATGTATTTCCACACCGGGTACGCCGCGAAGAAATGCGTTGCGGCGCCGATCGGCGGAACCCCGGTCGGCGCGAGCCGCACGACGGTTGCGAACGCCGCGACCCACGCCTGCGGATCGCGCCGGTGCAGACGCGCGATCGGTGCCAAGCGAAAGAATGCGGTCGCGTAATCGGGGCCGGGAATGCGCGATGCGACCAACCCGCCATAGGCGAGCATATCGGTCGAGATCACCGCGCTACCGAAGCCTCGCTCCGCACTCTCCCGATCGAGCCATCGCCCGATCGCCGCCGGATCGCCGGCGCGGAGGTAGTTGCCCAAGAGCGCGCGACGCGGTTCGAGAACCGGGACGCCGGAGATCGCGCCGAGCATGGCGGGAAGTTGGCGCGTTACCGGACGGTCGTCGAGTGGGACGAAGAGCACCGGCGCGCCGGCGGCGCGCGCGACCGCAGCGCAGAGCAATGAAAGGGCGAGCGTTACGACGAGCGTCCGGCGCGGCGACCTCACCGCAGGCCGCGCAACCGTTCGCCGTTGCGCGCTAAGGCCTCGCGCGCGCCGCCCGCGTCGCCCCCGAGCCACGCCATCGCAATCGCGAGCTTGACCGCGCCCGCCGCATCGGCGAGGAGCCCCCGCGCGCGTTCGCGCTCGCAGGGAACCGCGCGCATCACGATGCGTTCGGCTCGATCGCGCAATTTTTCATTCGTAACGACGACGTCGACCATCATGTTCTCGTAGGTCGTTCCCAGCGCTACCATCACCGCCGTCGAGAGCGCGTTCAATGCGATTTTTTGCGCCGTTCCGGCGAGGACCCGCGTCGATCCGGCGAGCGGCTCCGCCCCCGTATCGAGAAAGATCGCGAACGCGGCGTCGGCAAAGAGCGGTGCCGTTCGGTCGTTCGCGAGCGCGATCGTCAACGCTCCGCGTTCGCGCGCGGTGCGCAGCGCGGCCCGCACGTACGGGGCGCGCCCGCTCGCCGAGAGTGCGAGCGCGACGTCGCCCGGAGCGACGCAGCCGAGATCGCGCGCGCCGGCTTCGGCGTCATCTTCCGCGCCCTCGATCGCGGCGAGAAAGGCCGCCTCGCCGCCGGCGAGATGTATGCGGAGCCGAGCGCGTTCGAGGCCGAACGTCGGGTGCAATTCGACGGCATCGAGTGCGGCGATCCGTCCGCTACTGCCGGCGCCGATCGTGTGCCACGTCGCACCGCGCGCCATCGCATCGGCGGCGGCACGCGCGGCGGCGGCGATCGCGCCGCGCGCCGCTTCGACGGCTTCTATCGCGCGGTATTGCACGGCGACGAGTTCTCCGACGCACTCGTCGATCTCGAGGGTATCCAACGCCCTCCGTTGCGCGATCGCCTCGGTCGCCGGAAGTGCGTCGCTCATCGCGCGGCGCTCGCACGCTCCGCCAACACGAGCGCCCCCTCGACGGGCTCGCCCGAGAACTTTCGCACGCTCAACAACGGGGCTTCGTTGGAGAGACGGGTCTCGAATAAAAACGTGAGCAACGAATTCTCGCGGACGAGACCGCCGCAGAGCGCGAGCGTCATCGGACGTTGCAATGCATCGAGCTGCCGTAAGAGCGTGCGGACGAGATCGGCGAGTTCTAACGCCGCTCCCTGAACGATCTTTACCGCCGAACGTTCGCCGATATCGGCGGCTGCGAGAACCCGCGGCGCGAGCGCGGCGATCGTCGCCACCGGGACCGGCGTGCGATAGATCTTCGCGAAGAGCGAGGCACGATCGTCGCACTCCAATACGCGTTCGAGGTCGGCAAACCAGCGATCGCGCGGGGCGCGTCCGTCGTACGAGCGCGAGAGGAGGCGAGCCGCCGCCGCACCGAGCGCGAATCCACTGCCTTCGTCGCCGAGCAAATAGCCGCCGCCGCCGATCGCACACCGTCGCTCGCCGCTCTCGCCGTACGCCGCGCTTCCCGTCCCAACCACCAACACCGCGCCGTCGCCATCGGGGATCGCCGCGCGTAGCGCGATCTCGACATCGCTCGTGCAACGGATGCGCGCGCGCGGAAATGCCGCGCGCAACGTCGCTTCGAGCGCATCGGCGAGACCGGGGTTCGAAATACCGGCAGCGCCGAGGACGACGGCGTCGGGCTCCCGTTCGATATCGAGATCGCCGACGAGGACGCGCAAGACTTCCCGCACGCCGTCGAGGCCGATGACCGAAGGATTCGCCGGCCCCCCCTCGGCGCGCGCGCTTCGCCCGCCGTCGCGAAGCACCGCGACGCTCTTACTACCGCCGAGATCGATTCCGACGATCATCCCGCGCACTCCATCGCCATTTTCGCGAGCAACGCCGAGAGATCGTGCGGCGCCACGGCACCGAGCACGCTCCGCCTCCGCGCTCCCGTCACCGACGGAAGATTCGCACTCCGTCCGCGCAGCGTCTCGTATCCCAGAACGGCGAAGGCTATCGCTTCTTTTGCATCGATCGGCATCCCCACAGCGTCGCTGGTTTCGACGCGCGCCTGCGAAAGCCGCTCCCCAAGCGCGCGCAAGAACGCTCCGTTGCGCGCCCCGCCCCCCGAGCAGAGCACGCGTGCGTCGGCGAAGCGATGGAGTTCGAGCGCTCGCGCGATGCTCTCGACGCTCAGCGCGAGCAGCGTCGCCAGCGCATCGTCGAGTTCGAGCCTGCGCAGCGACGAGCGGAAGCGTCCCAAAAACGCCTCGCCAAAGCGTTCGCGCCCTGTAGATTTCGGCGCCGTCATCGCAAAGTACGGTTCCTCGAGCATCGAGGCGAGCAAGCGCGCATCCACCGTACCGCGCGCCGCGCGTTCGCCGTTTTCATCGTACGCCAGCCGCCCCTCGCTGATCTCCAACATCCATGCGTCGATCAACATATTCCCCGGGCCGGTATCGAACGCGACGATTCGCTCGTCTTCGGGGCAGGCTCCCGGCGCGAGCAGCGTGACGTTGGCGATCCCGCCGCAGTTCAACGCGACGCGCTTCTCAAACGGATCGGCGAGCAGAAGCACGTCGACGTAGGGGACCAGCGGCGCTCCCGCTCCGCCGAGCGCGCAATCGGCACTCCGAAAATCGAAGCAGACGCTCGCGCCGATGCGCTCTCGAACGGCAAACGGGTCGCCGATCTGCAACGTCTCCGAGGCGGCGCCGTCGTGAAAAATCGTTTGCCCGTGCATCGCGGCAAAATCGAGCGGACGCCCGTCGAGAAAGCGCTCCGCGGCATCGGCATGCGCGAGCCCGAGCGAGCGATGGAGGCGGGCGACGGAGGCGAGGTCGCTTCGGCCGTAGCGCACGACCGCTGCGAGCAACTCCGCAGTCGCGCCGTCGAACGCGAACGTTCGCGCGTCGATCACCCCCACCATCACGGCATCGCCCCGAGAGCGCAGGTCGACGAGCGCGCAGTCGATACCGTCGAGCGAGGTGCCGCTCATCATCCCGAGTGCGATCACGCGTCGGCATCCACCGCGTTGGTCACGCCGGTAAAGAACGCGCGCCGGAGATCGGTGCCGTCCTCGCGCCCGAAATAGACCGTATTCGCGAGCAACACCGCGGTCAGATCGCGCTGCGGGTCGACCCAGATACAAGTTCCGGTGAAACCGGTATGTCCGAAGGAATCGCGCGAGAAGCCCGGCCCGCACGAATTATCGTCGCGCGTTTTCAACGCCCATCCGAGCCCGCGGCGCAGCGTCGGTTCGAAAGCCTGCTCGCGGAGCGCTTCCTCCGCGAGCGAGCGATCCAATAGCGATTTTCGGCCGTGGAGCGGCGCGAGAAATTGCTCGCCGACCCACGCCGCATCGGCCGCACTCCCGAAGAGCCCGGCGTGTCCCGCGACGCCTCCGCAGAGAAACGCCTTTTCATCGTGGACGCGCCCTTGCAGGCGTCCGCGCCACGCATCGCACTCCGTTGCGGGGATCGCGCCCCACTGCCGCGCGCGCGGCCGAAAACCCAGCGTGGCTCGCCCGACCAATCCCTCGACTACCGCTTGCAACGATCGTGATTCGCGGCGTGCGATCGCGATGCCGAGTGCGATGAATCCGAGATCGCTATAGAGCACCTCGCTCCCGACCTTACCGTGTAGATCGGCGGTCAGCGCGAATGCTTCGACCGAAAAATCGCGCAACGCACGATAGTGCGCTCCGGATTGCATCCCCGACGTATGCGCGAGGAGGCGACGCATCGTAATCGCCCGGTGCGGAAGATCGCTCCACTCCGGTATCGTTTCGACGAGCGCGCCGTCCAACGTCAATCGGCCGCGCGCGATCGCATCGAGCGCGGCCGTGGCGACGAAGAGCTTGGTGAGCGAGGCCAAATCGAACCGCGCGTCGATCGCGATCGGTCGGCCGAGCTCGTCGTCGCGCGTACGGCCGTACGCCCGTTCGAACACGACCCGCCCGTGGAGCTCGACGCGCGCCGCAGCGGCGGTAAAGCGCCGCCCCAGCGCATCGCGAAGCACCGCATCGCACTCCTCGAAACGATCAACCACGCGCGAGGGAGACCGGTAATTTTCCGTTCGTCGGTGCGCCGGAAAAAATCGCGGCGGCACAGGCGTGAAGGTGCAACGCATCGTCGCCGTAACAGCAAATGGCGTGCTCGACGAACGGTACCGCCTCGATATCGAACGGCTCCATCGTCGAAACGAAGATGCTTTCGGGAAAGCGCTCGACGATCAGACGAATCGCGCTCCGCGCGGCGGCGTCGAGATGCGTGCGATAGGAGAGCAGCACGGGGCGCCGCCCCGAACTCGCCAATGCGTCGAGCACGCGCTCCACCGAGCCTGGATCCTCCGGATGCAGCGCGGGCGCCTCGAGCGCGCCGAGCGCGGCCGGGCCGAGATCTCCGGCGACGCCGAAGCGCACGAGCGCGCTCTCGTCGGCGCGCGCCCGCGGCGTGCCGCGAACGCGGGTGACGGCGCGCGCGGCGATCGTCGCGCCGACATCGGGAAACGGCCCCGGAGCCTCGAGCGCTATCGGCGCGCTCAGCGTCGCGCGCAACATGCGCATGCGCATACCCGCCTCGCGCAGGCGCCACTCGCGCATCTCGCCGCGCGCGATCGTGGCGGCGATCTCGCGTGCGGCCGGGAGCGCGTCTTCGAGCCGTTCGCAGATCAGCGCGCAGTCGGCGCCGGCGCGAATCGCCGCCGCGGCGCGCTGCGGAATCGTCCCGAAGCGAGCGAGCGCGCCCATCTCCAAATCGTCGGTAAAAGCGACACCGTTAAACGAACAGCTCTCGCGCAACAAGCTCTTCATCACCGCCTCCGAGAGCGTTGCGGGATGCTCGGCGTCGACCGATTCCACGACGACGTGGGCGACCATCGCCGCACGCGCGTGCGGTAGGAGATCGCAAAAAGGGCCGAGATCGCGCACGTGCAGCAGCGTCGTGGGGAGCGAGATCGTCGGCAGCGAGACGTGAGAATCGACGGCGGTGCTTCCGTGCCCTGGGAAATGCTTGAAGGTCGGAACGATACCGCGCCGCCCCATCCCGCTTGCGAAGGCGCCCGCCAGATCGGCGACGCGCTCGGGGTTGTCGCCGAACGCGCGCGTGCCGATGACGGTACTTCCGCGATCGATGGCGAGATCGAGCACCGGTGCGAAATCGAGATTCGCTCCGATGCGCCGAAGATCGTGCGCCATCTGTTCGCCGAGCCGTCGTGCCAGGTCGAGGTCGTCGGCGGCTCCGACCGCCATCATCGACGGCATCGGGGCGAGCCCTTCGCGCAGGCGCGCGACGCGGCCGCCTTCCTGGTCGATCGCGATCAGCGGCATCGGATCGTCGGGGCGCAGTGCTCGCAGCGCGTCGGTTAAGGCCCGCGCGCGCTCCAGGGAGGGGAGGTTCCGCGCGAAGAGGACGTAGCCGCCGTAGGCACGCGACGAAAATTCACCGAGGTTCGTCGCGTCGAGCTCTGAACCCGGAAATCCGACTGCGAGAACACCCTCTGCCAGGTCGACGAACTCGCTCAGAACGGCTCCTTCTCGGAAGGGAGGAACGTGACGTCAGTGCGCGGCGATCGATTGCGCTACGAGCATCTTCCCGGAGCGAGCCGCGAGTACCTCGACGCGGTCGCCGAGCCGCAGGCTGGCGAGGGTGGCGAAATTGCCGGAGCGCTGGATCGAGGTATTGGGGGTCACCGTTACTTCGAGCGTCTTCTCACCGACCCGCACGTCGATTCGTGGCCGCTGGTAGTGAATCGCGACGAGCCGCCCCGAGAACGAGAGCGTGTGCGACGAATGCGCCAACAGGGCACTCGGTGCGAGTGCGAGGAGGAACGATACGAGCAATGCGGAGCGTTTCACGTTTGGTGCTCTATGAACGCATCACGGTATCGACGACGTTCCATCGCCGCGGAGAATTTTAAAATAGCTCTCGCGCGCGGCGGCGTCGCCGGAACGCGCGCGTAGCGACGCATCGCGGAGCGCCAAGACCGTCGCGTCGTCGGCGCGAAGGTTCGCCGCCGCCAAGCGAAGCGCGAGCAACGCCAGGTCGGGGGTCCGGTCGCCCAAACGAGCGATCCCTTCCATGAACGGTCGCAGGTGCTCGCCGCTCGGCCGCGAGGCCAAGAGGGAAGCGACGACGCTCCCTTTCGCCGGGGAATTCTCAAGAAGATAGCTATCGAGAAGCTCGAACATCACCGCATGCGGTTCGCCGTTGCGACCTTGGCCCTTCTTTTCGCCTTCTCGGCGCCGGCCCCGGCACGCGCGGCGCGCCTCGCGCCGCTGCTCGCGCAGATGCGCGCCGCCTCGGGGCCGATCTGGTCGGCCCATATCGATGCCGTCGTCGATATCACCGACGGCGAGATCGTGACGCGCGCGCATATCGAGGCGAGCGGAGATCGGCTCGCGCTGCATCGCTGTCTCAACGATCTCTGCCTCGGGCGCTTCTATCACGGCGACGCCGCCGACGATCTCACGCTCAACGGTGCCCCCATCGCCACCCCGCACGTCACCTCGAGCGAACCCGCCCTCTTGCTCGTACTCTCGCACGCATTCCTACGCCCGGGATTTCGCGGAAGCCTCTCGCTCCTACCATCCGAACTCGGGCCGGGCGCGGCGATCGACGTGCGCGCGCCCGGCATCGCGCCGTTTACGATCCGCGTGCGGCGGAATGGATTGATCGCGCGCGCGGTGATCGGTTCCACGACCTACGGCTTCTTCGATTACCGAAAGGTTGCGGCGCTGCACCTGCCCGCGCGCATCCTTCGCGACGGCAAGCCCTATCTTTCGTTCCACCACATCCGCATTCTCGACACGCCGTTTATCGATCCGCATCCGCTCTCGCTCGCATTCGCCGCCGCACCGGTCGTGTTGGCCTGGCGCCCTCGCGCCCGGCTCCCCGTCGTCGACTGCAGCATCGACGGCAAACCGCTTCGCTGTCTCATCGATAGCGGCAACTCGGGGCTCTCGATGACGCTCGCACTCGCGGAACGACTGCACCTCGAACCGATCGGGACCTTCGAGGTTCGGGGCATCGGGCGCTACCTGACCGAGTTGGTCGCGGCCCCGCCGCTGCAGATCGGCTCGGCAACGTTATCGAAGGCGTCGTACGTGGTGCTTCCCGATCTCGAAGGCACGCGCTACGACGTCGTCCTCGGCACCGATTTTTTGGCGTCGGCTCGCGTGACGATCGACGGTCCACATCGTCGCGTTATCGTCGACCCCCCATCGCCGATCGCGCCGTCGCGTGGGATTCCGCTCCGATTTCTTTCGTTGGTCCCGACGGTCCCCGTCATGCTGGCGAAGACCCCATCGCAACTATTGATCGATACCGGCGATGAATCGACGATCAATCTCGGATCCGATTTTTTTCACCGACACCCATCGCTCTTTCGTATCGTGCAGAGCCGCTCGGTCCGCGGCGTCGGAGGAAGCAGCGTCGAGCGGCTCGGCCGTATCGCCGAGGTAACCCTCGGCTCGCTCCACCTTGCGAACCTCGCGATCGGCGCGACCGAGCACCTTCACAGTGCCGGCGACGGGCATATCGGCAGCGGGTTGATGGCGAGGTTCGTCGTCACGTTCGACTACGCGCACGACCGCATCGAATTCGCGCGACCGTAATCCCCCGAAGGGCCGCCCGGGCGACGGCCGAGGGGCGCGACGAAAACGTCGAAGCGTGTGAACGCTTCGACGTCGTTTGGTGGGAACGCTCGATCTAACGGATGGAGTTGGCGTGAAAGAGATTCTGGTTGTCGTAGTATCCGTATGCGGTGATCGATCGCGTGGGATAGATCGCACCGTTCGTATTGTTGCTCTGAATGGCGTACGTGGCATCGAACGTGATGGGGATCAGCCCTTGCAGGATCGTGATGCGTCCGTTATTGACCGCGGTGACGATACCGTGCAGCTGGGCGTTCTGGCCGTATTGGCCGTTTTGATTCTGGTTGTTTTGGCGATTGCACCAACCGCGCTGGTGGCCGGCGGGATTGATGCACCCGTGCGGGCCACCGTTCGTGTTGTCGTCGCCACCGTTGTTACCGCCGTGGTCGCCACCACCGTTGCCGTCATCCGACGTCGAATTCTGGCCGTACTGGTTGTACTGATTGCCAGCATTCTGAGAGTTGTTCTGCCCGCCGCGCCCGCGATCGCCGTGCCCGTGGCCGTCGGCGAGGGCGGATCCGGCGCTTCCGGCTACGAGCATCGCGGAGGCGAGGAGCACTCCGAGCGTCGATTTGAAAATTTTCATGATTGCGTTTCCTTCGCTAGGTCGTACCTACCCCCCATCAACGAAGAACGACGCGCACTTCGTTACGGGTAGCCGAGAGCGAGGGAACGGCGAGGCCATGGCGAGAAGGGCAATCGCATGCGCGTTTTTCTTCGCTTTTCGGCTCTAGCGCTCGTTGCGGCGCTCGTCGCAACGCCGCGCGTCTCCCCGGCCGCGACCTTTGCCGGCCTCAACCCGTGCACCCCGGTCGCCGTCGAAATGATCGATACGATCGATTCGGGCAACGCTCGCCCGGGAGATTTTTTTCGCTTTCAGAGCATCAATGCGGTGACCGCCGGCGCCGGCATCGTCATTCCGACGCATACGGTGGGCTACGGCGTCGTCTCCGTCGCCTCGCCGGCGGGGCGGAACGGCGTCTCGGGAACGCTCGTTCTCGAGCCGCGCTATTTCGTATTGCACGGCCGACATTACGGCGTCGTCCTCGACCATCGCGCGAACGATCTCGTTCGTAACGGAAGCTCCGGGAATCTTCCCGGCTATCTCGGTGCGATACCGATTCCCGGCGTCAGTGTCGCCATCGGCGCGTTCAATTTTTTCCACCATGGAAACAACATCGTGGTGAAGGGTGGCACCATGTTCGTGGTCTTTCCGAGCGATAGCCCGAGCGTCGAACGCTGCCAGCGTTCGCGTTCGCACTAGCGGCGTTCGGCGATCCACGCCCGCACGACCGAGACGAAAAGCTCGGCGCGGTCGCGATGCGGAGCGTGGCCGCAGCGAGCGAGCAAGAGGCGATCCACCTCTCCTCGCGACGTCGCCGCGATGCGCTCGATTTGTTCGAAGGTTCCGTATTCGTCCTCGCTTCCTTGAATCGCAAGCATCGGAGCGGCGATTCGCGCGATATACTCCTCGATATTCCAATCTCGAAAATCGGGATGGAGCCAGATCTCGTTCCAGCCGAAGAACGTCGAATCGCCGTTGCGGTGGTGGCGCCCGATTCGCTCGCGCAACGCGGCATCGCCGCGATAGCGCGCGCCGATCGCCGCGATCGCATCGATCGATTGCCGTTCGACGAACGCATGGGGGGCTTCGAGAACGAGCCCCGAGCAGCGCTCGGGAAAGGCACCGGCGAAAATCGCCGCGATCGATCCGCCGTCGCTGTGCCCGAGAACCAGCGCGCGCGCGATTCCCAGACGATCGAGGATCACCGGAAGCACCTCGAGCGCCTCATCGTGCATGTAGGCGGGCGTACGCGCCGCGCGGAGTTCGCTCGAGAAGCCGTTGCCGAAGCGCGAATAGAGCAACCAACCGTTCGGGGTTCCCTCGCAGAGACGCGCGGGAAGGTCGCGCCAGAGCCTCAGCGTACCCAACCCTTCGTGCAAGAATACGATGACCGGAGAATCGGCGCTCGTCCCTCGATGATAGACGTACTCGATCTCGCCGCCCCCGAGGGCGAGCATCTGCGGTTCCTCGCTCATCGAGCGACGGTACGCCCGCGCGACGCGCTCGTCCTGGCTACTCGGAACGGCGCGCTCCGCGATGTGCGGTAGGTTTTCGTTCTTCGCGCGGCGCGCCGATATCGCCGCGGCCTTTCCGTTCGTTCTGCTCGCCACCGATTTCGATCGCTCCGTCCCGCCGCGCTATAACATCGCGCCGACGCAACCGACGCCGATCGTGCGCGGCGATTTCGAAGCGAGCCTCGCCACCTGGGGCTTCGGCATCCCGCATAGCTTCAACGCGCGCGCGGAGACGATCGCGGAGCGGCCGCTCTTTCGTCGCTCGTTCGTCGAGCGCCCCGCACTCGTCCCGGCGAACGGATGGTTCGAATGGGAACCGACGCCGAGCGGGAAGCGCCCGTTCTATATCACCGCCCTCGATGAGGCGCCGATTCTCTTCGCCGGAGTATGGGAGATGCGCGACCGCGCGCCGTGCTTTTCGATCCTCACGCGAGCGTCGCGATTCGAACTCGCAGCGATCCACCACCGCGAACCCGTCGTCATCGGTCACGAGGATGCGTTGCGTTGGCTCGACCTCTCGCTCTCGCCGCGCGAGCGCGGCGAACTCCTCATCCCGCGCGCGGAGAGTGCCGCGCATTTCTCGGTACGCGAAGTGCGGCGTCTCGTAAATGATATCCGAAACGACGCCGCGGAGGTACTCGAGCCGGCGACGGGCGCGGAATCGGCGCGCGATCTTCCCCTCTTCTCGCCATCTCCCGAACCTTGACGCCGCGCCCCGAGCCCGGTATGATCCCCGGACCGTGATCGTTCGTTCGCTGCCTCCGTGCCCTCCCACGCCGCCCTCGCAGGTGCCGGCCGGATAGCGCGCGCGCAGAGAAGATCTCTCGCAGAACGTCGCTCTCCAGTCGGAGCGGCGTTTTTTTATTTTTTTCACCGGAGCTTTCGGGAGCGTGCACTCTATGAAAATCGTCATCGTCGGAAATGGAAGGATCGGTCGTGCGATCGCCGGAGGAATTCGCCGCGCGCGCCCGTCGTGGCCGATCCGCACGCTCGGGCGTGGCGACGATTGCGCCGCCGCGCGCGAGGGCGAGGTGGTGCTGCTCTGCGTCAAGCCCCAACAGGTGCGGGGCGCACTCGAGGGGTTCGCCTCGGCGCTACAGCCCGGGAGCCTCGTCATTAGCGTCGCCGCGAGGACGACGCTCGCCGATCTTCGCGCGGCGATTCCCGCATGCGTCGGCGTCGTGCGCGCGATGCCGAACCTGCCGGTGAGCGAACTCGTCGGGATGACCGCGTTCGCATGCGAGAGCGAACCGAAGGATCTCGAACGTGCCGAAGCCGTATTCTCGCTCCTGGGCCGGACGCTCCGCGTGGAGGAGCGATTGATGGATGCGGCAACGGCGATGAACGGTTGCGGCCCGGCGTATGCGTACGTGATCGTCGAAGCCTGGATCGACGCCGGAATAAAGTTGGGATTCTCCTACGAAACCTCGCGGACGCTCGTCGCGCAAACGTTGCTCGGCGCGGCCGCGTCGGTCTTAGCGAGCAAGGAGCACCCCGCCGCACTAAAAACCGCGGTGACCACACCGGCGGGATGCACGATCGAAGGGTTGCTGCAACTTGAGGATGGCCGCATACGCAGCACGATCGTGCGCGCGGTGATCGCCGCGGCGGAGGCGTAGCGCTGCGCGCGACGCGCGGGTTCCTTCGGAGGCTCGCCGCCCTTGCGGCGATCGACGCCGGAATCTGTGCGATCGCCCGACGTCGAGAGCGCAACCTTACATCGTGAGAACGACGCGAAAACGGGCGGCACCGCTCATCATCCGATCGAACGCCGCCGGAGCTTCGTCGAGCGGACGCTCTTCGATGCGCGCGCGCACGCCGTTGCGCGCGCTGAACGCCATCGCATCTTCGGAATCGACGCAGGTGCCCGAGGGCCACGCCTTCACGCTCTGCCGCCCGCCGATCATCGCTGCCGTATTGAGCGAGAGCGGCTCCATCGACGCCCCCACGATCAGCAACGAGCCGTCGACCGCGAGCCCTCCCATCGCGGGCTCCATCGCTTTCGCCGAAGTCGCCGTCGCGAGCACGACCTTCGCCCCGCCGAGTTTCTGCAACTCAGCGCCGTAATCGCCGCGCTCGCTGTCGATATAGTGCCGCGCGCCGAGTTCGAGCGAGAGATCGCGTTTCGACTCTCCGCGCGCGATTGCGACGGTTTCGAAGCCCATCTTCGCCGCGTACTGTACGCCGAGGTGCCCCAAGCCACCGACGCCGAGGATCGCGACGATATCTCCCGGACGCGCTCCGCTATGGCGTAGCGCGTTGAACGTCGTAACGCCCGCACACATCAACGGCGCCGCTTCGCTCGCCGTGAGAGCGTCGGGAATGCGCGCCAGCGCGTCCGCCGGAGCGATCGCATATTGCGCGTAACCGCCGTCGTACGATATTCCCGGGACTTGCAACGAACGACAGGTTAAAAAATCACCGCGTCGGCAGCGGTCGCAGATGCCGCAATGTCCGCCGTGCCAGCCGAGACCGACGCGGTCGCCGACCTGCCAACCGGTGACCATCTCGCCGATCGCATCGATCTTCCCGGCAATTTCATGCCCCGGCACGCGCGGAAAAACGATTCCCGGCCAGACGTTATAGACCGTCAGCGCATCGCTGTGACAGATACCGCATGCCTCGACGCGGATGCGAACGCTGCCCGCCGGCGGCGCCGGAACCTCTCGCTCGTCGCGCTCGACGCGACCGGCCGTCGCCGATTGAACCGCAAATACTTTATTCTTCATACCTCTGCCTCAACTTCCTCAGGGGGCGGCAAGTTGCGGAAAAAGAGCCAATAGAGCCCCGCGTTGAGCAACTGGAGCGCCGAGGCGAATTCCAGCGGGAGCCCGATCCAGGCATGTTCGATCAGCGCGCCGGCGACGAGCGGGCCACCCATCGAGCCGACGCGCGCGGGCAGGTTCGAGAGCGCCGATGCCCGCGAGCGCTCCGAGGCCGGGATGATCCCCATCGCATAGGATTGGCGGACCGGGAAGGTGACGATATTGACGAGCATCCGCAGCGCGTAGATCGCACCGGCGAATGCGAAACTCGGTGCGAAGGGCATCACGGCGAGCAGCGCACACGAAAATACGCGCAGCGCGACGACGGTGCGCACCGCCCCGCCGATCGCCGCGACGATGCGCGTCACCCCCAGATAGGAGAGGATCGAGAGCAGATTGATCGTGGTGTAGAGCACCGCGATTTGGTCGGCATTCACGTGGAAACGTTCGTGAAACCAGAGCACTAAAATCGGGCCGAGAAATCCGATTGCCAACCCGTTCGTCGCATTGGTCAACATGAAGCGGCGAATCAGTTTCCAAGTCGAAGGTGCGAGCGATGCCTTCGAGCGCGCGCGGATCGCCCGCGTTCGTTGCTCTTTGATCGGCAGCACGACGAGCGCGAGCGCGATGCCGATCGCCGCGGTAAGCCAGAAGAGCGGACGCGCGGGAAAGACCGCGAGCCCCGCGCCGAAGATGCTGCCTACCGTTCCGACGAGGGAGAGGCGCGCGAAGACCGCGGTGCGCCGTTCGTCTCCCGCGAGCTCGGCGGTGAGTGCTTGCTCGGCGACAAAATAGGGACCGAATGCGCCGCCGCTACCGACGCCGCCGCCCTGGCCGATCGTCCCGAGCGCCCCGGCAATCGCGAGAACGATGAAGTTGCCTTGGAGCGCGAAAACGACACCCGCAAGCGCCGTGAGGATACCGAAGGCGGCGAGAATCGGCTTGCGGCCGACGCGATCGGCGAGCGCGCCGACCGCGAGCGTGAGGAGCGCTCCGGAGCCCGAACCGATGGCGATCAAAAGGCCGACCGCCGTCGCACTGTATCCCAACGAAAGCAGGTAGAGCGGCACGACGATGGCGAGGTACCCCTGCGAGACGCTGCGCAGCACGCGCCCGGCGTAGAGCGGCAGCAACGGATTTCGAAGCGACATTCCCTCATCGTTCCTGCCCGCGGCGTCGTTCATCCTTGCAGGAACCCATCGTAACGATGGTGGAGGGCAGCTCGTGCAGATCGTCGATGGACGCGCGATTTTTTCGGGCTCCGATCTCAACCGCTTTCTCGAATGTCGGACGCTCACGGCGCTCGATTTTTCGGTCGTCGGCGAAGCCCCCGAACCCAGCGCGATCGATCCGCAGTTGGAGATGCTTGCGGAGAAAGGCATCGCACACGAACGCCGTTATCTCGCCTCACTCGAAGCGAGCGGCGAGCGCGTCGTACGGATACCGGAGCACGCACGCGGCTCGATCGCCGCCTTTCAAACCGCAGAGGCCGCAACGATCGAGGCGATGGAGAGCGGCGCCAAAACGATCTATCAGGCGACGTTCTTCGACGGCACCTGGTTCGGCCGCGCCGATTTTCTCCACCGCGTCGAACGCCCGGCGGGCGGGCGCGCGTGGAGTTACGAAGTCGAAGACGCGAAGCTCGCGCTCTCCGAAAAGCCCTATTTTCTGATCCAGCTCTGCTTTTACAGCGAGCAACTCGAGCGTCTCCTCGGCGTCGCTCCGGAATTCGCGCACGTCCTCTTAGGAAACAGCGAACGACGTTCGTTCCGCCTCGACGAATATTCAGCGTATTTTCGCCATTTGAAAGCCTCGTTTCTCGCCGAGATCGCGGCGTTGCAGGGCGGCGCCCTCGCCGAGCGACTCGACGAAACCCCGATGCCGGTCGCGCATTGCGAGCTCTGCACCTGGAGCGAGCGCTGCGCTCGGCTTCGCGAAGAGCGCGATCATTTGAGCCTCGTCGCCCGCATTCGCGCCGATCAGATCCGGCGTCTCGCCGAAGCCGAACCACCGATTCTTACGATGCACCAGCTCGCGGCGGCTCGCGATCGCTCCGCGCCGCCGAACATGTCGCACGAGACGTTCGTCACGCTCCGGCGTCAAGCGCGCCTCCAGGTGCGTCAAAGCGATAGCGGCACGCCTCAAGTCGAGCTCCTCGAACCCGAGGAGAACCGCGGATTCGGACTGCTTCCCGAACCCGACGTTGGGGATCTCTTCTTCGACATGGAGGGCGACCCGCTCTACGAGCCGGGGCGCGGCTTGGAGTATCTCTTCGGTCTCTATCTCTCCAACGAAGATCGCTTCATCCCATTTTGGGGAACGAGTCGCACGGAAGAACGGGATGCGTTCGAACGCTTCGTCGATTTTCTCGTCGAACGTCGGCGACGCTACCCCAATTTTCACATCTACCACTACGCTTCATACGAAAAAAACGCGCTCCGTAAGCTCAGTACGAGGCACGGCACGCGCGAGGCAGAGATCGACGATATTCTTCGTTCGGAATTGTTGGTCGATCTCTTAACGGTCGTTCGTCAAGCGCTCTGCGTCGGCTCGCCGAGTTACTCGATAAAAAAACTCGAACGCTACTACAACTTCCGGCGCGTCGCCGACCTCCGCAGCGGCGACGATTCGGTCGTGATGTTCGAGCGCTGGCTTCTCGACCCGACGAACGGCGGTTTGCTCGAGACGATCGAACGTTACAACGAAGAGGATTGCCGCTCGACGTTCCATCTCCGCGAGTGGCTGCTTCAACGCCGCAACGAAGCCGAGCGACACTTCAGCCGCACGATCCCGTGGCATCCGAAACGCGAGCCGCAGACGCTCGAAGAGGAGCGCGCCGCGGCGCTCGCGGCACTCACCGACCTGCAGCGCAAGCTCATCGAGGGGCTCCCTCCGGTAACGGATGCGGCGGATCTTCAGCACCTCGAGGATGCGGCGCGGATCCGATGGATCTTCGCGCAACTCCTCTCCTACCACCGTCGGGAAGAGAAACCGCTCTGGTGGAAAATTTTCGATGCGGCGGAGATGTCGCTTACCGAGCACATCGAGGACGGGTCGTGCCTCGGTGGGCTCACGTTGCTCGACAAGCGGGAGCCGGATATCAAGGGAAAGGCGCGCAATCGCGCCTATACCTACGGATTCCCAGAGCAAGAGTACACCGCCCAGAACGGTATGCTCGATCCTCTCACGATTAAATTCGCGGGAACGATCGTCGACATCGATGAAAAGCGCCGCCGCATTTGCATCCGCCGCAGTGGAGATATCGAACGCGCGCGTACGCTCACCGCGCTCATTCCGGCACCACCGATCGACACCGGGCCGCTTCGCAGGTCGCTCGTGCGGATCGCCGAGGCGCTCCCGAACAGCACGCTTCACCGAGCCCGGCCGCGCGCGGCGATCGACGTGCTCTTGCGACGCCCCCGCATCAAGGGAATCGGCGAGCGGGGGACGATCCAGCCGGAGAGACCCGATGCCGAGAGCATTCTCCCGCTCCTTCACCGGCTCGACGAGAGTTATCTATTCATTCAAGGCCCGCCGGGGTCGGGGAAATCGACGATCGCCTCGGAGACGATCGCCACGCTTCTCGGCGAGGGGAAACGGATCGGCGTCATGTCGACCTCGCACAAGGCGATCCAACATCTTCTCGGCAAAGTCGAGCGAGCGGCAGCGAAGCAACGCGTCGAATTCCGCGGGCTCTACAAAACCGGTTCCGACGGGGGCTACGAATCGCCGCTCGCGACCCCGTTTATCAAAAACACCGCGAACAACGGCGACTTCGTTGCCGGGGCCTGCGAACTCGCGGCGGGGACCGGTTGGCTCTTCTCGCGCGAGGATTTCGGAGTCGAACTCGACTACCTGTTCGTCGATGAAGCCGGACAGATCGCGCTCGCCAATGCCGTCGCGGTCGCACCGGCGGCGAAGAATCTCGTCCTGTTCGGCGATCCGCTCCAACTCGCACAAGTCTCGCAAGGCGTTCACCCGGCGGGGATGGGGCGCTCCGTGCTGAGCTATTTGCTCGGCGACGATGCGACGGTTCCGCCGGAGCGCGGCATCTTTCTCGATACCTCGTTTCGAATGCACCCCGATATCTGTTCGTTTATTTCGGCACACGTCTATGCCGGGCGCCTGAAAGCGGCGCCCGAGACCGCGAAATCGCTCGTCGAGAGTTCGGGACTCGCAGGAGCGGGGCTTCGATTCTTACCGGTCGAGCATGCCGATAACGCGCGCGAATCCGTCGAGGAGGCGGAGCGCATCATCGCCGAGATCCGCCGCCTACGAAAGGGCAGGGTGCGCGTGGGGAAGGGCAAAATGCGCGCGATCGCCGACGGCGATATTCTTATCGTCACACCGTATAACGCCCAACGATTGCTCCTCCAGAGCCTGCTCGAGGAGGCCGACTTTTCGGGCGTTCGCGTCGGAACGGTCGACAAGTTCCAAGGACAAGAGGCACCGATCGTCTTTTACACCATGGCGACCTCGAGCGTCGAAGAGGCCCCTCGAGGCGTCGATTTTCTCTTCGAGAAGAACCGTTTTAACGTCGCGATTTCACGGGCGCAGTGCATGAGCGTCCTCGTCGCAAACCCCGCCTTGCTCGATATCCGCTGCACGACCGTCGAGCAGATGGCCACGATCGACCTTCTCTGCCGCTTTATCGAGTCGGCGTAAGACCTTCATCGCCTCTTCTTCGGCGGCATTTAGGATTTTTCCATGAACGTGCAACATGGTAGCGATGCCCTCGACGAGCTTGCGCGCTTTGGGCTACGCGTCCACCCTGTCGACGGCACCCACGACGAATTAGGGCGGCGGCACCGTACCAAGGCCCGCATCGCGATCGACCCGAAAGCCCCCGCCGGCCGATCGATCGTTATCGGCATCGGCGAAGGCGAAGCGCGGCGCTTAGTGCCGCTCACCCCATTCGAGGCGACGACGATGGTCGACGAACTCATCGCACGCGGGCTGCTCGTAGCGAACGAGCGCCTTCGCCACACCCTCGAGCGCTTACTCGCGCGCCTGAGCGAGGTCGATGCGGAGTTGGAGTTAACCTCGATGCAACTCGAGTCGGTCATTCTTTCGGAGGCGGGGTACTGCATCGACTCCGCGCACCTACAGTATAGCCACCGTCCACTGCATCACGGCAAAGCGCAGAGCGGAACCGGCGGGCGAGATAACGTCGGCGTGCACCCACATCCCCACGGCGGGCGCCGTTAGGACGAGAAGCGACGGCGCCCGCCCTGCAGAGCAACGAGGAGTCGCAGGGCGAGCAACCCGATAATCGACGCCGCCCACGCGCCCCCCAAGAGCGCGAAATCGCGCCCGTGAAGCGCCTGGAACGAGAACAGCGCGCGAATCGGCGCGACGGTCAGGGCCGCCGCGAGAAAGAGCAGCGCTCCCACGCCGATGATCGTCACCGCGGGATTGCGTGCGCGAATGACGCGGGTCACGCTGCCGCAGGTCGACCGATTGATAAAGAGCAGCGCGACACTTATCAGCACCATCGTGGTGAACGCGAGCGCCCGCGCGACGCGTTCGTCGCGCCCGAGCGCGAGCGCGAGCACGAAGACCGAGAGCGTCGCCGCAAGCGCGATGCCGCCTTGCAGCCCGGCGTTGACGAGGAGCGCGCGGTCGAACAACGAGGCTCCGACCGGTCTTGGCGGACGGCGCATGCTATCTTCTTCCGCCGGCTCGGCCTCGAAGGCGATCGAGCATGCCGGATCGATGATGAGTTGTAAGAAGAGAATGTGCACTGGCAACAAGAGTAACGGCATGCCGAAGAGCACCGGGATCAGGCTCATGCCGACGATTGGAATATGAGCGGCGATGACGAACGCGATCGCTTTATGGAGGTTGTCGAAGATACGTCGCCCGAGTTTGATTGCGTCGATGATGGAACCAAAATCGTCGTCGAGTAGGACGAGCGCGGCAGCCTCGCGAGCGACATCGGTGCCCCGAGCCCCCATCGCGATACCGACATGGGCGGCTTTGAGTGCCGGGGCGTCGTTCACGCCATCTCCGGTCATAGCGACGATCTCCCCGTTTCTTTTCAGGGCCTCGACTAAGCGCAGCTTTTGCTCGGGAACGACGCGGCAGAAAATATTCGTATCGGCGACGGCGGCGGCGAGCGCCGCGTCGTCCATCGCATCGAGTTGCACGCCGGTGTGGTATCGCTCGGGCGCACGCAAGCCGATGCTTTTGGCGACGCTCACCGCGGTCGCCGGATAATCCCCAGTGATGACGACGATGCGTATCCCCGCCGAATAGGCTTCGGCGACCGCCGCCGGTACGCGCGGCCGCACCGGATCGGCGAGACCGATCAATCCGACGAATTCAAATTCGAAATCGTGCTGCCCCTCGGGCAAGCGGTCGCCGAGATAGAGTGCCCGCGCGACCCCTAAAACGCGGAGTCCGTCGGAGGCGATCTCCGAGACGCGTTCTTCGAGCGCGCGCGTGCGCTCGGGTGAGAGATGGCAGAGATCGGCGATCGCTTCGGGCGCTCCCTTCGCCGCGACGACCCACTGCCGCGTCCCCGGGCGGAGCCAGACGCGCGACATCGCCAACATGGAGCGCGAGAGCGGATACTCGCCGGCGAGCACCCAATCGCGGTGAATGCGATCGTTCCCCGGTAGCCGATGTTCCAAGGCATCGGCGATCGCGCGCTCGGTTGGGTCGAAGGGGTCGCGATGGCTAGCGAGGACGCCGTATTCGAGGATCTCGTGATACGCACCGGGGATGTTCGTCGTATCGTCGCAGCGACAGAGCGAACCCTCTGCCGCCGCGAGCGTTACGACCGACATACGGTTTTCGGTGATCGTCCCGGTTTTATCGACGCACAAGACCGTCGCCGAGCCGAGCATTTCGATCGCCGGCAGGCGGCGCGTCAAGACATTTTTTTGTGCGATGCGCCACGCTCCGAGCCCCAAAAAAACCGAGAGCACGACGGGAAGTTCTTCGGGCAGAATCGCCATCGCCAGCGCGATACCAACCAGCACCGCGCGCAGCCAGTCGCCTCGGTGGAGGCCGTAGGCGACGGCGACGAGCACGCTCAACAGCAGCGCCGCGACGGCGAGGCGGCGCACGACCGTCGCGGTTTCGCGCTGGATGCGCGTCGGTTCGACGTCGACTCCGGCAAGCGCGCTACCGATCGAACCGATCTCGGTCGCCGGACCGGTCGCCAAGACGCGCGCGACGCCCTTGCCCTGGACGACCATCGTTCCAGAGTAGACGAACGGGAGATCCTCGCCGCCCGGCCGCGCCATCCGCTCCGAAATCGGCGAAGCGACCGCTTTTCGAACGGCGACCGACTCGCCGGTCAGCAGCGATTCATCGACGCTCAGGTTGTTGCCGGCGAGCAGCACGGCATCGGCGGGAATGCGATCGCCTTCGAGCAGCACGATCGCATCGCCCCGAACCAACGCTTTCGCGGCGACGCGTTGTTGGACGCCGTCGCGAATGACGATCGCTTGGAACGCGGAGAGTTCGCGCAGGGTGTCGAGCGTACGCTCTGCCTTCTGGGCTTGCGAGATGCTGATGCCGACGACGACGGCAACGAACGCCAACAACATCGCCGCCTCGGCACGGTCGCCGAGAACCACGTAGACGACGCCGCAGGCGACGAGCAGCAGAAACATCGGCTCGCGCGCGGCCTCGAGGGCGATCCAGAGCCACGAGCGCCGGCGCGCGGACGGCAATTCGTTGGGTCCCTCGCGACCGAGCCGTTCCGCCGCCTCGACGGAGCTCAGGCCGTGCACCGTCGCGCCCTCCGCTTCGAGCGGAGGGCTATCCTCGCGCATAGGCGAGCGCGATACGCAGCATCGCGACCACGGGAACGGCGAGATAGAGCCCGAGCGGTCCGAAGAGTTCTCCGCCGATTAGAAGCGCGAGAATCACTGCGGAGCTCGGCAGGCGCGTACGCGAGCCGACGAGCGTCGGGGACAATACGTACGCTTCGAATGCAAAGACGATGGCGAGGAGAGCGGCGACGAGTAGTGCCTTCGCCGCCCCGCCGGCAGCGAGTGCGAGCAAAATCGATGGAACGAAGGCGGCGATTCCGCCGAGATAGGGGACGAGATCGAACACTGCGGTAACGATGCCGATCGCCAGCGCGAAACGGACTCCAAGAATTTGCAGGACGAGAAACACGAGCAAACCGACGATCGCGCTTATCAATAACTGTACGCGAACGTATCCATCGACGACATCGTACATCTGCGCGAACATCGCGCGCAGGCTCTCTCGTCGCTCGTTCGGTACGATTGAAAGAATTGCCCGACGATAGCGCCATGCGTCGAGTAGAAGATACGATGCGAAGACCGGCGCCAAAACGACGGCACCGAGAATCGCCGATGTCGAACGCAGCACGGCTAGGGCGGCACCGGAGAGCGCGCCGATTTGCTCGCGCACCATCGGCGGGACCTGCAATATTGTCGCACGAGCCGCATCGGGGATCGTCGCGATAAGCGCGACTGCCTGGGTGTAGAGCATCGGCCCAAAGAAGAACAAAGCACTCCCGACGAGCACGGCGAGCGCGGCGTTTGCAATGACGACGGCGAGGATCTTCGGGAAAAACCTGCGCAAGCGCCGCACCAACGGCCACGTAAAAATCGCGTAGAGCACCGACGGGACGATAGCGAGCAGCGCCGGGCGCAGAAGCCACGCCACGGCAACGGCCAGCAGAAACCCTGCCGCTACCGTCGCTAGACGCCTCGTTCGCGTATCCATGGGTTTATTTTGGGCACCACGCGTGAAAACGGCAGGAAGATTCGACGCGCTTTTCTAGTGAGTCTCTATCGGCACACCGTTCGAGTAGGGCGTGCCCGCCTGCACGGCGTTCACGCGTCCGTTCGTTCCCACCACGTTGGGCGATGCTTCTTCAATGTAATAGTAATAGAGCCGCCCCGGAGTAGCCGTTTCGTCGGTAAACGAGAAAATGGCGTTTCCGCAGTGGTAGACGTCGATATACCCGGGCTTATGACGGCATCCGGCACGCGACGGAATTCCGTACAGCAACATATTGAAGGTCTTAATATGCGAAACGAACGGATCGCTTTTCCGCGCACCGAGTTGAACGCGAGAGCGTACGATGGAGAGCTCGTATCGGCCGGTGTCGGCGTTATACGCCCCAAGCGCGGTGAAAAACAACACATTATTCGGCGATGAGCGCGCCGCACCGCTCACCCGAAATTCGATCGGTCGAAAGGCCAATTGCCTGACCGACACCAGATGTCGGGAAGCTGCCGAACCCGATGCAGCCATCATATTTAAGCTCGCCACCGCATTCCCGAAGTTGGGAACGTGCACGGCGACACCGAGCTGCGGCTGCTCGAGCGCGGCGAGCCGCGATTTCATCATTGCGCCGGCGTACGGATTCGCGGTCAGTCGGGCGTACATTTGAACTGCAAGCGGATTGACCGTTTTCGTCGCGAGCTGATACCCGGCCTTATTCGCCAAAACGTAATAGTCGCCCGGCGAGATGGGAATAGTAAATTTCCCATAACCATCGGCGCGGATCATCGGGGTCTCGCTCGCGAGCACCGGAAGATGTCCCTTGGGAGGGTGCAGCACGAACGCGTAAGGATTCTTCACCACGAAGACGTAGGCGTACGGCAACGGCTTCCCACCCACGAAGACCTGACCGACGATCGCCGCGTGGGTCGGCGTCAGCATGAATTGCAGTGGCCCAACCTCGTTTCCGCGGATTTTTCCAAAATCGATAAGCCGTGTCTGCGGCAGGTAGCCGCGTTTTGCTACCGTGACGTAGTAACTGCCGTTGACGGGGTGTTTCTTGGTAACGCAGAGATTATTTTCTCCGACGCCGACCGCGAAGCTCCCGTTCGCGGCGCTCATCGCAAAGCCGGCGCCGCAGCCGGCCTGCTCCTTGATTCCCTTTTTCGAAAGCTTCGCCCCAACGACGTCGATCTTCGCTCCGACCAACGGTTTCCCGGTCTCTCCCGAGCGAATGTTGCCTTCGACGAAAGCGGGACGAAAGGAACCGCCGAGCGACTGAGCGTGAACGAGTGAGGGCGCGAGTGCGAGTGCGCAGAGTGCGAAAAAACGTTTCATCGTCGAGCCTTTCATAATAGCAGTGGTCAGAGAGCCGGTACCGGTTGCACGAAGAGCGACGCTTTGAAGCGATCGTTGAGACGGGCGCGAACGAGTGCGTAGTCCATATGCAGCCCGAGATTATCGAGTTGCACGTCCATTTTTGTCGGGAAAAGCACTCCATCGGTCGCCTTCCAAGCGCTTGGAGTTACGATCATTTTCATCGGATCGCTCCCGATCTCGAATTTGTCGGGGAGAAACGTCTTTTCGTCGACCTCGGCAACGATCGGCTCGCCGCCCTGCGGTTGCATCTCGAGTTCGTATTCATCGGAGCCGTGAACGGGAACGTAGCGAACCGAACCCGGCAAACCTCCCGCATGGAGATAGGCAAAGGTCATCCAGTACACATAGGAAATCTCGCGCGAGAGATCGGGGCCTTGCATCGCGCCCGTACTATTCCCACTCGGCCAGCCCTGATCGCCTTCGAGCACCCATCCCTGCGGCGATGACGATGCGAACGTTATCGAACAGGTACCGCTGTGCCGAGGCGTCACCGTATACGCCCCCGGCGAGATCGCCGGAGCGCTTGCAGAGATCGTCGCGATGCCCGCACAGGTATCGCTCTCGACGAACCCACCGTTATAGCCGCTCTCGCTCACGGCAATGCGTTCGCTGGGGTGCGCGCCACCGGGAGTGACGGTATCGAAAAAGAGCTCGTTCGGGAGAACGCAGAGCGCACCGGTCGCCTGCGACGAACAGACACGCGCACGCGATCCCGGCACGTAGCGATTCGATGCCGTCACCGTGACCGATACGCTCTCTCGGGTCGCGCCCGGAGTAAAGACGCGCAAAACCGGCGCGCCTTGCATACCGGTCGTCAGCACCTCCAAACGATCGTAACCGTCGGCGGTCATCCATTCTCGGGCGTCTTGCTGCGTCTGCTGACCGTCGAGGACGTGCCATTCGAAGAACAGCGTCCGGATCTGCGCGATTCGCGCACTTCCGCCGAGCGCGCCGGCCATCGCCTGCACGATAGAGATCGTCGTAGGAACGAACGCGTTCGAACGCGGCACGCTCCCCGCTAGGAACACGATTGTCGCCGCAGCGGCAACGGACGCGGCCAAGCGCCGGACATCGCTCTTGCTCACGGGGCCTCCAACTGCCGTCACGCGGCTGCTTGCTTTGGTTATAACACCCTCGCGAGCAACAAACAAGGGCTGGCTTACATCGAGATCGAGCCCTCGCGAAACGCGCTTCGTTCCAGCCACACATTGACGAGAACCGGGATGCCGTTTCGCGCGGCCTCACGCGCCCGGAGCAGTGCGGGCTCGATCTCGCTTTCGTCGCGCACGAGGATACCGAGCGCGCCGAACCCGGCTGCGACCTCGTGGTACGCCGTTCGTGCGAGCACCGTGCCGACATCGTCGCCGAGCATCTTCACCTGCTCGCGTGCGATCTGCGACCAGCACGCATCGTTGCCGACGACGGCGACGAGCCCAATGCGATGCCGCACGAAGGTGTCGAACTCCGCGAGCGCATAGCCGACGGCGCCGTCGCCGAAGATCGCCCAGATCTCGTTCTCGGGCCGAGCGAGCGCCGATGCGAGCGAGAAGCCCGCTCCGACGCCGAGCGTTCCGAATACGCCGGGATCGAGCCAGCTCAACGGCGCGCGCGGATGCACCACGTAGGAAGCCGTCGCAACGAAATCGCCGCCGTCGGCGACGAAGAGCGCGCGCTCGCCCGCAATGCGGTCGATCGATCTCAGGAGCGAGACGACGTTTACGTACTCGCCGCGTGCTTGCGCGGTAGCGAGAATCTCGCGTTCGCGTTCGTCATCGCGCGCGCGCAACCGCGCGATCCAATCGGCGTGCCTCCCCTCGCCCCACCCGCCCGCCGCAGCGAGTTCCTCGAGAAAGCTTCCCGCGTCGCCGATCGCGGCGACCGTCGGCTTTCGATTGAGGGTGGCGTCCGCACGGCTGCGGTTCGCGGCAATCACGCCGCTGCGTCGCCGAATATCACCGCCGTAGCCGAGCCGAAAATCGCAGGGAACGCCGGCGAGCAGCACGCAATCCGCTTCGCGCAACGCCTCGCGCCGCTTGTGACGCATTTGCAGGCGATGTTCGCGCCCCAGCAAGCCGCGCGCCATCCCCGAAAGATAGAGCGGGATGCCCAACGCATCGATCGCGTCAACGAGGCGCTGCGCGTTTGCGGGCACGCAGAGCGCCTGACTACCGACGACGGCGAGCGGCCGCTCCGCACGCCGTAACGCGGCGATCGCCGCTGCAAGGCTCGCCTGCGAGGCACGCGGCGCTTCCGGAGACGCGATCTCGCTCTGACGCTGACGCGCGCGATGCGAGCCGGCGAAGAGCCGCTCTACATGACGGTGCAGGTACCAGCGTTGCGCGCGCTCGGGAAGCGAGCTTCCCTTGCTCGAGGCCTCGGCGTACCACCCGCGAATCGTCGCCTCGTCGTAGAGCAGGTCGACGGGCGCTTCGAGGAAGACGGGGCCGGGAACGCCGCCACTCGCCGCAGCAAAAGCTGCTTCGAGCGCCGGCTGCAAATCGGCGACGCGCCGTACCTGCATCGCCCGTTTCACGTGCGGAAGGATCGCCGCGCGCTGATCGATATCTTGCAGCGCGCCACGCCCGCGCAGTGCGGTCGGAACGCCGCCGCAGAGAAGGACGAGCGGCGATTGCGCGAGCCGCGCGTTCTCGACTGCAGTAATCGCGTTGGTGAGCCCCGGCCCCGCCGTCACCGCAGCGACGCCGGGGATGCCGGTGAGGCGCCCCTCGGCATCGGCGGCGAAGAGCGCGCTCGCCTCATCGCGGACGTCGACCACGCGGATGCCGCGCGCCTTCGCGGCAGTGAGGATCGGCGAAATGTGCCCGCCGCAGAGCGTATACAACCGGGGTACGCCGCGCGCGACGAGCGTTTCGGCGATACGGTCGCCGCCGTGAGGATTCCCGGAGAGATGCTGCTCCATGCTCCCCTTCTTCGGCAGCCGCCGAGCGGGCGCCGCTACGCCGGAGCGCCGTTCGGTTTCGTGGTCAACGCGTCGGCGTGCTTCTGCGCGATTTGGAGGAAAGGCTTAATCAGATCGATCGGCATTGGAAAGACGATCGTCGAATTGTGTTCGCCGCCGACCTCGGTGAGGGTCTGCAGGTAGCGCAATTGCATCGCCG
>JAJZVP010000107.1 GCA_021845615.1 bacterium | reverse complement strand
TCGCCGAGCTCTTCGCGAATCGCCGCGATCGTTGCATTCTCGGAGAGCGCCATACCTTACGTCGCGAGCGACGCGCGCAGCGCGCGGAGTTGCCCGGCGGGATCGAGACCGTCGAAGACCGCCGATCCCATAACCGCGATATCTGCCCCCGCCTCTGCGACGAGCGGAAGCGTCCGCGCGTTGATCCCCCCGTCGACCTCGATTTCGCAGCCGGGATTGCGTTGCGCGACCAACGCGCGCGCTTCACGAATTTTCGCCAACGATCTCGGTAAGAAACTCTGCCCCCCAAAGCCCGGATTCACGCTCATTATCAGCAGCAAGTCGCAATCCTCGATAATATCGACGAGGGCGGAGATCGGCGTCTGCGGATCGAGGGCGATTCCCGCTTTCACCCCGAGGCTTCGCAGATGCGCGAGCAAGCGCTGCGCGTGCGGCGTTGCCTCCAGATGAAAGGTGACGATATCGGCGCCCGCGGCGACGAAGGCTTCGACGTAGCGCTCGGGTTCCACGATCATCAGGTGCGCGTCGAACGGAAGCTTCGTCAGCGGACGGAGATCCCCGATGATCTTCGGTCCCCAGGTAATATTCGGAACGAAGCGACCGTCCATGACGTCGAGGTGCAGGTAATCGGCTCCCGCATCGACGACCGCAGCGATCTCCTCACCGATTCGCGCGAAGTTCGCCGAGAGCAACGAGGGTGCGAGCTTCATCCCACCGCCAAGGCTTCGAGAGCCGCTTCGCTGGCATCGAGATTGATAAAGACGCGCACGATATCGGGATGTTCTTCGAGCGCATCGTAAAACGCGAGCGCTTCTCCGAGGCGCTCGCCCTCCAACGTCATCGGCGTCTTCGCCCGCACGCCGAGATAGGCATCGCGGACGGTCATCCCGGCCGCACTCAGCGCCTCGCGAACGTTGCGCAGCGATTCGATCTCGCAATATACCGTCGCCGTCGGATCGCCGAATTCGATATCGACGACCCCATCGACCAGCGCCCGTTCGAGAAACGCATCTTCCTCCCGGCCGGCCGCATCGACTTCAAGAATGCCGAGATGGTCGAACATCCAGCCGACGCTCCCGGTCTCGCCGAGCGCGCCTTTGTGCTTTTGAAAGAGGAAGCGCAGTTCGCCGGCGGTGCGGTTGCGATTATCGGTCGCCGCGTCGGCGACGACGGCGAGCCCGTGCGGGCCGTAGCCTTCGTAGCGAATCTCTTCGATCTCGCGCTCGTTGCCCGAGCCGGCCCCACGCGCGATGGCGCGCGCGATATTCTCGCGCGGCATGTTGTTCGCGCGAGCCTTCTCGACGGACATCTTGAGACGGTAATTCGCCTCGGGGTCGGGCGAACCGCCCCGCACCGCAAGGATGATCTCCTTGCTGAGTTTCGTGAAGAGGGCACCGCGCTGCGCGTCGACCTTGCCTTTGCGCAGGCGGATATTGTGCCATTTACTGTGACCCGACATGCCCTAGGGATTCGCCCTCAGCCCGCCCGCTACCCCGGCCCGATGATCCATTTCGGGTACCACATGCGCTGGTACCACTGACTCCAGGTAATCGGCGTCGCCGAGAGGATCGGGAAGAAGTAGATGAAGCCGGCGATGACGAGCAAAACGTAGGCCCCGACGAGCCCGCGAGCGAGCATCTTCTTCGTCTCCTGCTGTCGGTCGCCCCATTGCCAGAGCCGTTGCAGCACGATGGCGTTGCAGATGCAGATGAGCGGAATATCGACGTAGTAATGGTACTCGAAGGCGATACGCGGCGAGAGCGACCACGGCAACCATTGCAGGAGGTAGTCGAGCACCAGCAAGGCGTAGCCTTTATGTCGCTCTCGCCAGGCAAGAACTCCGACGATCGGTATGGCGATCAGGCCGAACCACAGGATGAACGGGTTGGGCATCGAGGTGATCTCGCGTACGCAGCAGCCGTTCGGGTCCGCCGGGTTCTTCCGTAGATCTTTGTAATAGTACGCGACCGGCACCATATCGAGCGGCCATTCCCAGAACTTCGAAGAGTAGGGATGCGTCGCTTTTAGGTGATCGTGGTACTCGAACATCGTGTACTGCCGATAGACGACGTCGTTGAAATTGTGGATCTCGTTGACCGACTTCGCGTTGCGCGCGATATCGGGAACCCACGCCAACATATAGACCGTCATGCTGATAAAGACGATCGAGAGCAGGGCGACGTCGAGCCGGAAACCTCGCGGGTTCCCCCAGAGTGCGATCTTCTTTCTCCAGAACCGTTGCGAGGCGACGAGAATCAGCACCAGCCAACTCACGCCGAAGCCCATGACGCCGTACCACTTGCTGGCGATGAGGCACCCTAGGGCGACGGTAAAGGCGATCAGCCACCACCCCGCGCTCCGGCCATCCTCACGTTCGCCGGCATCGCTTTCGATACGATTCCCGGTGTAGAGCACGGCGCCGTCGGGCGTTGCGTACCGCACGCTGCCGTCGCGGCGATATTCGAACTCGACGCCCGGTTCGATCCGCGCGACGAGCGCCCCATTCTCTACCGTCGTCTGCGAGCCACGAATCGGCGTCTTTCGGTCGGGCTCGATGCGACCGCCGTCGAAGCTCTCGACGCGAATCCCATCGGGGCCGACCAGCGCGATCGAACCGTCGGGGAAGCTGAACTCCCTTCGGCCATCGCCGAAGATTTTCGGAAGCACGACGAGCCGCCCCAGCAGGTAAAGGCCGACGGCAACGTAGAGGGCGATCAGAATCTCGGCGATCGTCGTAACGGTTGGGTTCGCCAGAGGATTGAGCTTCGTGAAAATCGCGCCGTAGAACGCCCCGAAAATCGAACCGATTCCCAACGAAATAGCGATCGTCACCGGATAGGCCCACCACGGGAGATCGACGTGCTGCCGTTCGTTCACCTGCGAGGCGATCCAGAAACGATAGAACGCATAGACCGCGGCGACCGAAAAGACGATGACGATCCCTTCGGGCGTCGCGATGCGCGACTGCACGTAATGCATGCCGTCGAAGAGGAAGAGCGTCGTCGCGATGGTCGCGAAGAGGGTCGAACGGGTGACGCGCCGCGCGAATGCGTAGACGATGGGAATGACCAGCGCGCCGAAGAGGACGTCGACGAAGCGCCACCCGTGCGCGTTATCCCCGCGCGGAAGTCCGCCGAAGAGCCACGTCGAGGCCGTGATGAGCAGCTTCGTCAGCGGCGGGTGCGTGTTTTCGTAGATACGAACGTTACGCAGATACTCTTCGGCGGCTCGCGCGAAGTAGATCTCGTCGAAAATTTTCTGGCCGGGCTTCCAATAATTGACGAACGAAAGGACGAAGCTGGCGACGGTCAACCCCGCGGAAATCAGGTAATCGAGCGGCCAGGCGAGCGCGGCCAACCCGTTGCGGGGAGCGAACCAACGCCGCGCGCCGCGAGCGAACCACTCCTTGAGCGCATCGACCGAAGGATCTGCATCGCGTTTGCCGGGTTCGCTCTCTCCCGATATCGAGAGAAAAGCGTAACTGAGCGCGAAGAACGCCAGCACCGCGATCAACGAAAGCGGGTGCGTGACGGCCGGCCAAATATTCGTCGCGTCGATGCCGGGCGTATGGTCGGTCATGACGCGGAGGTACGCATAGGCGTACTGCAGGTTGACGAAGAGCACGATCGATAGGACGATCGCGCCCCACAGGTAGCGCCTCGCAACGCCGATCGCCGCTATGCAAAAGAGAACTCCATCGAAACTGTACCGCTCGTGCATGCGCGTCGCGAGCATATAAAACGCCAGCAGCGCGATCGCCGCCGCTTCGAGCAGCGCTCCCTCGGTGCGCTCCTGCAGATACCGCCAGGTCACCAACGCCGTCGCGGCGACGACGAGCCCGATGCCCCAAAGCCCTTGCGAAAGACCGAAGATGGTCGCCGAGTCCGATTGCCAGAACGACGCGGTGATCGTCCACAGATTCATCGCATTCGCCGAATTGACCGGATAGACGCTCGCGGCGAATTGATATTGATGGTAGAGCCATACGAGTACGGCGATGGGATCGAGCGCGGGGTGGAAGGGCAACGTGACGAGCCAAGCGAGCCCGAAGGCGGCGATGATGCCCGCTCCCGCCGCACGGAGGCTCGTCGCGCGCCACTTCGTTCCCACGAACGCGTAGGCGAGCAAGAGCGGGGCGAGCACCGCGGCCTGCGGTTTGATCAACAGCGAATACGAGAACGCCGTCCATGCCAGAAGCGACCAGCGCATCGTGCCGCTCTCTTCGTCGCCGCTCCGCAGCAACGCGTATACTGCAAGCAACGCGAAAAAGCCGGCGACGGCGTCGACCTGTCCCCAGATCGCCGAGATGAAGATCGTCGCCGGATTGAGGACGTAAAGGACGGCGGCGAGCAACCCGAGCGCTTTGCCGCCGAGCCGAGCGACGATTGCAAAGAGCAAGGCGCCGATGCCGAGATCGGCGAGAATGCCCGGGACCTTCACGAGCAGATAGAGGACGGCATCCCGCGCGTCGTGCGCGGCGAAGAGGTGCGCCCACAAGACGCCGATCGCTCGCAAGATGTAGAAATACCCCGGGGGATAATCGGCGAAGCCCGCGCTTCCGTAGAACTGCGAGAGCGGATGCGTCGCTAAGGTGATCGCCCAGGAAGCGAACGCCGCGATATCGTTTGAAAAGCCGTTCTCTCGAATGAACGCGAGACGAAGGACGAGCCCGAACGCGAGGACGATGTAGAGGAGCGGCCGAGCGATTGCCTCGATGCGATCGCGAAACGATGGAGGAAGAGTAATCACGCGGTCGATGGTCCTTTCCTAGCGAAGAGAATCGGCGGCAAACCGATAGAGATCATCATCGCCGAAACGATGGAGGGCGTCCAGGCGTTGCGCGATGGCACGCTCGCACGCCGGGCGAGCACCGAGTTCGTCGAGCGCGTCGCGAACCGCTTCAACCTCGTCGCCGCCGAGGCTGCGGCCGCTTGCATACATTTCGGCGACGGTACGGCGCGCGGTGCCCTCGGATTGCGCGAGCGCCCAAACGATCGGGAAACTCCACTTGCGCCGCGCGAGATCCCCGGCGACGCGTTTTCCGGTCTCGGCTTCGTTACCCCATACTCCCAGCATGTCGTCGCGAATTTGAAACGCCATGCCGTATTCGCGGCCAAATTCACGCGCGCGCTCCGCCGTCGGGGCCTCGGCGTCGGCGCAGAGGGCTCCCAACTCGCACGAAGCACCGAAGAGCGCGGCGGTCTTGCCGGCGATCATCGCGAGATATTCGTCGAACGCCACCGCGTCGCGGGATTCGAAGGCGATATCGCGCGCCTGTCCGTCGCACATAGCCCGATGCGCTTCGTGAAGCGTCCGTACGGCGGCGAGCGTCCCTCGCGCGCCGAGCCGCTCCTCGCTCTGCGTCAACGCGAGGAAGCTCACCGCGCACATCGCGTCCCCCGCATTGATCGCTTGCGCGATGCCGTAGCGCGACCAGAGCGTCGGGCGACCGTGACGCAGCTCGTCGCGATCTTCGATGTCGTCGTGAACGAGCGAATAATTGTGAAGGATTTCGACGGCGACTGCGGCGTCGAGGGCGGCTTCGAGCTTCGCCCCGAGCGCGAACGCCGCGCGAAAGAGCAGTTGCGGACGGAGGCGTTTCCCGACGCGCGTCGGGCCGAACGCGCCGAAACCGAAGTGATAGTCGAGCGCCTCCCGCAGCAGATCGCCGCAGCGGTGTTCGCCGACCCGTTCGCGCAACCGACGCTCGAACGATATCAGCGCCGCATCGATCGGCGGCGCGCTCATGCCGCCTCGGAGCGCAAGGCGCGAATCGCCGCCATCACGCGCCGCGCGAACGGCTCGATATCGCTCCGCGCGAGCCCGTTCTCGCACGCATCGCGAAGCGGCTCGCCGTAGACGACGGTGATGCGCGCGAACTCCCGCGCCCGTTCGGTCCCGACGATACAGGCAGGAACGACCGGGGCGCGTGCGAGCGATGCGAGCAGGGAGACTCCCGATTGTATCGGTGCGCTCCCGTCGGCGTTCCGCCGTCCTTCGGGGAAGATCGCGACCGCTTTCCCTTCACGCAATACCTCGACGGAGCGCCGAATCGCACTCATCGGGTTTCCGCCGCGGTCGACCGGAAACGCGCCGACCGCCGCAATCGCAGCGCCGAGTCCCGGCACCGCAAACAATTCGCGCTTCGCCATATAATGCAGCATCCGCGGAAGAAATATCCCCAATACCGGCGGATCGAGATACGAAACGTGATTCGCCGCCACGATGAGCGGCCCGGTCGTCGGAACGCGTTCGATGCCGAGCGCCCGGACGCGCCAGGGTAACAGTGCGAGCCGACAGAGGCCGCGCCCGAACCGGTAGAACGCCGTCACGCCACGGCACTCGCGAGCGCGGCGATCTTCGCGACGACCTCATCGACGCCGAGTTCGCTGGAATCGATCACGTGCGCGTCGGGCGATATTTGCAACGGCGAATTCGAGCGCGACTCATCGAGCCGATCGCGTTCTTCCAATTCCGAGAAGAGCGCGTGCGCGTCGATCGCGGTACCCGAGGCGGCGAATTGTGCCTTGCGACGCGCGACGCGCGCGCTAATGCTCGCCGTGAGAAAAATTTTGAGCTGCGCGTCGGGGAGGACGACCGTACCGATATCGCGACCCGCCATGATGACCGGGCCGAGGCGAGCGATCTCGCGTTGTTTGGCGACCATCCGTTCGCGGATGCGGGGGTGCGCCGCAATCGTCGACACGACGACGCTCGCCGCATTCGCCTGCAATTCGCTCTCAGAAAGCATCTCGCCGCCGGCGAGCACGACGAAGCCCATCGGCGCTCCCGGCTCGAGCCGAATCTCGATGGGGCGCGCTTCGAGCAGCCGCAGCAACGCGGGCTCGTTATCCGCATCGACCCGCTCCCGCAGCGAGAGCACGGCGAGCGCCCGGTACATCGCGCCGGTATCGAGGTAGAGCAACGCAAGACGCTCGGCGAGGCGACGGGCGACCGTCGTCTTTCCGGAACCGGCGGGGCCGTCGAGCGCGATCTGCAGGTGGGGAGGAGTCACAGCGGCCGGGGGTTCGCCCGGCCTATCCCCCGCCCCCGCCAGCGTAGCCCGCCGCGGATGCCCGAATACGCCGCCCAGAGCCCGAGAGCGACGGCGAACGGCGCAGCCGGCGGTTGCGGCACTCCCCGCGGGCGTTCGACCGCCCTCGCAGCGGATAGAAACGCGAGCGTCGGAGCCGCAGCACCGAGCGTCAGCAGAATCGCCATTTCAAACCAGCCGCCCGAACCCGTCGAAAGGGCGTGGAACCAGACGAACGCTGCGGCGATGGGAAGCGCGGAGCGCACGAGATAGAGCGAGGCATAGAGGAGGCTGCCGATGATACCGACCTGCCCGAGCAACGAACGCCCCAATCCATCGAGGCTCGCCCGCAGGCCGTCGTA
>JAJZVP010000106.1 GCA_021845615.1 bacterium | reverse complement strand
GCTCTTCGGGCACGCGCCGATCGACGATGAACTTCACTTCGTTGGCGCGTCGCGCCATGCGCGGATCGACGCGCTCCTTCGGTGAGACGCAGAGCCAGACGTCGCGCGGCAGCTCGACGAAAATCGTCCCGTTGCTTTCGATATGAACGCGCCGCCCCGCCGCGCGCAGCGCGTCGACGAGCGCGGGCGTCACGCTTTGAGCGAGAGGCTCGCCCCCGGTAAGGACGACCATCGGGCACGCACCGCCGAGTTCGTCCACGCGCGCGACGATCTCGTCGATGTTCGCCGAGGAGCGCAGCGCGTAATCGGTGTCGCAGAAATCGCAGGCGAGGTTGCAGCCGGCGAGGCGAATGAAAACGGCTGGCGTTCCCGCCCACGTGCCTTCCCCTTGGAGCGTATAGAAGATCTCGGTGAGGTGAATCGTGGGTGTCGGCGCGGTTCGATTCATCGTAGGTCGTCGCAGCGAAGCACCGCGCACGCCGTCGGCGTCTCCCACAGGACGAGTTCGTCGAGCTGAGGTAACGCGGGCGCGATGCGGCTGTGGATCCAGAGGAGAACGTTCTCCGCCGTCGGGTTCTCGACGAACTCATTGAGCGTGCTGTGGTCGAGGCGATCGACGATCTCGCGCCCGACGACCGAGGTGATGCTCTCGAAATCGGCGACCATGCCGGTCGCCGCTCCGGCTTCTTGGAGCGGCCCCCGCAGCGCGACCTCGAGGAGATACGAATGCCCGTGCATGCGCGCGCATTTGCCCGCATGGTGGGGAAGTGCGTGCGCGGCTTCGAATCGGAAGTGCTTGCGAATCTGTACAACGGGCATGGTGGTCGATCTCACTCATTCGCGGCCTCCGTTCCCGAACCCTGATTGCCGTGAAAGGACTCGACCCCAGCCATGAAATTGCGCACCAACCGCGAGGAGCTCGTCGTTACCGTCGTTGCCGGGGTCGTCGCCCCCGCCCTCATCAACTCGGGCATCTACGACGTGAGCGCGGAAGGCGACCCCTTCGTGCTGCCCAGCGTCGGCGGCATCAATCCCAACGTGCGCATCGGCGACGGAGCGTTCGCCTTTCTCGCCGACCATATCGAACCGGCGGTCAGCATGCGCAACAACGACGATCGGCTCAACATTGCGTTTAACGCGATGTCCTGCATTGGTAATCGCGTGCGCGTACTCTCCGGAGATGCGAAGGGCGCGCTCGGGCGCGTCACCGGAACGCACGGCGGCGTCGAACACGTCATCGCGGATTTCGAGCCGGAGAGCATGGAGAAGATGGCGATCGGCGATGCCGTCCAAGTGCGTAGTTGCGGGCTTGGCCTGCGCTTACTCGATGCGCCCGAGGTCCGCGCCTTTAATGCCGATCCCGAGTTGCTCGAAGCATGGGGCATCGAGGTGCAGAAAGGGCGCGTCCACGCGCGCGTTGCGAAGATCGTTCCCGCCGCGGTGATGGGGAGCGGGCTCGGACGTTCGACGGTGGTGCGCGGAGATTACGACATTCAATGCTTCGATGATGAAATGGTCGAGCGCTACGGCCTGCGCGATCTTCGCTTGGGCGATCTCGTTGCAATCGTCGACGCCGACAACTCGTTCGGGCGCATCTATCGGCAGGGATCGATCACGATCGGCGCGGTCGTCCACGGCCGCTCGTTCGTCGCCGGGCATGGCCCCGGCGTGACGACGCTGCTGACCTCGCGCGGCGGAGCGATTGAGGTCGCCGTCGACGCCGACGCCAATCTCGCGACGATCTTTCCGAAGATGGGCGCGGCGTAAGCGCGCTCACAGTATTTTCGCGGTTGCTGGAGTAGTATTGGTTCATGACGCAGACTGGTGAGAAATTAATTATCCGCGATGTACGTACCGGACGTACGATCGCTGAGGCGCGTGCGGATCAATATCACAAGGTCGAGGGGAACTGGTATATCGATCCCGCCGCGGTCGAGCAACGGGTTCTGAAGACCACCGCAAACGAATACCATTGCCCCTACAAGGGCCGATGCTTCTACGTCGACTTCGAGGATGGCGGCGATCGCACGGAGCGGGTGGCTTGGATCTACGACGATCCAAAGCCCGGCTGGGAGCATATCAAGGGGCAATACGGTTTCTACGCTGGTGAGACGGCCGCCAAATTCGGCGAGACTCGAGACGAGCGATCGGACGCGTGACGGTCGCTCTCTGGGACTGTGGGCCGGAATAGGATCGTGGCAGGTTTCGTATGCACGCTCGCTGCTAACTGAATGGGATAGGGCGACGAGCGCGTGTGGCCCGCGAACTCATCGGCGAGATCTGCGCAGTCGCAGGCAGTACGATGGGCTCTTCTCGCACATCGCTTGCTTCCAATTCCCAGCACCCCGGAGCTCCCGGGAACGAGCAGCCGAACAACACGCCAGAAATGTTTCCTTAATGTAAAGGTGCCCCCCCCCCCCCCTGGCGCGAACGGGGCGGGCTTACCATCTCTTTGCCTCATTGAAGGATTTTCTACGTGATACGTCTTCGAACCGCAGCGCTCGGTGCGCTGCTGCTCTCTCTGGTGCTCAACGCGTGTTCGGGCGGGTCAGGGGGCATACCGCCCGCCGCTCAGAACCCCGCCAGCATGCAGTCGCTTAGCGGCGGAACGACTCCGCAATCGACCGGCCGACTTCCGATCTCGGTGAACTGTCCGTCGATCGCCGCCTCGGCCGCTGCGCGCATCGGCATCCATACCCCGTCGGTGCACCGCATGGGCGACCGCCCCGCCGAACTCGTCGGCGCGGGTACGACTGCGCTGCCCACGCGCCAAGGTTGTGGTAACGGTATCGCGCGCCCCCATATCGACGGGACGTGTGCAGCGAGCAATAGCTGCCAAAACAAGGATTGCCCGGCGGGTGGTAGTGGCGGGCACGACGCCTGTAACCCTCCAGGTATGGGCGCACCCCCGGGATGGAATAATTGCGTGATCGGTTGCAACCCTACAAATCCGGGTTCTCCAATCGGCATTCCCGGAGGACCGCCGTGCCAACCGATTTCATCGTGCATCGCGACGGCACCAGTATACGCTCCCATTCAAGGGCAATGCGACGATTCTCCGGCGATAGATGAGATTGGGAACGATAATTTGCCGGGAGGCAATTCATGGGGGACCACAATCGGCAACATATACGGGTTTCGAAATGGCCAGGAGGTCTACGGCTGGGTTTATCAAACCGAAAATGATAACATTTTCTTCCAGAGAAATGCTGCGGATACCGGAATTGCCGGATTAACGAGTTTCTTTGACAACGTTCCGGGGCTACAGACCATTGTTGAGGCTCTAGTGAATTCCACGACCTCGCCTTATCAACTAAACGGGCAACAGTGGAAAAATATTCAGGCGTCAATGCAAAATAGTTCCTTTCGTCTCCATAAGTGCTATCTTCATAAATACAAAGGAGCAGGAAATGGTGGCTAGCGCATTGTTGGCTATGGCGATATCAACGTCTGGAGGGTATCGGCTTCCGACGGTGGTTCCCCCTACCCCAGGGGCTGTCTGCGACGGATCGCCGCGTTCACTAACGCTTTCGTTGGACAATATGCCAGACGACAACCGTGTTTCAACGAGCATCGTCAATATATGGGCCTTTGTTCCCGAAAAGCAAGGCGATGCAAAAGCGTGGCTCTTTCTCAACGGAATCGGTGATTATTATTTTCTGTTTAGTGGAAATGAGCTCGAGAAATCGTATTCATATCTTCCGGAAAGTTGGCGCTATTTCAAAGGTAAGAAGCCATTTTATGAACCTGTCGAATTAACCCCTGAGGAAATTTTGGATTTAGAGGCACGTTTTGGAGCGCATAATATTATACGCGTGTCGTGTTTCACGCACGATTATAAGATTTAATAGCAATCACTGATAGAAACAAATCGTAGAGAAGAGGTTCAAGCCATTTGGTTTGAACCTCTTCTCTCTTGCGATCCGTGCACCAATTCGGTGGCGATGCCCGCGCGGGCATCCTCCGCGTGAGCGCGGAGAGCGACCGCGGCGGGGGGGGGGTAAGGCGGGTTCTCGCAGCGCTCCGCCCGATCTAACACCGCGTGACGGTAGAGGTGATGCGTTTGTGGTGCTTCACGCGCGACCGCATTCGCGTGGTGTAGCAAGCGACTGAACGGTTGCGAGAGAAATGTTTTCTTGATGGAAAGGTGCCCCTCCCGAGAACGTGACGGGCTTACCATCTCTTTGCCTCATTGAAGGATTTTCTACGTGATACGTCTTCGAACAGCCGCAATTGGCGCGCTGCTTCTTTCCTTGATGCTCAACGCATGTTCGGGCGGGGCAGGGGGCATGCTGCCCGCCGCTCAGAACCCTGCCAACATGCAGTCGCTTAGCGGCGGAACGACTCCGCAATCGACCGGCCGACTTCCGATCTCGGTGAACTGTCCGTCGATCGCCGCCTCGGGTGCTGCGCGCATCAGCATCCATTTACCGTCGGTGCACCGCATGGGCGACCGCCCCGCCGAACCCGTCGGCGCGGGTACGACTGCGCTGCCCACGCGCCCAGGTTGCGGGAGCGGCATCGCGCGCGCCCATATCGACGGGACGTGTGCATCAAGCAATAGCTGCCAAAACAAGGATTGCCCGGCGGGTGGTAGTGGCGGGCACGACGCCTGTAACCCTCCAGGTATGGGCGCACCCCCGGGATGGAATAATTGCGTGATCGGTTGCAATCCTACAAATCCGGGTTCTCCAATCGGCATTCCCGGAGGACCACCATGCCGGCCGATCTCATCGTGCATCGCTATGCTCGCACCTTCGTCTGGTGAGCATTGCCACGATTCTATTAGTGCCCTAGGAGAAAATGTTCCGGTGAGTACGTCGGATGCAGCGCACACCGTCGTCGATATGTTCACCGTGGCAGCCACCACGACGCCGATCGGCGGGAGTGCTGAGTCGGGTCCCATGGGATACATCTACGTTGACGAGAACGGACAGTGGTACCTGGGCGAGTCGCCGTCGTACACAGGAAACGCGTTCGAAGTCCTTGCGGGGAGCATCCCGGTCATTGGCCGACTTGTCGCTGGGGTGAAAACCTACGGGAAGAATTTCGACGCGCCGATAACTCCGTCGCAGGTCCAGGCGCTAAAGCAGGGCGGAAATCTCGGGCAAGCGATTAATGTGGTGCCATGCTTTACGAAACCTTTGCCATCATGAGAACCGTTGCGCTCACAATCGGAGCCCTCGTCTTGATCGCACTCCTTGGAACGAGTTACGCTGGAGCCGCTGCATCAGAGGGGCGCGTGCGCCCACACGTAGGCAAACCTATTCGATGTTACGGATCGGTCTCCCAGCGTGGCGAGAACGTACCTGTCGATACGGTCGATCGAGCACATGACGTGACGCACAGTGCGGCAATTTTTCAGGGTGGCACCTTGCTAGCATGGCTCTATCAGGACCGTAATGGAACGCTGTGGTTCGAGGGGGTCAGCGACCCGAAGGTGCCGCTTTCGATGATCGGTCGTGTCGCGTCGTCGATGGGCATATCGAGTCTCAATCGAAAGCAGCCCAGCGATCGCGGCACACTCTTACGAGGGTATACCATTCAGGTCATAAAGCCGATGAGCCTCAAACCGCTGATAGGAAGTTCTCTCAACATCCGCACCTGCTATTGAACCCCAGCCTCGCGCTAGACGCTTCGTACCGCAACGTAGAGCTCCGAGCAACTTTGCACGGAGCTCTACTCACAGGGGATCTCCCAACCTCCTCAAACCCCCGATTGTGAGGGCAGGGATCTCGGGCCCCCGCCTCATCGCAGAGACAAGAAAACCGACGAGAGCACTTGAGCTCGTCGGTTTTCAATGATCGTGTGCAGGCTCGAGCCCACAGATCGAGGTGTCGATCGATGGGGCAGTGCGAGACGAGTTGCTATAAAATTCCGGTCGGTCCCATTGCTTCGAGGCGACGCTTGAGATCGGCGAGGAAGCCGCTCGCAACGTAGCCGTCGACGACGCGATGGTCGAGCGAGAGGCAGACGTTCATCATCGACCGGATCGCGATCGCATCGTCGGCGGTGACCACCGGGCGCTTGACCATCGCTTCCATCGTGACGATGCCCGCTTGCCCGCCGTTGATAATCGGCGCCGAGGCGATGCTGCCGTTGGAACCGTTGTTGTTGACGGTAAACGTGCCGCCGGCGAGATCGTCCACCCCGAGTTTATTTTTCCGAGCCTTCTCGATGAGCTGCGCCGATGCAACCGCGAGCCCTTTGATGGAGAGTTGGTCGGCGTGCTTCACGACCGGAACCACCAGGTTCGTGGGAAGACCGATCGCTATGCCGATGTTCACGTCCTTATTGACGTAGATGCCTTCATCGGTGAAGCGCGCGTTCATCAACGGAAATGCGGCGAGTGATTCGACGACCGCGCGGATGAAAAACGGGAGCATCGTGAGCTTGAGCCCGCCGGTCTCGAGGTCGAATTTATCTTTTTCGCGCTGGCGCCATTTCCAGAGATTGGTGACGTCGACTTCGACCATCGACCACGCGTGCGGTGCGGTGTGCTTACTCTCGACCATCCGCTGGGCGATGATGCGGCGCGCTTGGTTGAGCGGAATCGTCGTGCCGGGGATCGGCTCGCCGTAGGTCGAGGTACCGCCGGCCGGTGGTTTTGCCTGCGTCGGTGGCATCGCGGGTGCGCCGGTCGCGCCAAAGTTCGTGCCCACGGCGATCGCTTGCCCGACGGCAGCTGCGGGGCCCATTTGGGCCGCGGTGAGCACGTCGTGCGCGGTGACGCGCCCGTTCGTTCCGCTGCCTTGTAACGCGCGAATATCGATGCTGTGCTCGCGTGCGAGTTTCCGCACCGCGGGCGACGCAAGGCGCAACGTCGCTTCAAGGCCGGCGATGTCGAGCTCCGCCGGGCGCGCGGGCGCCGGTGCGGGCGCCGCTGCCGCCGGGGCGTGCGAGGTGCTTCCGTTACTCGGTTTCGCAGGCGCCGCCGCCGCGTTGGCGACTTGCTGCGTCGGTTCGGTTCCGTGCGCGTTGCTCTGGGTCGCGGCACCGACTTCGTCGATCACCGCAATCGGCGTTCCGGTCGCAACGGTCTCGCCTTCTTGAACGAGCACTTCGCGCAGCGTTCCGGTTACCGGCGAGGGAACCTCGGCGTTCACCTTATCGGTGGAAACTTCGACGAAGGCTTCGTATTTCTCGACGCTATCGCCGGGCTTCTTGAGCCATTGCGCGACCGTCCCTTCGGTGACGGTCTCACCGAGTTGCGGCATGGTAATCGTGGTCGCCATCTGGTTTCGTTCTTTCGTTTAAAAGCGTGCGAGTTCGCGCATCGCATCGGCAATTTTCGCCGGCGACGACATGTATTCGTGTTCGAGCGGTTCGGCGTAGCCCATCGCGGGCACGTCGGGCGCACAATGGCGGCGGATCGGAGCGTCGAGCGAGAAGAGCGCCTCTTCGGCGACCATCGCGCT
>JAJZVP010000105.1 GCA_021845615.1 bacterium | reverse complement strand
AGTTGGGTCAGTTCCCAGTTTGGGGAAACGGATTCGGCTTTCAGCGCCAAGTGGCGAGCCCTCACTTCCTCCAGAAGACGTTTTTTATCGGTTATCCACAGGTCATCCTCACCCCTGCCGCCCCACACCTTTTGCCTCGCGCAGCATCGCCGCCCACGCGACCATGCCCTCGGCGATGGCAAATTGCAGCCACATTCCCCCGCCGAACTCCAGCAAATTGCCGAGCAGAGCGAGGAGAGGGGTGAGCGAGGCGAGGAGCTTGCCGATGCCGAGTGTGACGATCGCTATGCCGATCGAAACGAGCATGTAGAGAACGTAGAGACCGGCGGTCTCCCAGAAGTAGCCGTCGGTGAGCTTCCACGAGGCACCGATAGGATTCGATCGATCGCCGAGCACGTAGGAAGGCTCGAGCAGTGCGAACTTCGTGCCGAGCCAGAGGATCGACGGCAGCATCGCTGCGAAGGCGACCGCGACGCCGAGCCCTATGACCGCGGGGCTCGCAGCAGAGCGCGCGGTAACGGCACCGGCATGCGAGAGCGCGAGGAGTATCGTCGGAACGAGCACGATCACCATGACGATCGCAATCGCGACCGCGGCTCCGACGAATGCGAGCAACAACCAGCCTATGAGTGCCGCGGCCGTAGCCGGCGTCCAACGGAACTCGGCGATGCGCGCTCGCGCCGCTTCGCCTAAACTCAACAGCCGGATCGCGAACGAAGCGACGAGTACCAGCAACATCGGCAGCGCGAGTTGCCCGTACAGATGCCCGATCTCCGCCGGCGTGCTCGGCGGCTTCGCCGTCGACGCGCTCAACGGCAACATGTAGGCCATCGCCAGCATGTAGATCGTCGCGAGAATCACGAACCATAGCGGATGCTTCCGAAGGCGCGGCCATGCGAGCGCGAGCGAGCTCTCGATCAGGTTCCAGGGGCGCGGGCGTTCTTGCTCGGAGCGAGGGATCGCCGACGGCGCCGGAGCGAGATCGATCTCGTCGTTCGGATCGCGGAAGTGCGGATTTTCGGCACCGCAATTCGAGCAGCGTTCGCCGCTGACACCCGAACCGCATTGAGAGCAAAAAGGCATCCCCGAACCTCCAACCGTTTTAGCGAACGACGCGAATGAACTTTAACTCGTCATCGTACGGACCTTGCATTTTCGTGCCGGCCCGCTTTTCCAACAAGAGGTATTCGATGATCTCGGTCGTCAACTCTTCTCCCGGCGAAATCACGGGAATTCCCGGCGGATAGGGAGTGATCACCTCGGCGCAGACGCGCCCCTTGCTGCTCCGGAAGGGCACGAACTCGGTTTCGGCGAGAAATGCATCGCGCGGCAGCATGCGGGTCGGCGGGATCGACGGCAACAGATAGCTCGAACTCTTCAAGCGCCGTTCAAGAACTCCCGAGGGCGAAAAAATATCGAGCGGCCGATCCTCCCGTGCGAGCTCGCTGACGCCGTTCACGAGCGCGTCCGCCGCTTCTTGCGAGGTGCCGATGGTGAAGAGCGCGAGCATGTTGAACAGATCGGCGAGTTCGACTTGCACGTTGTAGCGCCGCCGTAGAATCTCTTCGGCTTCGTACCCCGTGTAGCCCAGATCTTTCACCGTTACGGTGACCTTCGTCGGATCGAGATCGAAGACTCCGGGGCGCCCTTGCAACTCCTCGCCGAAACAATAGACGTTATTGATGTCGTTGAGCCGCGCGCGCGCGTCGTTCGCTATTTCGATGGTGCGCGAGAGCAACGCGCTCCCTTCGACGGCCATCTGGCGGCGCGCGACGTCGAGCGAGGCGACGAGCACGAGGTTCGGCGAGGTCGAAAGAAAGAGTTTGTACACCGCCTTCAAGCGGTCGAGCCGAATGCGGTTTCCGCGCACGTGGAGCATCGCGGTCTGGGAGAGCGAGCCGAGCATCTTGTGCGTGGAATTGATGCACATATCCGCTCCCGCTTGCATCGCGGAGAGCGGCAACGCCGGATGGAAATGGAAATGCGGCCCCCAGGCCTCGTCGACCAGCAGCGGTATGCCGCGCTCGTGCGCGACGGCGGCGATTCCCTCGAGATCGGCGGCGACGCCGTAATAGGTCGGGCTGACGATATAGACCGCGCGCGTATCCGGGTGCGCGTCGAGCGTCGCGCGCACCGTTTCGGGCGTCACGGTGTGATCCATGTGCAGCGTCTGGTCGACTTCGGGTTGCATCCAAATTGGCCGCGCGCCGCTCATGATGAGCCCGCCCATCGCGCTCTTGTGCGCGTTACGCGGAAGCGCGATTTTCTCGCCGGGATTGAGCGCGGCCATCATCATGCATTGGTTACCGCTGGTGGAACCGTTGATGAGGAAGAACGATTGGTCGGCACCGTAGGCCTCGGCGGCGAGTTCTTGCGCCGCGACCAACGCTTCGGTCGGCTGCAACAGATCGTCGAGGCCGCGAATCTGCGTGAGGTCGATCGCGAGGACGTTATCGCCGACGAATTCGCGAAACGCCGCATCCATGCCGAGCCCCTGTTTGTGGCCAGGCGTGTGAAACGGAATAACGCCGGCGTCGACGTAATCCATCAACACCTGAAAATATGGCGTTTGCTGCTGGTCCATCTTCGGTTCGTGGTCGACGCGCCGCTAGGCGAGAACTTCGAAGCCCAAGCGGTCGAGCATCGCGAAGTCCTCCGCGTCGGCCCGCCCGCCGGTGGTGAGGTAATCGCCGAGAACGATGCCGCTCGCTCCGCTACGCATGCCGAGATCCTGGAGCCCCGCGAGCGTCACCTCGCGGCCACCCGCAAAACGAATGAGCGACGCGGGAAGCGCGAGGCGCGCCATCGCCACGAAGCGCAGCGCTTCGCTCGGTTCGAGCAAGGAATAGGATCCGAAGGGCGTACCCGGGCGCGGATTGAGAAAGTTGATCGGCACCTCTTCGGGGCGCAACTCCTGAAGCGTCATTAAAAAATCGATCCGATCCTCGACCGTCTCGCCCATCCCGATGATCCCGCCGCAACAGAGTTCGAGACGATGCGCCTTCACCGCGCGCGCCGTTTTCAAGCGTTCTTCGAAGGTATGCGTGGTGCAGACTTTCGGAAAATATCGCTCCGAACTTTCGAGATTGTGATTGACTTTATCGACGCCGGCGGCCGCCAGCGCGACGAGGTGTTCTTCGGTCAGGATGCCGAGCGAGACCGCGACGGTGAGCGGAAGTTCGGCCTTGATGCGACGCGTCGCTTCGCAGACGCGCTCGAGAATACGCTTGGAGGGACCGCGCACCGCGACGACGATGCAAAATTCGGTCGCTCCGCGACGGTGCGCGTCGCGCGCCGCCGAGAGAAAACCTTCGACATCGGAGAGCGGTTCCGGTTCGACGTCGGTTGCGAAACGCGCGCTCTGCGAGCAGAAATTGCAATCCTCGGAGCATCCGCCGCGTTTGGCGTTGTAGAGCACTTCGACGGCGATACCGTTGCCGCAATACTCCGTACGCACGGCGTCCGCGAGTTCGAGCAATGCGGGAACCTCTTCGGCGGGAATCGCCGCAATTTCGCGCAGCAACTCGGCGTCGGCGGGGACTCGACCGTGAATGACGCGCTCGCGAGCGCGTTCGATTGCAGGGTGCGACACGGATCCTCTCTACAAAAAAGGAGCGAGATGAGCTCGAAGCGCCGCCGCGTCGCGCTCGACGGCGCTCGCGCTCGGCGATTCATGAGGCAGAATGCCAAGAATCTTCGTCTTTCCCTGCAAGACGCGCTCGACATCCGCGAGGTAGCCGTCGCCGGGCGGGGCGTCGCAGGCGACCAAGAGCGCGCCGAGCACCGCGAGTTCGCGCCGCTCCGCGGCTTCGAGCGTCAGGAGCGCGTGGTTCATGCAGCCCAGGCGCAACCCTACGACGAGGATGAGGCGCAGCCGCGCCGCCACTGCGAGGTCGGCAAGCGCTTCCTTCTCGTTCAGCGGGACGAGCAAGCCGCCGGCGCCCTCGACCAGCAAATCGCCCGCGATTCGGTCGATGGCGCGCGCGAGATCGTCGGCGCGCGGCGGTGGAACGCCGGCCGCGAGCGAGGCGGAGAACGGGTCCGCGGGCAGCGCGAAGCGTTCGATCTCCTCCGCCGCAACGCCGGAGAGGCTCGCGATCTCCGCCGCATCTCCGGGCACGCCCGGCGGCAGCCCCGTCTGCACGGCCTTCAGCACCCGCGGCGAGCGCCCGAGCCCCGCGAGCGCGCGCGCGATCGTCGCCGTCGCGCGCGTCTTGCCGACGCCGGTATCGGTGCCGGTTACGAAGATGCGTAGCGCGCTCACGCCATCGCCGCGCGCAGGCGCTCGATCAAGAGATCGACGTGATCCTTGCGGTGGTCGGCGCGCAACGAGAGGCGCAAGCGCGACGAACCGCGCGGCACGGTCGGTGGGCGAATCGCGGGTGCCTCGATTCGCCCCGCGCGCAATTGCGCGGCGACGGCGAGCGCTCGTTCTTCGCCGCCCAAGACGATCGGGACGATCGGCGAGAACTCCGCCGGGCTCGCAATCCCGAGCGATGCCAGGCCCGCATGCAGGTGGGCGTACGTCTCGCGAAGGTGCGCGCGGCGCCGATCGCCGAGCTCGCCGGCGAGGAGCATCAGCGAAATCCGCGCCGCCGTTGCGAGCGCGGGCGGCATCGCGGTATCGAAGATAAAGCTCCGCGCGCGATTGACGAGCAACTCGATCGCATCGGCGGCACCGGCGACGAAACCGCCGAAACAGCCGAAAGATTTCGAGAGCGTCCCCATCACCAAGATCCGTTCGTCTTCGACGCCATACGCCAACCCCGCACCGCGCTCGCCGAGGACTCCGAGCGCGTGGGCTTCGTCGAGAATTAACACGTCGTGCGGTCCGAGGAGCGCTCGATAACGCGCGACGTCGATCGCATCGCCGTCCATGCTAAAGAGGCTCTCGCTGACGACCGCGCGCGGGCGACCGTCGCCGATCGGCGGGTTTCCGTGCGCGAAGATCGCGCGCGGAGTTCGCGAGAGCCGCATCCCGTCGATCCAACACGCATGGTTGAGCTCGTCGGAGTCGATGCGGTCGACGAGATCGCCGATCGTCGGCGCGATACCGATCGCGGCGTGATATCCCGACGAAAACAACAACGCGCGTTCGCGCCCCAACCACCGCGCGAGCTCTTCTTCCAACAGATGATACTCGCGGTGACGGCCGCCGAGAAGGCGCGATCCGCCGGAGCCCACGCTCCGCGCTCGGCGTAACGCTTCGACGACCTGCGGCTCGCGTGCGAGCGAGAGATAATCGTTTCCGGAGAAATCGATCGCGTCGGGATGCCCTTGAGGATCGAGCGAGCGACGGCGATGCATTCCATCGATCCGCGCGAGTTGCTCGCGCGCCCGTTCGAGATAGCTCACGGCCCCAACTCCCCAACCAACGCATCGAAAAACGCGTCGATATGCTCTTCGCGCGAACAGAGGGGAGGCACGAATTGAATGACGTCCCCGATCGGTCGCGTGAAGTGTCCGGCGCGGTAGAGCCCGTCGGCGACGCGCCACGCCGGGGTGAGGGATCCACGGGGTTCGATTCGTTCGGCGTGCAATTCGATTCCAACCATCGTGCCGACCGCGCGCACGTCGCGAACGAGCGCGTGCAATCGCAGGGAATCGAGCCTGCGGCGAATGCACGCGGAAAGCGAGAGCGCCGCGACGATCGTGTGCTCTTCATCGAAGAGCGCGAGGCTCGCGAGCGCGGCGGCACAGGCGATGGGATTACCGGCGTAGGAATGACCGTGAAAGAGATGCTTGAACTCGAGATACTCGCCGAGAAAGGCTTCGTACACGCGATCGGTCGCCAAGGTCGCCGAGAGCGCGAGCGCCCCACCGGTGAGGCCTTTTCCCAACACCAACAGGTCGGGGCGAATCGGGGCCTGTTCGAAGGCGAACATCGTTCCCGTCCGTCCGAAACCGGTCGCTATTTCGTCGCAAATCAATAACGGCGTCATCCCCACGAGCATCTCGTAGCGATGTCGCGAGACGGTGCGCATGCCGGCCGCCGCTTGCACCAGCGGCTCGACGATGACCGCGGCGATGTCGTCGCTCGCGAGATCGACGCTGCCGAGTTCGAACGTTTCGAAGGTGATCGCGGCAAAACGTTCGTTGAACAGGGCGATGTTCGAACAGCTCATCGCCCCGACGGTATCGCCATGGTAGGAATCGCGCAGTCGAACGATGCGCGTGCGCTGCGGTTGCCCGATATTCTGCCAATACTGAAGGGCGATCTTGACCGCGGTCTCGACCGCGCTCGCACCGTCGGAGGCGAAGATCGCGTGCCCCATTCCGGTCAGCGCGCAGAGCCGAGCGGCGAGGCTCTCCGCGACGGGATTGCTCGCTCCCAGGGCGGTCGCGTGATCGAGCAGATGGGCCTGCTTCGCAATCGCCTCGGAGATTCGCGGGTGACAGTGGCCGTGGATCGTCGTCCAAATCGAGCTCACCGCATCGAAGAGGCGCGCCCCGTTTTCGTCGTAGAGCCAACTGCCCTCGCCGCGCACGAAGCGGCGCAGGTGCGCCTCCGGAGCGTTCATCTGGGTAAAGGGGAGCCAATGGTGAGCGGTGCCGAGCATCACCGTCGCCTGTACCCGCCGGACGCGCCGCACCCCTTGTGCGAGCATGAGTGCCGCACCCCGGAGGCGTACCAACAGCGGGCATGAAACCCGAGGTCGTCATTGTCGGCGCCGGCCCCGTCGGCTGCTCGCTCGCGCTGGGGCTCGCTCACCACGGCGTGCGCTCCCTCGTCATCGAGCGTTCTCGGGAGATCGCTCGGGAATCGCGCGCCCTCGTCATCTGGCCGCGAACCGCCGAACTGTTGCGCGATTGGGGCGCGTGGGAGCCGCTGCTCGCGGCGGGGCGCTTCACCACGCTCTTTACCCCGCACGATGCGACGAGCAACGAAGCGCTGCTCTCGGTCGACTTTCGCGAGATCGCCGATAGCGTCGAGAGCCCCGGCGTCCTCTTCATCCCGCAGTACGACACCGTTCGTATCCTGCGCGAACGCGTCGCCGAACATCCGCTCTGCGAGATTCGCTACGACGAAGAAGCGGTCGCGCTCGAACAAGATGACGACGAGGTGCGGCTCGGCGTGCGCGGCACGAATGGGACGACGACGCTTGCGGCTCCCTTCGTCGTCGGCGCCGACGGAGCGCACGGCTTCGTGCGACACGCCCTCGGTTTCGCGCTGCAGGGTGCGACCTATTCCACCCGCGTCGCGATCGCCGATATCGGGATCGAGAGCGATGAAGCGCGACGTTTCCCTTCGCCGCGCATCGCACTCGATGCGCCCGGACTCCTCTTTGGCATCGAATACGCGCCCGGACTCTGGCGCACGATCGCATCGGTCGCGCCGAGCGTCGGCGACGACGACGCGCTCGCGCCCGAGGCGCACGCGAAGCGCATCGCCCACCTCTTCGGCGAGGACGCACGCACCTCGACGGT
>JAJZVP010000104.1 GCA_021845615.1 bacterium | reverse complement strand
GCCGCCTATCACGCGATGGCGGCGAAGATCGCCGGCGAAGACGTCGAAGCGCCGACGGTCGAAGTGCGAGAATCGTTTTTCGGGCGCCTCGGCGCGTTCTTCGGAGGCAAAGCATGATCGAGTTTTTCAAACGCCTCTTCGGCCCGTCGGATTCGGGCGCGACGGCGAAGCAACGCCTGCAACTCGTGCTGATGACCGATCACCTCGCGCTCGCACCCGAGATGATCGACGCGATGAAGCGCGAGCTCGTCGAAGTGATTTCGCGCTACGTCGAAGTCGATCGCGATAAAGTCGAAGTCGATTTCGAACGCCACGACCACGCGCTAGCGATGATGGCGAACGTGCCGATTCTCGGCGTCGCGCGTCCGAGCGAACGCGCGCCCGAACGCGCTCCCGAACCGGCACCGGCGCCCGCGCCCGCGCCCGCGCCCGCCGGGGATGCGGCGGCACCGTTGCAGCAGCGCAAACGACGCAAGAAAGCGCAACGCGCTCCGGCGTGAGCTCCGAGCTCGCGGCGAAGATCGACGGCTTCGCGTTCGAGCCCCATTTTCTCGCCGAAAGCGAGGCGCGCGATCTCTTCGCGCGCCTCGTTCACGGTTTGGCGTGGATGCAGCCGACGATCGCGCTCTTCGGCGTGCGCCGCCCGATCCCACGGCTCGAAGCCTGGTACGGCGATCGCGACGCGCGCTATCGCTATTCGGGCATCGCGCACGACCCGATGCCCTGGACGCCGGAGCTCGCGGAGCTCCGCGATCGCCTCCGTCGCTTTACCGGCGAGCCCCTCAACAGCGTGCTGGCAAATCTCTATCGCGACGGGCGCGATTCCAACGGCTGGCATAGCGACGACGAAGCCGAACTCGGCCCGACGCCGACGATTGCGTCGCTCTCCCTGGGGGCGACGCGCCGCTTCGTCATCAAGGCGCGGGAGAGCGGCGAGCGGCATACCTTCGAACTCACGAACGGCAGCTTGCTCGTCATGAGCGGCGCGAGCCAGCAGTTATGGCGGCACGCGGTTCCGAAAGAGCCGCACGTGCAACACGCGCGCATCAACCTCACGTTTCGTACCATCCTCCCCGCATGAGCGCGATCGTCACGCGCCTCGGCCGCGACTCGTCGTACCGCATCGCCTGGCCGCTGATCGTCGGCGCGATCGGGGCGAGCCTGCTCGGCGTCGTGCTCATTCGCTCCGCCGATCTGCACAATCCGCAGGCGGGGCCGGAGTATCTCAAACAACTGCTCTACATTGCGGTGGGCGTTCCGGTCATGCTGCTCTGCGCGCGGATCGACTACCGCATCTGGCAGCGCTTCGCTCCGGCGATCTACGCGCTCAATCTCGTTTTGCTGTTGGCGATCGTCGTCATCGGCCACCGCGCGCTCGGCGCGCAGCGATGGATCTCGCTCGGCCCGCTCGGCACCTTCCAACCATCGGAGTTCGCGAAGCTCTTTCTCGCGATCTCCGGCGCGGCGGTGCTCGCGCGCGGCGATTACTCGCGCCTGCGCGATATGTGGAAGCCGCTGCTCGCCTTCGCGGTGCCGGCGATCTTGGTTCTCAAGCAGCCCGATTTCGGAACCTCGCTCGTGCTCTTGGCGATTCTCACAACGCAGTTGTTCTTCGGGCTGCCGCGCCTCGGCGGTTTCGCGCTCTATTGCGCGGGTCTCGTCGTCGCCGGTGCGGTGACGGCGGGAACGAACCTGGTGCTCAAACCCTTCCAGAAGGCGCGCTTGCTCGTCTTTCTCAATCCCAAAGCCGATCCGCAGGGCGCCGGGTACAATCTGAATCAGGCGAAAATAGCGGTCGGCAACGGTGAATTCTTCGGGCGCGGGCTCTTTCACGGAACGCAGACGCAGCTCTCGTTCGTCCCGGAGCACTCGCGCGATTTCATCTTTACCGTTCTCGCCGAAGAGCTGGGATTGCTCGGCGTGCTCGGCCTCTTCGCGCTCTACGGTGCGATCGTCTACGGTGGATTGCGCGCGATGGACGGCGCGCAGGATCGCTTCGGCCTGCTACTCGCCTCCGGAATTACCGCGATGCTGCTCTTTCACATGATGGTGAATATCGGCATGACGGTCGGCATCATGCCGATCACCGGCATCCCGTTGCCCTTCCTCTCCTACGGCGGCTCGGCGATGCTGACGAATTTCGCCGCCGTCGGCGTGCTGATGAATATCTACGCCCAGAAGGACCGCGGCGTTCTCGGAAACGCGTGATCGATCGCGCTGCGATGCGTTGCATCGAACTTCACGATGCGACGCCGCTCGCCACGATTCGCGAGGCACCGCCGGGAACGCGCTTCGCCGCTTCCGGCGATCTCGCTCGCGAGGTTCGCGAGGCGCTCGCCGAGCGCGCGCCGCGCGGCGACTTCGCGCTCCAGCTCGCCTACGGCGCCCGCGCGCTGCTCGAGGATCCGCGCATCGCCGGGCACGTCGAATCGCTCGCGTTGAGCGGCGCCGACCTCGATCGGCTCGCTCTGCCCCCGAATCTCCGTGCCTTGCGCTTGAGCGGCGGCGGCGGATCGCTGCGCGCGTTGCTTGCATTGCCGCTCGCGGTCCTCGCGATCGATCGCGGAGCCTTCGATACCGCGCCGCTCGTCGAGCACGCCACGCTCGCAGCGCTCTCGCTCGCGAATCTCCCGGCCGAGGCCGCGAGCGTCGGCCCGCGCCTCCGCGCGCTAAGAACGATCGGCGTTCCGCTGCGGGCGCTCGATTCGCTGCGCTCCGGGCGCGCGCTCGAGCGGTTCGAATGCAGTCGTTGCGACGCGTTGGAATCGATCGAGGCGTTGGCGGCGTTGCCGGCCCTGCGCGAACTCGCGCTCGAAGGCTGTTGGCGCCTCGATCTTCACGCCACGATCGCATTTCTCGGGCGGCTTCCGCTGCGCGCGTTGCGCATCGATATCGGCGGGCGCCGAAAGAACGTCGAAGTCGATAAACGTCTCAAGCTCGAGCGGCTCGCGCCCTTTCCAACGCCGGAGGCGGTGCAGGAGTCCTCTTCCGATTCCTCCTCGAAAGAAAGGTAAGAGGCGCGCGCAACGTGAAGAGCACGCCGTAGCCGACGAAGCGAGTCGCAGTTTTGCGATCCGACGCCGAGCGAAAAGTATTTTACGCGCGTCGCGCGCATGGCCCGTCACAGGCGAGCTCGCCGAAGTCGCGATCCCGGGTAGCACCCGCAGGGTCGCGCGTTTGAGCGGTAGCCGGGCGGCCGGGGCGCCCGCCAGAAGGACAATACATACGTGCGCAACGAGATTCTGATCTCGAGCGACCCGTGGGAAAACCGGGTTGCTATTTTGGAGGACGGCGAGCTCGCCGAACTCTACATCGAGCGTGAAGAGAAAGTCATCGGCTCGATTTACAAAGGCAAGGTTCACAACGTGCTCCCGGGTATGGGCGCGGCGTTCGTCGATATCGGCCTCGGCCGCAACGCCTTTCTTTACGTCGACGATATCAACAAACAGCCGCTCAACATCGGCGACGTCGAAATAACGCAAGGGCACAGCGGTTTCACCATCGGTGAAAAAGTAAAACGCAACGACGAAATTCTCGTGCAGATCGTCAAGGAACCGCGCGGCCTCAAAGGCGCGCGCATCAGCACGAACATCTCGTTGCCCGGCCGCTACCTCATTTTAATGCCGACCGGAAAATATTCCGGCGTCTCGCGCAAAATCGAATCGGCGACCGAACGCGAACGTTTGAAGAAAGTCATGCAGCGCATTCGCCCCGAAGGCATGGCGACCGTCGTGCGCACCGCCGCGGCGGGCGTCAGCGATGCCGAATTGATGGCCGATCTCGGCGTGCTCATTCGCATGTGGCACGGCATCCTCGAAGTGTTCAAGCGCGCGCAAGCGCCCTCGCTGTTGCACAAAGATATGAACCTCGTGTTCAAAGCGGCGCGCGATTTCGTCACCGCCGACGTCGATAAAGTGTATATCGACAACGAAGAAGAGCATCGCAAAGTACGCGAGTTCTTACAGCTGCTCGGGCCGCAATATCTCGATCGCATCGAACATTACAACGGCGGTCGTTCGCTCTTCCACGATTACGGCATCGATGCCGAAATCGAACGGCTGATGAATCCCAAGATCAATCTGCCCTCGGGCGGATCGATCGTCATCGAAACCACCGAGGCGTTGACCGTCATCGACGTCAACTCCGGCAAATTCACCGGTGGAAAGAATCTCGAAGATACGATCGGGAAAACCAACGTCGAAGCGGCGGCGGAGATCGCGCGTCAGGTTCGCCTGCGCGATATCGGCGGCATCATCGTCGTCGATTTCATCGACATGGGTTCGGAGACGGCGCGCAACAAAGTACTGAAAACGCTCGAAGACGGCTTGCGCCGCGATCGCACGCGCGCGACCATCCAATCGTTCTCGAACCTCGGCTTGCTCGAATTCACGCGCAAGCGCGTCGGGAAGGATCTCGCCGGCCAATTACGCGGAACCTGCCCCACCTGCGCGGGCCTGGGGACCGTCATGTCGCCGCAGTCCGTCGCCATCGAAGCGCTGCGTCACCTACGCGCCCATACCGTCGACGACCGGCATCGCCACGCCGTGATCGAAGCGGCGCCGAGCGTTGCGGCGCAACTGGAGTTTTGGTACGAAGACGAGTGCGCGCAACTCGCGAAAGATCTCGGGGTTACCGTGCACGTCCGCGCGAGTGCGGCGATCCATCCGGAGCGCACGCGTACGGAGTTCCGCGCCGCCGCGCCGACCGGCGACGGTCGCCTTCGCGTCGGCGATGAAGTCGAAGTGCAATTGCTGCCGGGGCGCCTACCGAACGCCGCCTCCGCAGCGGCGCTCGTCGGCGATCGCATCGTCGAAGTCGAGAACGCCGCGAACCATTCCGGAAATGCGGCGAAAATTCGCATTCTCGATATCGACGACGCCGAGGATTACGTGGTCGCCGATCTCATCTCCGCGGGGGCTGCCGCCGCCGCCGACGAGAGCGGAAAACGTCGCCGTGCCGGCGCCGGACGCGCGAAGAAACGCCGCGGGCCGCTGAGCGCCGCCGAACAGACCGCGCAGCTCAAAGAACTCGCAGCCGAAGCGGCGTCGAGCGCTCAGGCACGCCCGCCGATCGGCATCACCACGATCACCGAAGAAGAGGAAGCCGCCGACACGGCGCTCGCAGCCGAAGTGAAGGGCGAGCATAGCGCGGCGGCGATCGTGATCGCCGAAGACGGAGCGATTGCGGCTGGAACGCCGGAATCGCACGAAAAGCGTCGCCGTCGCCGCCGCGGGCGTCGCGGCCGCGGGCGCCTCTCAGGCGGGGCGGAGAGCATTCAGCCGCAGGCGGTGCCGATCGCCGGAGCGCCGCACCTCGCCGACGAGGACGAGGACGAGGATCTCCAGCCCGAGAGCATTCCGCCGATCGGTGGCGTGGGAGCGGCAGCCGGAGCGCCGGTTGGCGAGGGCGGCCGTCGCCGTCGTCGTCGTCGCGGGCGCCGCGGCCGCGGTGGCGCGGGCGCCGGTGCGCCCGGTGTGGGAGTTCCGGTTCCCGACCGCTCGCTCTTCCGTGTTGGAAGCGATGGCGCCGCGCAGCCGACCGGGCGTATCGTGCCCCCCGAACCCTCGCGAGCGATCGCACGCTACTCGGCCCCGACCCCTCCGGCGGTCGAGCCGCCGCCGCCGCATCTGCGAGCCCCGCAGGAAGAACCGCAGCCGACCAAGCCCGCGCGCGCACGGCGTCCGCGAGTGACGAAGCCCGCCGCGGAGATCCCCGCGATCTCGCGCGCCGCGCTTCCGGCACCGGCAGCCGAAGCGAAGCCCGCTCCCAAGCGCACCGCTGCGAAGAAGGCGACCGCGCCGAAAGCCGCGGCGGCAAAGAAGAGCGCGACCGGCGCGAAGAAGAGCCCCGCGAAAAAGACGGCGAGCGCCGCAAAGAAAGCTCCGGCGAAAAAGGCCGGAGCGAAGAAAAGCCCCGCTACAAGCGGGGCCAAGAAGAAGACGAGCGCTACGGCGGGGCGGAAGAAAAGCTCCTAGCTCCCCGCCGCCGCGCGGTTAGAGTTTCGTCGTCGTTCCCGAGTTCTGGGCGGTGATTTCACCGTCCAGAACTTCTATCGCGCGTTGCAATTGCACGTCGTGCGCCGGACGTCCGAACTCCGCGTTCTTATTCTCCGCCACCACGATGTTGGGAACGATGCCCTTGTGGTTGATGTAGTGATACTCCGGCGTCAGATATCGCGCGGTCGTAATCTTCACCGCGCCGCCGTCGCGCAGCGGGAAGAGCGTTTGTACCACGCCTTTGCCGAAGGTCTTCGTGCCGATCACCACCGCGGTTCCGCTCTCCTTGAGCGCGGCGGTCGTGATCTCCGAGGCCGAGGCCGTGTAACCGTTCACCAATACCACCAGCGGCACCGGCGAGATCGCGGTTCCGTCGGCTTCGAGCGTGTCGATGTGCTTGCCGCTCGTTTCGATGGAAACGATCGGGCCTTCGGCGATGAATTTCGAACTTACCGCAACGGCCGCTTGGAGATATCCGCCGCCGTTATTGCGCAAATCGAGCACGAACGCGCGCGCCCCCTCTTTGTGGAGCCGCGAGAGCGCGGTCGTTAATTCGGCGCCCGTCGTCTCGCCGAAGACCGTCAGGGCAACGTAGCCGATTTTGCCGGGAAGCATTTTATCGAAGACGGTAATTTGGTGGATCTTCGCGCGCGTCAGCACGATCGGCTTGGGCAGGAGCGCGCCGTCGCGTTCGACGGTGAGCGTTACTTGCGTGCCGATCTTTCCGCGCAGCTCTTTGCTCGCTTCGACGGTCGTAATTCCGTACGTCGATTTTCCGTTGACGGCGGTGATGAGATCGTCCTGTTGGATGCCGGCTTTATCGGCCGGGCCCCCGGGGACGACTTGGTAGACGGAGATAAATTTCGTCTTATTATCGGGTTGAATGACGATCCCCGTACCGCCGAAATTCGTTCCGTCGAGCCCGTTGTTGAGCGCTTTGTAATCCTTGGGATCGAGAAAGACGGTCCAGCGGTCGTGTGCCGAGTACATCATTCCCCAGAGTGCGGCGTAGACGTAAGGCTGCAGCGGGCGATTTTTGCCGCCGAGCGCGCGCGCCCGGTCGATTTCATATTCGATCGCACGCAGGTTTCCGTTCGTACTTCCCGTCGCGAGCAGCGGCGGCAGCGAACGTTTCGCGACGCGTTCGTGCGCGAGTTCGAGCACGAGGCCGTATCGCACGCCGTTGAGCACGCGTTGCAGCGGGAGTTTTTTGTAAAACGTCGTCGTCAGGCGCGTGTAGGCGGTCGAAAGGTCGGCACGGTCGCCGGCGGGGAGGCCGGCGGTCGCGGCACCGGCGACGCGAAGCAGCGGGGAGGTGAGCGCGGCGATCGTGAGGGCGGCGACCGCGGTGAGAATCCGTCGTTTCATCGCTTGTTAGAACGCGTCAGCGCCTTCAAACGTGCCAGGGCCGCCTGCAATTGCTTGTCTTGCGGGCTGCCGAAGGGTATATCGACCGGCTG
>JAJZVP010000103.1 GCA_021845615.1 bacterium | reverse complement strand
GACGACATCGGACGTGGGAGTTGGTGCGCGGGCATCGCGCTCTCCACACATCGTACGCGCCTGGCGGCGATCGGCGACGCGAGCGGACGCGTCGAGGCCTTCGACATGCGCGGCGAGCGCCTGTGGAGTGCGTCCGTCGGCGCGCACCCGTCGGCGCTCGCGTTCGAAACGAACGGCACGCTCGTCGTCGCCTCGCGCGAAGATTCGAAACTCTCGTTCTTCAATCGCGCCGGAAAACTCATCGCAAGCCTTCCGACCGACACGCACCCAGCCGCGCTGGCGATCTCGCCGGACGGTGGTACGCTCGCCGTCGCAGCGAGCGATGCCGGCCGTCTCGATCTCTTTTCGACCAACTCGCCGGCGAAAGGCGTCGTTCGCATCGACGTCGCCGAGCGCTTCGGCGTCGGCAATCATTTCGGCAGCTCTCCCGACGCACTCGCTTTCGAACGCGATGGCTCGATTTTCGTCGCGCTGGCGGGGGAGAATCAGATCGCGATGGTGCGCGGGAATCGCGTCGTCGCGCGCGTTCCGGTCGGTTGGTATCCCGACGCGCTCGCGAGCGGCTCCGACGAGATCTACGTCGCCGATGCCAAAGGCGAGGGCATGCACGCGAATCCCGACTTTCGGCCGCTCGAGCGCGCGACCTATGCAAACTACGTTGCGATCTTGACGGCGGGCGATCTGCGCCGCATCTCGTCCTCGGCATTCGATACACCCGGTGCGCGAAGCTTCGCCGCGGAACGTGCGACGATATTGCCGCTCGCGCATCGCCCCGCCGAGAGCGTCCTACGCGCCGACGGGCCGATCCGGCACGTCATCTATATCGTTAAAGAGAATCGAACCTACGACCAAGTCCTCGGGGATATCAAACGCGCCAACGGAGATCCGCAGCTCGCGTGGTTCGGCGAGCGAGTCACGCCGAACCAACACGCGATCGCACGCCGGTTCGGGATTCTCGATAACGCCTATACCGACGCGCAAGTGAGTGCGGACGGACACAACTGGACCGACGCCGCGTTCGCGAACGATTACGTCGAACGTTTCTGGCCGCCGAATTACGGCGGGCGCCGGCCTCTGTACGATTTTCAAAACGGCGCCGGCCCGGTCGTGCCGCAAGGCGGTTACCTTTGGGACGACGCGAGCCGAGCGGGCATCACCTATCGAGATTACGGCGAGGATACCGGCGTCCCCCATTCGACGAGCCCGACCTATCTCGCGGGAAATATGGCGGGACTCGTCGGCCATTTCGACCCGGCGTACGAAGGGTGGAACCTACGGTATAGCGATCTGCTTCGCGAAGCGGAGTGGGCGCGCGAATTTCGCGCCTTCGTCGCGCATCGTACGCTTCCGGCACTGGAGATCGTCTATCTCCCGAACGACCACACCGAGGCGGCGAGGGCGGGGGCGTTGACGCCGCGCGCCTACGTCGCGCAGAACGATCTTGCGGTCGGCCGACTCGTCGATGCGGTTTCGCACTCGCCGTACTGGCGCAGCACCGCCATCTTCATCGTCGAAGATGACGCGCAAAACGGCCCCGACCACGTCAGCGACCAACGCTCGACGTTTTACGTCGCGAGTCCGTACGCGCGCGGCGGCGTCGTTACGGCGCGCTACGATACGGCGAGCGTCTTGCGCTCGATCGAACTCATTCTCGGCCTGCCGCCGCTCTCGATCTACGACGCGACGGCTCGCCCGCTCGACGCCGCATTTACCACCAAGCCCGACGACGCTCCCTTTACCGCGCGCGCGCCACTCACCGATATCGATGCGAGAAATCCGCAGCACGGGGTCGGCGCGCGGCGGAGCGCGGCGATGGATTTCCGCATTCCCGACGCCGCCGACCCGACGATCGCCAACGGCGTTCTTCAAGATCTCTATGGGGTGAAACGATGACCGGTCCCGTCCTCGCGGGCACGACGTTTGCCGCCTCCGCGGTCGAATGCGTCGAGGCGGCGACGATCGTCCTCGCGGTCGCGCTCACGCGCGGCCTACGCGTGGCGTTGCTCGGAACGCTTGGGGCGTTGCTCGCGCTGGCCCTCTTCATCGCCGCATTCGGATCGTTGCTCGTCCGAGCGAGCGAACTGCGAGGCATCGAAACCATCGTCGGGCTCTTCTTGCTCTACTTCGGTTGGAAGTGGCTGCGGAAGGCGATCTATCGGTACGCCGGGCGCATTCCCATGCGCGACGAAGCGGCGAATTTCGCCAAGGAGAACGCGCGATTGAGCGAATCGCACGACGATCGGCTCGGCATGGCGATGGCCTTTCAGGGAGTCCTGCTCGAAGGTTTTGAGGTGGCGATCATCGTCGTGAGTTTTGCCGCAACGTCGCACGGTGCGCTCGATTGGTCGATCGGCGGCGCCGCGCTCGCCGCGCTGCTCGTCACGCTGCTCGCGGTCGTCGCGCACGGTCCGCTGACGAACGTTCCCGAGAACGCACTAAAGTTTATCGTCGGGACGATGTTGGTTTCGCTTGGCTTATTCTGGAGCGCGACCGGGCTCGGGTTCGTTTCACCGCTCGGCGACGCGCTCATCGCCGTCCTCGTAGCTGCGACGCTCGCACTCTCGTTCGCGACGATCCTACGCCTTCGGAAATCGAGCGTTCGCTAAATAAATCAAGCGGAGAATTCCCAGGCTCCCGCAACCGCATCGCAGTACCCTCGTTTGTAGGATTCGTGCGCCCCTCTGCTGCGGCGCGACGATAACGATACGTGAAGGAGAGAACTATGGAAGCATCCGCTCCGGGTTCCAACCGTTGGGCCATCGCGATCGCCGGGATCATCGTGATGATCTGCCTCGGAACCGTCTATTCGTGGAGTATTTTTACCAACGCGTTGATCGCCGGTTTTCATTGGTCGACGCAGCAAGCGACGACCCCGTTCGAAACCGCGATATTCTTCCTCGGCCTCGGAGCGTTTATCGGCGGGCGTTGGCAAGACCACGTCGGCCCGCGCACCGTAACGATCGTCGGAGCGATCGTATGGGGAATCGGCGTCACGCTCGCCGGCCTCGGCACGCAGCATTTCGGCCATACGTGGATGCTGGTGACGTACGGAGTTATCGGCGGCTTCGGCAACGGCATGGCGTACGTCACGCCGGTGGCGATGGTGACGAAGTGGTTTCCCGATATGCGCGGGCTCGGGAGCGGCCTCGTCGTGATGGGTTTCGGGCTCGGAGCGTTCTTTTATAACCAGATCGTGACGCGCCTCGCGCCATACGCCGCCGTTGCGAAACCGGCGCTCGCGTACGTGAAGGCGCGCGATGCGGCTATCAAAGCGGGAACGCCGTTCGACGCGGCCACCTATCAGCTCTCGCACGCCCTCATGCACGGGCTCATGGGTATCTTTTTCGTCTCGGGGATCGTCTTCGTCGTTCTCGGCGGTCTCGCCGCGTTCGCATTGAAAAACCCGCCGACCTCCGGAAATTCGAGCGGCGCGGCGGCGAGCGGTTTCACGATGGCGCAAACCTTTGCCACCCCGCAGGTCTACGGGCTCTGGCTGCTCCTCTTCCTCAACGTTACCGCCGGTATCTTCGTCATTTCGAATGCGGTGCCGATGATCAGCCAATTCGCATCGGTCGGCATTCCGACCGCAGCGCTCTGGTACGGCCTCATCGCCATCTTCAATGGGCTCGGCCGGTTTTTCTGGGGATCGGTCTCCGATCGTCTCGGCCGCAATCTCACCTACACCGTGATGTACCTCATCCAAGTCGTAATTTTCTTCACGGTCGGTCACGTCGCCGGTCTCACCGGCGTCTTGGTGTGCTTCGCCATCGTTCTGCTCTGCTACGGCGGGGGCTTCGGCGTCATGCCGTCGTTCAACGCCGACTACTTCGGAACGGCGAACATGGGGCAGATCTATGGATTCATCCTTACCGCGTGGGGCCTCGGCGGCGTCGTCGGGCCGGCGGTCGCGGGATTCGTCCAGGACAAGACCGGCTCGTACGCGGGCGGGCTCTCCGCAATCGCGATCATGCTGATCGTCGCTGCGGTCATTCCATTCTTTATCAAGAAACCGCAAGCGCCGGCAAACGCATAAGCGGCTTCGGTTGTAGGGTACGATATGGCAAAGACGACGATCGACATTACCGGCCTCGCGAGCGATCGCGGCACGCGCTCCTCGCTTGGAGAACGCATCGGCGAATTGCCGAACGTCGCCTCGCAGCGGACCCAACAGCTTCGCGCTCGCATCGACGGCGCAAAGGCGGTCACCAGCGTGTGCCCCTATTGCGCCGTCGGTTGCAGCACCCTCGCCTACGTCGACGATTCCGGAAAACTTCTCGACGTCGAAGGCAACCCCGATAGCCCGATCAACGCCGGTCACCTCTGTCCGAAAGGCTCGGCGATCTTCGGCATGACGGTGAACGACCGTCGCTGGACGACCGTCCGCTATCGGGCGCCGTTTGCGACCGAATGGGAAGAGAAGCCGCTCGCGTGGGCTCTCGAGCGCATCGCCGCGCGCGTCAAGGAAACACGCGATGCGACGTTCGTCCGCGAACGCGACGGAAAGCGCGTCAACCACACCCTCGGGATCGCTTCGCTCGGCGGCGCGACGTTCGGCATCGAAGAGAATTATCTCCTCGGGAAACTGATGCACAGCCTGGGCGTCGTCGCCATAGAGAACCAAGCCCGAATATGACACTCCTCGACGGTGCCCGGTCTGGGCACCTCGTTCGGTCGCGGCGGCGCGACGGTTTGGCTCCCCGATCTTGAAAACGCGGATTGCATTCTCATTCAAGGGTCGAATTTCGCCGAAGCGCACCCGGTAGCGTTTCGCTTCGTCATGAAGGCGAAGGAGCGCGGCGCCGTCATCATTCACGTCGATCCGCGCTTCACGCGCACCTCCGCGGTGGCGGATCTGTACGCGCCAATTCGCAGCGGCACCGATATCGCCTTTCTCGGCGGCATCATCAACTACGTGCTGCAGAACGACCGCTACTTTCGCGAATACGTCGCCGCGTACACCAACGCCGCATCGATCGTCGCTGAGGATTTCGTCGACACCGAAGATCTCGACGGCATGTTCTCGGGCTGGAACGATGAAACGAAGTCCTACGATACCTCGAGTTGGAGTTTCGAGCGCGACGATGACGGAACGCTACGGCGCGACGAAACGCTCGAGCATCCCCGTTGCGTCCTCAACGTTCTCCGCCGACATTTCGCGCGCTACACGCCGGAGATGGTCGAACGCGTCTGCGGCACTCCGCAGAAACAGTTCCTCAAAATCGCCGAGCTGCTCGCCCGGAACAGCGGCCGCGAACGCACGACGGCGTTCGCCTATGCGGTGGGGTGGACGCAGCATACGACGGGAGTGCAATTCGTCAGAACCGCGGCGATCTTACAACTCTTGCTCGGCAATATCGGCCGTCCCGGCGGGGGCATTATGGCGCTTCGCGGACACGCCGACATTCAGGGCGCGACCGACGTCCCCACGCTCTACGATCTTCTGCCCGGCTACCTTCCCATGCCGTCGGCCTTGCGCGACGAAGGGAGCCTCGATCGTTACCTCGCGCGAAATACGAAGGCGACCGGTTGGTGGGCGAACACGCCGAAGTACGTCGTCTCGCTGCTCAAGGCGTTTTACGGCGACGCTGCTACTGCGGAGAACGATTTCTGCTACGGCTACCTCCCGCAGCTCGTCGGCGACCACTCCGTGCTTCCGACGACCTTTGCGATGAAAGACGGGACGGTGAAAGGCTACTTCGTCATCGGGCAAAACCCCGGCGCGTCGGGGCAGAACGCCGAGCTCGTCAGCTCGGCGATGGAGCGCCTCGATTGGCTCGTCAACATCGATTTCTTCGATAATGAGACGGTTTCGTTCTGGCGTCGCGAAGGCGCCGATCCGACGAAGATCGGCACGGAGGTGTTCTTCCTTCCGGGCGCGACGGTGCTCGAGAAGGAAGGCACGATGACGCAGACCTCGCGCGTGCTGCAGTGGCACGACAAAGCGATCGAGCCGATCGGCGATTCGAAGAGCGACCTCTGGTATTTCTACGATCTCGGGAAACGTCTCAAGGCGCTCTACGCGGGTTCGCAGGATCCGAAGGATCGGCCGATTCTCGATATGACGTGGGAGTACGATCACGAGGACGAACGCGAACGCGCGGGAGGCGAGCCTTCGGCGCTGCGCGTTCTCCGCGAGATCAACGGGTTTACCGTCGCCGACGGAAAGCAAGTTGCGGGCTTCGCCGATCTCGCCGCCGACGGGAGCACCGCCTGCGGATGCTGGATCTATTCGGGCGTCTGCCCGGACGACGCAACGAACCACGCGCGCGGACGGATCGCCGACGCGCGGAGCTCCCCCGGCTGGGGCTGGGCGTGGCCGGCGAACCGACGCACCCTCTACAATCGCGCCTCGGCGGATCCCGCGGGCAATCCGTGGAGCGAGCGAAAGAAATATCTATGGTGGGACGCGCAAAAACGCGAATGGACCGGATACGACGTTCCGGATTTTCCAAAAGGGAAAGACCCCGCGACGCCCGCGCGCCCCGGGGCGTCCGGAATCGACGCTCACTCCGGTGCCGACCCGTTCATCATGAATCTCGACGGTCGCGGGCAACTTTTCGTCGCCGGCGCGCTCGCCGACGCGCCGATGCCCGCGCATTACGAGCCGCTGCAATCGGTGATTGAAAACCCGCTCTACGCGCAACAGAGCAACCCGCTGCTACGCGAATGGAAGCGCGACGACAATCGCTACAACCGGGCGATCGACCCCAATTATCCGTACGTCCTCACCACCTACCGCATCACCGAGATGTCGGGAATCATGACGCGCTATATTCCGTGGCTCGCCGAACTTCAGCCGGAGGCATTCTGCGAGATCGACCCCGAACTCGCCGTGGAGAAGGGGATCGCGAACGGAAGCCACGTCACGATATCGACGGCACTCGGCGAGATGGAAGCGCGCGCGCTGGTGAGCGGACGCATGCAGCCCTTGCGCATCGGGAAAGGACAACGCGTGCATCAGATCGGCATCCCCTACAATTACGGCCGCATGGTCGGTTTCGCGCGCGGCGATTCCCCCGGCGACCTCATCGCGCTCTCGATGGATCCGAACGTCTCCATCCACGAAGCAAAATCGCTGACCTGCTCGATTCGCCCCGGGCGGCGCGCCGCGCGCTCGGCGGGGAGCATCGAAGCACCGGTTCCGACGGAGCAACAACGAGCCTACGGAGCGGGATCCGCGCACGGTATCGACGCGGGGAAGAACCGCTGATGGCGACCGGATTTTTTACCGACGCGACGCTCTGCATCGGCTGCAAGGCTTGCGAGGTCGCGTGCAAACAATGGAACGAATTGCCCTCCGACGGTTTCGAGTTCACCGGCAATTCCTACGACAACACCAGCCAACTCTCCGGAACGACGTGGCGCCACGTCGATTTCGTCGAACGCGAATCGTTCGACGAGAGCGGGCTCAAGACGAGCTGGTCGATGGTGAGCGACGTTTGCAAACATTGCACGAACGCGGGATGTTTGGAGGCGTGCCCGACCGGAGCGATCGTTCGCAACGAGTTCGG
>JAJZVP010000102.1 GCA_021845615.1 bacterium | reverse complement strand
TTGGCTGCGTTCTTGATATGCTTGCCCATGAAGGTCGGTCTCCCTTGCACCTCTGAGTGCGCAACGCGGGTGTTCTTTCGAAAACCGCTTCGGTGACCGGCCTTCTCATCCCATCTACTCGGGATGACAGCGCCTACTCGGCGTGACAACAGTAGCGGCTACTCCGGAGTTGCGGTTGCCTCGAGTTGTGCGTGCAGCTCTTCCCAACGCGCGAGCGCACTCTCGCTGCGAACGGCGAGGCTCTCGATCTCCGCTTGTAGCGCTTTGACGCGCGCACGATCTTCGTAGAGATCGGGTTGCGCGAAGAGCGCGTCGATCTCGGCCTTGCGTGCATCGAACCCTGCGATCTCGCGTTCGACCGTCGCGATCTGTACCATCAGTTTCGAACGTACTTTGAGCGGCGTGAGCCGCGTGGTCTTCGGCCGATCGGCCTCCACAGGCGCGCCGGCGGCGCGATCTTCACGTTCGCGAACGAAGCGTTCGTAGGCGTCGTATCCTTCGAGAACGCCCCACTGCCCGTTCTCTATCCAGAGCACGCGCTCGGCGAGGCGTGCCAGCAGATACCGATCGTGCGATACGACGACCAGCGTTCCCGCGTATTCGTCGAGCACCGATTCGAGCGCTTCTCGGCTCGCGATATCGAGATCGTTCGTCGGTTCGTCGAGCAGTAACACGTCGGCGTTCTGCGCCATCAAGCGTGCGAGCATGATGCGTCGGCGTTCGCCCCCCGAGAACGAACGTACCGGGCGTTCTTGCATCTCGCCGGAGATGCCGATGCGCCCGAGCAATCCGCGCGCACGCTCCGGTGGAACGTTCCCCGCCGAGAGTACCGCGTCGATCGCGCTCGCGTCGGGATCGAGCTGCTCTTGCGCGTTCTGCGCGAAATAAGCGACGCGTGCGGCCGGATTGTAGCGCACCGTTCCCGTATCGGGGGTGCGTTCTCCGGCAAGAATCGAAAGCAACGTCGATTTTCCGGCGCCGTTGGGGCCGACGATCGCGATGCGTTCGCCCTGTTGAACGTCGATGGCGAGCCCGGTAAAGAGCGGCGCCGCATATCCCTTTGTGAGCCCGGCGAGTTCGAAGGCGAAGCCCCCGGTAACGCGGCGGTGTGCGGCGAGCGCGACGTTGATGCGCGCGACTTCGGGCGGGGGCTCGGGCGCGACCAACGCCGCCTCAGTCCGTGCGAGTTGGCGCTCGCGGCTGCGCACTTGCTTGTAATCCGATGAGGTGTGCGTCGCGCGCAACCCGGCGATCGTCGCGCGTCGCTTATCGCGTTCGGCGATATAGGTTTCGTACGCGCGGCGCTCGTTCTCACGGCGCACCTCGCGCGCTTCGAGGAAGGCGGTATAGGCACGTGAGGCTGGCGGATAGACGTAGAGCGCACCGCGGTCGAGCTCCCAAATCTGGGTCGCGACGCGATCGATGAAATAGCGGTCGTGCGAAACGATAAGGTAGGCGCGTTTATCGGCGGCGATCGTGTTTTCGAGCCAGCGGACGGTGCCGATATCGAGATGGTTCGTCGGCTCGTCGAGAATCAGGTAATCGGGCTCGTCGATGAGCAGGTGCGCGAGCGCGCCCTTCGATCGTTGTCCGCCGGAAAACTCGCGGAGCGGCCGTGCGTATTCCTCCGGAGCGAATCCGAACGCCGCGAGCATGGTGCGCAGGAGCTTACGCTTGCGATCGTAGTCATCGTCGGCGACGCGGGCGAGCGCGGCGTCGACGAGTTCTTGCAACGTCGCCTCGGTTTCGTCGGCGACCGATTGCGCGAGGTAGCCCATGCGGGCGTCCCGAGCGCGCACGATACGGCCGCCGTTGGGGGCATCGACCCCGGCGAGGAGACGGAGCAGCGAGGATTTCCCGGCGCCGTTGGGACCGACGAGTGCGATGCGTTCGCCGTCGCGCAGCACGCCGCCGAGCCCCGCGAAAACCTCGCGCGCCCCGTAGCGGCATTCGAGATCGTCGAAGCGCAGCAGTTCCATCGTTCCTATACTATCGCATCGCACCAAACCTGGGCGTGCGGTGGTCGACGGATGGGAGTCCGACCGAAGAGGTTGAGTCCTCATTCGACCGAGCGCGCCGATCGTCTAAAACGTCGGAAGGTGTACCTCGCGGAAGTGAAGTGCGACGTAGAGTTGCGGGATCGTCAGCGGTGCGGCCAAAGGAACGAACGGCGTACCGCCGATCGTCGGAATGCCGACCGCGTAACGATTCGAAATGAAGGCTCCCGTATCGGCATGGCCGATATTGGTCGCAACCACCGTGTAGGAAAGATTGCGGCTGAGTTTCCCGACGATTCCGACGGTCAAGAGATGGTATGCCGGAAGGTGTTGTAGGTTGTTTATTCCGGTATAGGTATCGTTGAGCAGGGCGCGCGTCCGTCGGTTCAAGGCAAAAGCGATGCTCGCCGAGCCCGTAAAGGCCGGGGTCGCCGGAATTTCCGAACCAGGAATATAGCTCGAGAGCGCGCCTCGTAAGAGCGGGCTGTTGTCGAGCAAACGCGAACGATGTTCGTCGATCAGCACTTGGAAGAGGGCGCGCGATCCGATATGGCCACCTCCGGCGAGTTCGATTCCGCGATAGTCGACCGTCGCGCCGGATACGTCGTGCTGAAAATAAACGGTCGGATCTTTCGGTGCGCCGCAGCCTCCAAAGGTCGAAAACCCGGCGACGATGCCGTTGAGAACGTTCGATGGTGCGAACCCTGCCGGTTCGAGCGAGGCGGGAACGAGAGCTTGCGAGAGCGTGACGCCGGAATATCGGCGATCGTACGCCTGGGCGGAGAGCGTATAGGCGCCGAGCCGCAACGTTCCACCGAAGCGCCCTCGATAGCCGTGCGGCATGTCGGGCAGATCGTTGGGAGCCGTTGCGATCGCAGTTTGCGTCGCGCAGTTGTATTCGACTTGGTTGGGAAGGGCAAAGTTTCCGGGGCTCGGGATCAGCGCCGGATTGCCGCCCACGCCGACGGAGAGAAAGAGGGTGGCGTTACGAGGGAGATCGTGTTTTACAAACGCGCTGAGGCTCGGCGCGCTCTCTCCGGTTATTCCGTCGTGGTTGACGGATGCGTCGAATTGGTAGAACAAGTCGTTTCGGGCGCCGAAGAACCGGTTGTAATCGAACATGAGATAGGAACGATTTGCCACGATCGCGCTCTGGGAACCCGTGGATGCGAACGTCTCGAGATCGGATGCGTGCGAGCTCGATGCCCCCGCGTTTATGTTGATGGTCTGTCCGTGTTCGAGCACGTGCGTTGCAAAAAGCGAAAGGTCGCTTTCGTTCGAAAGCGTGGTGTAGAGGCTGGGAGCCGGAGCGCCGGCGACGTACGCATTACTGAAATCACCATATCCGCGCGTCGAGAAATCACCAAGCGTCACCCATCCGCTCCACGCGCCGGCTTGCCGACTCAGCGTGATTTCACCGATGCTGCCGCCGTCGTTCGTGGAGACCGGAAATGGGCCGTAGCCCTGTGGGATGGAGCCGCTCTCGAAGATCGAAAGCGGCGCGGTCGTGCCGAGGTGGCGTAAGTATTTCACCGTCAGCAAGGATCCGTCGCCGAGATTCCACGTCGCGGCAACGGCCCCCAGGCCTCCGACGAAGCGCCCGGTATGCTTGTAGGCAAAGCCGCTGGTGTCCGTGTAGGTCTGTCCGTCGAGCGCGCTGCGCGCGGTTCGTAACGCACCCTCGACCGCGAAGCCGAATTTGCCGATCGTGTCGCGCCGTTCGAGTTGTAGCGCGGTATCGCCGATCCCGCCGACCCGCGAACGGTCGTTATCGTCGAGTACCGGCGAGGGAGAGAGGCTGTAGAGTTTTGTCGATGCGGAGTCGAGGTCCACGCTCGCGCGTTGCAGGGCATCGACGTCGATCGAATCCAACGCATCGGCGCTCTGTACCCGAACCCCGTCGAAACTCGTCGAAGTCATCGAAGGGTCCATACCCTCGAGCGATATGCCGTTCAACGTTCCGGTGGCCGAGAGGACGATATTCGCGCCCCCCAACGCGTTCATTTGCGCGATGAGGTCGCGAAAAAGCGGTGCGAATTTCGAATTTTGGCTGAAGAATTGGTAGCGAATCAACGGGCGGCTGGCGACGCGAGCGATCGTTTTCAGGCGCAGTGGCCGAAGTACGAAGGCGACGTCGGCCCCCCGCTCTCCGAAGCGAATGCGTAGGACGGTGCGCTCCGCGACGTATCCGTTTTTGCTCGCACGAACGATCAGGAAGTCGTATGGAAATCTCTTGAATCGCACCGTTCCCTCCGCCCCGGTTATTCTCACGCGATGGTACGTCGGGTTATCGAATTCGGAGAGGAGGACGCGCGCTCCGGCTAATGCTTCGTGCGTGCGCGCATCGCGCACCACGACGACGATGGCTACGTGTCGGGGCGCGCGATTTTCGAGCGCTTTCGCGCAATCGGGACGCAACAGCAGTCCGATGGTTAAGAACGCGGCCAAGCGAGCGGCTCGAGACACGCGATTTAGATGGCGACCTTCGAGAAGGCGGCGGTTGCAGTCTCGGAAAGAACGTAGTCGTTCATCTTTCCGCTCGGTTGTTGTTGGGACGTAAGAAGCGTTAAATGCATGTGGACCAATATGCCATTCCGAAACTCAAGACTGGCGCGAAAACGATCCTTTTCGATTGCTTTTTGCCCGCTCAGCGTCATGGTCGGTCGTCCCGTGACCGAACCGAGCAAGCCTTCCCCGCTGCCCGAGAGCGTGGCGTAAATCAACGGGCCGTCGATGCGATCGACCCGAAAGCGGCGAGGCCCCGGTTGATCGAATATCGATGTCGACGGTTCTTCGAACGTCCAGGACGCATGCGGTTCGAGCGCACCGGGATGCGGACCGACGTAGACGCGAGCGGCAAGGAACGGCAGTAGCGTGTGCGATGAAGCGGATCCTCGCCGAAAGATGCCGTCGCTACCGAACGAAATGTGGGTGGTGTATCGCAGGGAGCCATCGACGGAATGATGCCGGAGCGTAAGTTTGCCAGGCGACGCGGCGAGTACGGTGAAGGAATCGTAATTGCGATCTTGGTGTGGCGCGCCGAACGCCGACGTGGTTACCACGACCGTATAGCGAATTTTTTCGCCGACGCGTGCCTTCGGAAAGAGTGAGGGAGTCGCGGCCCCGGCAAAATGCGGCGCCAGAACGAGCGGTGCGGCGATCGCGAAGATCGCCGCCAACGCACGATAAGGAGCCCTCATGGGATGTCCTATCGATTGCATGGGATCCTTACAGCTGGATCACGTGAATGCAGCAGGTCACGCACGTCGTCGTCCCGGTGCAACTATTGTGGAAGCATTGGGTCGTCGATCCGTCTTGATTGTGCCAAACCGGCCCGGCCGAAGTCCCGCAGGCCTTTGCTGCAGTCGTCGCACCCAAGAAGAGTGTCATCCCGAAGATAGCGGCTATCGCGAGGTGTTTCATAGGAACTCCTTTTGAATTTGGAGGGGGGTATGTCGACCCATTATCCTGGAGATCTCCGAGGCGGAAAATAGTCAAAAATGATGAGATCGTTTCACATTTTCGATCTGCGCCTTCGAGGGCTCGCCGGACGAGGTTCGGCCGCGGGGGGAGGGGTGTGGCGCAGCCCCCCGTGGCTTGGGTCGTAGGTTTCCTCGCGGCTGCGGGTTAGAATCGAGGGGTTCGCCCGGCGCGGGCCCGTATAACTACGGTTCATAGCTTCAATACGCAGGAAAGACGGAGAATCGACAACGTGGCTGACACCTTGGTGCAGGTGACCCTCCCGGAGATGGGCGAGTCGGTCGCCGAGGGTTCGATCGTCGAGTGGCGCAAGCGCGTCGGCGACTTCATCGCCCAGGGCGAGCCGCTCGTGGACGTCACCACCGACAAGGTGGATGTCGAGGTGCCCGCCCCCGCCTCGGGCGTGATCACGCGCCTGCATGGCGACGAGGGGCAGAGCGTTGCCGTCGGCGCGCTCCTCGCCGAGATCGATACCGCCGCGAGTGCCGGTGCCGCGAACGGCGCGACGAACGGCTCCGCAAAGGCATCGGCGCCCGCCGCGCCTTCCGGGCCGCCGAAGATCGTCGACGTGACGCTGCCCGAGATGGGCGAATCGGTGACCGAGGGCTCGGTCGTCGAAGTGCGCGTGAAAGTCGGCGATGCCGTCGCCGCGGGCGATCCGCTCGTCGACGTAACCACCGATAAAGTCGATGTCGAAGTTCCCGCCCCCGTCGCCGGCGTCGTCACCGAGATTCTCGTCGCCGAAGGTGCGACGCTCGCCGTCGGCGCGGTGCTGATGCGTCTCGACGAAAATGCGGCGCTCTCCGCAGCGCCCGCAAAATCCGCGCCCACCAAACCGGCGGCAGCTGCCGCGCCGGCCGCCGCGCCCGCGCGCACAGGCGCGCTCGCCGCATCGCATCAAGCGCAGCGCATCGCGCGCAAACTCGAACTCGATCTTCACTCCGTTCGCGGCACCGGTCCCGACGGCATGGTACTGCGCGCCGACGTCACCGCCGCCGTCGGCAACGGCAGCGCGCGCCCCGCAGCTGCAAGCAAAGGCGCGCCGCAACCGCCGCTCGCCGCCGATGTAAAGCGTACGCCGTTGCAGGGCCCCGCCGCCGCACTCGTCGGCTACATGGAGCAGAGCCTCAGCATTCCCACTGCGACCTCGTTCCGCACGCTCGGCGTCGATATGCTCGATGCGCGTCGGCGCGAACTCAATGCGGCGATCAAAGCGGCGAAGCGCACCGAGAAGATTTCGTTCACGCATCTCATTGCGTTCGCGATCGTAAGGGCCGCGAGCGAGATGCCGTTCGTCACCTACAGCTTCCGCAACGAGAACGGCAAACCGACGCGCGTCGAACCCGGCGTGCACCTCGGGCTCGCCGTCGACAGCGAGCGCAAAGACGGCACGCGCTTCCTCGTCGTGCCCGTCATCAAGAACGCCGATAAACTCGATTTCGCCGGCTTCGTCGCCGCCTACGATGCGCTGGTCGCCAAAGCGCGCGAGAATAAGCTCGTCGCCGACGATCTCACCGGGGCGAGCCTCACGCTCACCAATCCCGGCGGCATCGGCACCGTCGCGTCGATTCCGCGCTTGATGGCGGGGCAAGGATCGATTCTCGCCACCGGCGCGATCGGCTACCCGGCCGGTTTCACCAACGTCGACGAAACGACGTTGCGCAGTCTCGGCATCGGTAAAGTGATGCAGATGACCAACACCTACGATCACCGCGTCATTCAGGGCGCGCAGTCGGGTGAATTTTTGCGGCGCATCGATCGCTTGCTGCAAGGCGAGAGCGAATTCTACGAAGGCGCGTTCTCGGCGCTCTCGCTCGTCGCCGGCCCGGCACCGCAACTCGGTGCGAAGGCGCCGGTGCCGATCGCGAGCGCCTCCTCGGGTGCGCCATCCGACGAAATGATGCGCGGCGTCGCCGCCGCTGCGGCGATCGTCGCGGCGTATCGCACGCACGGACACCTCGCCGCCAATCTCGATCCGCTCGGTTCGACGCCACCCGGCGACGAATCGCTCGATCCCGCAACCTACGGGCTCACGCACGCGATGCAGAACGCGATTCCCGCGAGCGTGTTGCGCGTGAAGGTGCCGGGGAG
>JAJZVP010000101.1 GCA_021845615.1 bacterium | reverse complement strand
CGACGCTCGACGGGCAGTTGCTCGAGGATGAACGGGGCAGCACGCCGCTGCTCGCCTCGGCGGGCGCCGGGATCGGCGACGTCGCGCCCGGGCAGCGGCGACGGATCGAGTTGTGCTATAGCGTCGCCGGAGCGATCGAGAACGGCAGCACCGTCGAGATTCAGGCGGCGGTCGCCAGCTCCGAACTCGAACCGGTCGGATCGAACGTCGTTCGCCTGATCGCGCGCAGCAAACCGAACCTTCGCAGCACCGCGAGCCTCGAAGCGCGCGGAGATCTCCATCCCGGCGATGAGGCGAGCGTGACCGTCCGCGTTCATAACGTGGGAGAATCGAGCGCGCACGACGTCGTCGTTCTCGCGCCGGTCCCCGAACATACGCAGTACGTGCCCGGCTCGGTGCGCGTGAACGGCCGGGAGCTTGAGGGCGAACTCGGCCTCGCCTTCGACCGGCTCTACGCGCCGGTCGTCGCGCGGACGCTCGCCTCGGGTGCGACCGCGACGTTGCAGTATCGCGTGCGTCTCGATTCCCCACTCCCCGACGCGACGACGATTCGTTTGCAAGCGCGCGTCGCATCGCAAGAGAGCGTCGCGTTCGATCTTCCGGAGAGTTCGCTGAGCGTCGCCGCCGCGCCGGATTTTTCGGGGCCCGGGAATGCGCTGCGCGTCGAGCCGTCGGAGGAAATCCTTCCCGGCCATCGCTTGCGCCCCTCGATCTCGCTGCAGAACGACGGCAACGCGCGCGCCGAGCGCGTCGAGGTGGCGTTCGCGGTAGATCCCGCACTTTCGTACGTTCGCGCGAGCGCGCAACTCGATGGCGCGCCGCTACGCGAGCGCAAACGCGAGAATTTGCGCTTCGATATCGGCGCGCTCGACGCCGGCGAATCGGCGGAGCTCTCCGCCGAGTTCGTCCTCGCATCGCCGCAATCGGCGGGGCGCGAGCTTACGGTCGGTGCGCGCGTCGCGTGGGAGCCCTTTGCGGCGCTCGGCGAACGGTTTTTCGAACGGCGGCTCGCCGTCGTTTCGCGCCCGCATTTCGTCGCGCGTCGCAACCGTCTCTCGCGTATCGGCACGGGGTTGGTACGCCCCGGCGAGCGCGTCGAAGGCGAGATCGCGATCGCGAATACCGGATCTGCAGCCGCCCACGAAGCGATGCTCTCGTTCGTCCTCGATCCCGAACTCGAAGCGCTGGAAATCTTCGAAGAGGAGACGCCGCGCGCGCTCGTCGAGAACCGTCTCGAACTCGGTACGCTCGATGCCTACAGCGCGAGGCGGTTTCGCCTCTGCGCGTTTCTGCAGAGCCCGCTCCCCGATCGCACCGAAGCGGCGCTGCGCGTCGCGCTCGCCTCGCAGGAGTGCGAAGAACGATCGCTCGGCGAGATTCGCTGGACGGTCGATTCGCATCCGTTCTTCTCGCCGGAGCGCTCGCGTTTCGAACGACGCGAGAGCGAACCGCTGCGCCCCAATCGCGTCACCGAGATCGCACTCCATCTCGAAAACGTCGGGAGCGATGTGGCGCGCAACGTTGCGGTCCGGCTCTTTCCGGCGCCCGAGGCGCGCATCGAAAGCGTCGAGGGAGCGACCCGATCGAACTCCGCGTTGCTCGTCGGGGAGATTGCGGCGGGCGGGAGCGCCGAGATACGCATCGGCATTCGATTGCTGCGCAGCCTCGCGCGCGAAACTCCGCTCACGCTCGACGGCGTGGTGACCGCCGATGCGATGGTGCCGCTCCAACTCGAACGGATGACCATCGCGACGACGGCGCAACCAGATTTTTCGGAAGGAACGTTCCAGAGCGAGCCCGCCGAGAGCGTCGAAGCCGGCGAGAGCATCGACTGGACCTTGCGCCTACGCAACGGCGGCGACGGCACCGCGCGTCGCGTGGAAATCGCGATCGAGCAGCCGCAGATCGTCATCTACGTCCCCAATTCCACCACCGTGAACGGCGTGCCGGTCCGCGACGGTGGTACGCTGCCGCCTTTTGCCGCCGGGCGCGGCATCGTCTTTACCGCCGTCGAACCGGGTGTCGAAGCGGTCGTTCGCTGGCGCGACATCGCGCACAATCAGCTCCAACTCGGCGAGCAAATCGTGCGAACGGCGCGCGTTTCCTACGATGGCGAACGCAGCGACGAGATTCTCTCCAACGCCTTGCACGTGCGCGCGACGCCGCTTCTCGCAGGATCGATTGCGGGGCTGCCCTTCGGGCTCGACGGCGTCGTCGGCAGTTCGCTCGCCGGGCCGCGTGCGGTAGCGAACGCACCAGACGGGGAGGCGCCGCGCGCGGAGATGCCGCGTGTCGAGACGCCGCGCGTAGAAATCGCGCGCGCTGAGGCTCCGCCGACGAATCCGGAGAGCGTACCGCCCGAGCGTTTTGCGAGCGAGATCGTGCGCGCTCAGGTCGGCACGATCGTCGTGTTGAGCCCGGAGCGTCTGGCGCAGATCGAGCGACAACTCGGCGAGAGCCGCCCCGCAAAACTCGTCGGACATCTCTTTGCATTGCGCGCCTTGCTTCCCGATGCGATCGGCGCGTCGCCGTTGCCGTCGCTCGACCACCTGCGCGACGCGTTGCGCGAATCGCTCGATCGATTGTTTATCAAGCTCCGTATCGCGCATTACGCGATGGTGGAACGCGAGCTCGAAACGCCGACGGTTCGCGCCGCTATCGCCGACGCGCTCGCCGATGCGGTGCGGGCGCGGGGAGAGCCCGTGCCGCCGACGGAAGCGTTCGCGTCGCTGAGTGGCCGATTCGACGGCGAAGCATTGCGCGCGCTGGTGGAGCGGCTGCACGAGGCGCCGCTCGCGGGCGCGTTGCCCTGGTTCGCGCTCGCGCACCTGCTCCCCGACGAGCGCGCTCCCGTCGCGCGCTACCGCGCCGCGCTCCGGGCGGCGTTCGAAGCGCTCCTTCCGTGCGAGCCGTCGGCGTTTCTCGATCGCTTAACGCGCACGACCGACGAACGGCTCGATGCCGCTCTCGCCGATCTGCGCGAGAGCCTCGCGAGCCTTTCGATGCGATGAGCATCGGCATCGCGATCCTCGCGCTCTTCGTCGTCGGCGCGCTCATCATGTTGGTCGCGCGATTGCTCCCGCGCGCGGAATCGACCGCGACGCAACGGGTCGCACCGGTCGAAGCTCTCCCCGAGTCGTCGGCGCCATCTTCGGCGGTGGACGCGGCGGCGTGGGGCGAGCGCGAGGCGGCGGAGTTCGCGATGCTTCCCGAAGCCGCGCGTTGCGACATGATTTTTTCGATCGAAGAACGGCACGACGAGCGCAGCGCCGCACTCTTGGCGCACGCGTTGGGCGATCCGAGCGAGGTGGTCGCGACGGCCGCCGCCCACGCGTTGATCGCGCGCGGCGAGCGTGCCGCGGTGGAGAACTATCTCGGCGGTTGCGACGACGAACGGCGCGCCTCGATGGCGAGAACGTTGCGCGCGCTCTTTACCGATCTTTCCGTCGCCGAACCGACGGGCGAGCGTTCGCAGCCCGAAGCGCGCGCGCTGCCCCCGCGCGGGGCGCGATCGGTCGTCATTCTCGATCTCGCGCACCTTCGCGTGCGCGACGAGCTGCGCACCATCGAACGCGCCGACAGCGGCGGCATGCTACGCCACCTCATCGCCCTCAAGCGCTTGCTCCCGGAGCGCGCGATGGAGGGAACGCCCGCGCTCGATGCGGCGTTTCGCGATGCGCGCGAGGCGATGAACGCGCCGATCGCGCGCCTCGTGATGACGTTACATCGGCCGCGCCCCGTCGTTTCGAGCAAAGATATCGAAGATGGTGCCGGCCGCATCGCCCTGCGCTCGCTGCTCGATACCCTCCTCGCCGCTCCGGCGAGCGCGGAGATGCCGGTGGCAACCGGAAACGCGCAACTGCTCGCAGGTAGCGTCGATCTCGACGAACTCGTCGAACTGCGCCGTCGCTTGGAAAACGAGCCGATCGGCGCGGCGCTTCCCTGGGTCGTCAACGCGCGGCTGTTGCCGACCACGCTGCTCGTCCACGGTGAGGAGTACGATATTCTCTCGCGCTATCGCGCGCGTGCGGCCGAGAGCCTCGCCCTGCTCTGCGAACTCCCCGTCGCCGAATTCCACCGCGTCATCGCGACGCATAACGATCGCGTGCTCGATACTTTGCTCGACGAGGCGCTCGCCGAGCTGGCGAAACTCGACGCTATACCTTCAAGCGGAAGTAGCGGATCATAATTTTTCGCGCGATCGGCGCGGCGACGTTCGCGCCGTAGCCGCCGCTGCGATCGACGTAGACCGCGATGACGAGTTTCGGGTGCTTCAACGGCGCCCAACAGACGAACCAGGTGGTGTTCGGGCCGTTGCCGCCGTCGGTCTCCACCGTTCCGGTCTTGCCCGCAAACGGAAAGCCCGGTATCGCGAGCCCGTACGCCGTGCCGACTGCGGAGGTGACCTGCGCCATTCCGGCGCGAACCGCCGCGAGCGATTTCTGCGTCACCGGAACGTGCCGGATGATCGTCGGTGGGAATACTTTAATCGTGTGTCCGTCGGGTGTGAGGATCTGCGTCACGATGTGCGGGCGGTAGAGCGTGCCGCCGTTGACGACCGCCGAGGCGATGTTGGCGATCTGCATCGGCGTCGCTTGCATCGCGCCTTGCCCGATGCCGAGAAAACACGCGTCGCTCGGCTCCTGCGGTAAGCCGTAGTTTTTCATCATCCACGCATTGGTCGGCCAATTGCCTTTGCTCTCGCCGGGGAGATCGATTCCGGTGCGCGCGTCGAGGCCGTAGAGCAATGCGAATTTCCGCAAGCGCTTGAGGCCGAGCCCCATGGAGAGACGATAGAAATAGCCGTCCGACGAAGCGGCCAGCGCCGGGACGAAGCTCGTGTATCCGAGCCCACCGGAGACGATATCGCGCGCGATATATCCGTCGCAATTCCATTCGCCGTTGTCGTAGACGATTTGGTTGCGGCGAATGACGCCGACGGTAATCGCCGCCGAACCGGTGACCATTTTAAACGTCGATCCGGTCGGCGTCGCGGCGGCAATCGCGCGGTTGAAGAGCGGTTGTGCGGGGTCGGTGAGATAGAACGAGATTTTTCGCGAGCGATCGAGTGCGAAGTCGTTCGGATTGTAATCGGGGTAGCTCGACATCGCGAGGATGCGGCCGGTCCACGGGTCCTCGACGACGACCGCTCCGGAGACCGATTCGCCGCGCTGAACGCGCTGCACGCCGTGGGCGAGCGCGCTCTCGACGATGCGCTCGAGTCGCAGGCTTACGGAGAGTTTCAACGTGTCGCCCGGAACCGGTGCCTTGTCCGGTAAGCGGTCGCCGGCGACGACGTTTCCGGCGGCATCGACCACCACGCGTTGTCCGCCGGGGCGGCCGCGCAGGTAGCGATCGTATTCGTACTCCAGCCCATCCTTGCCGACGATCGCATTGGGCGAATAGCCGTACGGCCGCAGTCGCTTATACTCCGAAGCGGTAATGAGGCCGACGTAGCCCAGCATCAGCGACCCGACGTTGTTGTACGGATAGTCGCGCACCGCTTGGACCTCGATATCGACGCCCGGCAGATCGGCGAGCAATTCCGAGAGACGCGCGACGTCGGCGACGGAGAGATTGCGAGCGAGGACGACCGGGCCGTACGGCTCGTAGGTTTGCACCTCGGCGAAATTACGGTAATTGACGCCACGGTGGTGATAGAGCCGATATTCGAGCTTCGCCATGGGAAGATGGATCGTGGTGGCGACGCTCTCCAGCTCCGAATGAAGATCTTTGACGAGCGACGGCACGAGTGCGACCACGAACGATGGGCGGCTGCGCACCATCACCTTGCCGTGGCGATCGACGATCAGTCCGCGCGGCGCGGCGACGCGGATGAGCCGAATTTGGTTCGCTTCGGCCTGCGCGCGGTACTCGGCTCCGTGGACGATCTGCACGTCGACGAGTCGTACCAATAATACTGCGAACACCAGCACGGCGAAGAGCGCGAAGCCGATGAGCCGCCGTACGGGGCGTTCGAAGCGTTGGCGCAGCCAAATGCCGGTATCTCTCATGCGTTATCGCGATGTCGGGAGCGGTACCACCATGCGAAGAGCCCTAAGAGCAGCGAATTGAGGATCGCCTGTTTGATCGCATCGTGAAAATGCAACGCGCTCCATGCAAACGGAGAGCCGGTCGCCTGCATGACCGCCCAGAAGACGGCGTTTCGCGCGAACGTTGCGACGAATGCGAGTGCGGCGTAGAGGAGTGGCGAATTGCTGAAAAACCGCTGCGCGAGGAGCGCCGTCAACACCGCTGCGGCGAGCGTCGCGAGCATCCACGACGCTCCGGTCGTACCCGATAGCAAGTCTTCGCAGAGCCCGGCGATGAGGCCGAGAATCGCCGCGCGCTGCGGGCCGAGCCGGACCGAATACCAGACGACGACGATCAGGACGGCGCTCGGTGGAACGTCCTTCCAGCGCAGGAGCGAGAGCGAACTCGCTTGGAACGCGAGCGCGAGCAATACCGCGAGCGTCACGTGCCACCACGCCGGATATCGGTAGGGAGTCTCGGGCTCCCTACCGTGCAACGACGAGGAGTCGATCCAGGGCATTCAAGCGTACCGATGGTTTCAGAACTGCGGTCTGATAGAGGCTGGAATCGTTGCGGTCGATCTTCACGATGCGCCCGATCGGAATGCCGGCGCGGAACGTGCGCCCGTTTCCGGTGACGACGACCTCGCCGACGCGAAGCGGCGCGTCGAGCGTGACGTAATCGAGGCGAATGCTCTGCAGGTTTCCGCGAGCGATGCCCCACCAGCGCCCGTTGCGCACGACCGCGGGGATGCGACTCGAGAAATCGGTGGCGAGCAGCACGGTCGCCTCGAGCGGGGTGACCTGCGTGACGTGTCCGACGACGCCTCCCGGCGCGAGCACGCCGTCGTCGCGGCGAACGCCGGCGAGCGAACCGCGGTCGATGGTGATGCTGCGCGTCGCCCCCTCGGGCGGAAAACCGATCACGCGAGCCTCGATTCCCTTGGGATGTCGATCGCGCAACCGGGCGATGCCGGCGATCGCGAGCGCGTCCGCGAGCTCTTGGTGGAGCCGCGCGTTGCGTTCGAGCAGCGCTTGGTTCGACGCGACGAGCGCCGCGTTGCGCGCGCGTAAGGACGGGAACGAGAGCACGGCGTTCGCGCTTCCGCCGACGGCGTTGCCGATTCCGGTGACGAGGTTTTCCGAGCCGGCGATGAGGTAGGATGCGGTGACGGCGATCGGGCTCGGTTCGCCGGCGCGCTGCGCGCGAACCTGAAGGATGGCGAGCGACGCCGCGGCGATGACGATCGCGAGCAATACGAGCAACTTGCGCTCGTCAGTGCGCACGCGTCACGCCCTCCCCGCCGGGGCGATACCCGTGAGCGCGGAGCGTGCGAATCACGCGTCCGAGCGGTAGCCCCATCACCGTGTAAAAGTCGCCCTCGATGCCGGCGACCAGCGCCGCCGCGCGCCCTTGAATGCCGTATCCGCCGGCCTTGTCGAAGGGCTCGCCGCTCGCGATATAGTCGTCGATTTCGTCGCCGGCGAGATCGTAAAAACGCACGCGCGTCGATTCGCAAAATTCATTCGCGGGCCCCCCGCCGGGAAACGCGATCGCGACGGCGGTGTGTACCAAGTGTTCGCGCCCGGAGAGCGAGGAGAGCATCGCTCGCGCTTCGCTC
>JAJZVP010000100.1 GCA_021845615.1 bacterium | reverse complement strand
TCTGCACTTGGTCGGGGGTCGCCGCGACGAGCAGCGAGGCCACGATCGTATTGAGACAGACCGATTTTCCCGAACCCGTCGCTCCGGCGACGAGCAGATGCGGCATCTTGCCGAGATCGCCGAAGACGGGGCGGCCGGTGATATCTTTGCCCAACGCCATCCAGAGCGGCGGAATCTGGCCGCGGTTGGGAAGCGCCTCGAGAATCTCGCGAATCGCGACGACGGAGACATTCGCATTGGGAACCTCGATGCCGACCGCGGATTTTCCGGGAATCGGCGCCTCGATGCGAACGCTGGTCGCAGCAAGCGCGAGTGCGATATCGTCGGCGAGCGAAGCGATGCGCGATATTTTGACGCCGCGCTCGGGACGCAATTCGTATCGGGTAATCGATGGGCCGCGCTCGATATGCACGACCTTCGCCCCGACGCCGAACGAGGCTAGGGTGTCCTCGAGGACGTGGGCGCGATTGCTCTCGTCGACGACCTGCCGGGCCGGGGGATCGAAGAGCGCGAGATCGGGGAGACGATAGGTCCGCGCGCGCGCTGCGGGATCCGGAGCCTGGTACTCGCCCTCGACCGGGTTCGGAATGCGCGCCGGCACCGGCGCGCGCGGCGGCTCGATATGGGCGGCACTCTCGTCGTAGGCGCTCCGTTCCGGGCGGGGCGGCTCCGGCGCAGCGGGGAGCGGACGCTCGGGAAGTGCGGCGGGGAGCGCGGGACGCGAGAAATCCGGCATCCGCCACTGCGGCATCTTGAATTCTGGGATGCGCACGTGGGGCCGAGGCAGCCGTGCGAGCAGGAGCCCGAGGAGCCCGAGGACGCGCTTGAGGCTGAGGTTCGCCAGCCACATCGTCAGTACGATCGCCGCGAGGATGAGAAAAACGGCGCCACCGAGGCCGCCGACGAGGCGATGGAGCATCCACCAGATCGAGGCGCCGAGAATGCCGCCGGAGCGGTCGCTCCGGGCGCCCAAGGCGGCGTCGGCGAGTAAAAAATACGCAACGGCGGCTCCGCCATAGGTCGCAATCAAGCGTGGAACGTCGATTTCGAGAAAGACGATCGCACCGATCAGGGCGACGAGCACCGGGAAAAGCGGGGCTCCATCACCAAAGATGCGATGCAACATCGTGGCGCCCCACCGCCCGATCTCGCCGGAATGCTGCGGTAGCGCCAACGCGATTCCGAAGAGCAGCGCGCATCCGAGCGCAAGAAGCCCGACGATCTCCGAGTTTAGGCGATCTCTCGAACTTGCCTTACGACGCACGCGTGCCATTGGGCGATTTCATTCGTCATCGTACGAGGAGTTCTTTTGAGCAAGCCAACCGTCGTCGTCCTCGAGGGCGATCAAACCGGACAGGAATTATTGGAGGAATCGTTGCGCGTCATCGCGCGCGAAACGATCGACCTCGATCTCGAGCTGCTGCGTTTCGACCTTTCGCTGGAAAACCGGCGGAACGGAAATAACGCGGTGGTCCACGAGGCGGCCGCCGCGATGCGGAAGCATCGCTTCGGTCTGAAAGCCGCCACGATCACCCCCGAACAGCGCGACGACGTCGGCTCGCCCAACGCGATTCTCCGCAAAGAGATCGACGGCAAGGTGATCGTTCGCACCGGCCGTCGCCTGCCGCGCGTACGCCCGGTCGGCGGCATCCACGCACCGATCGCCGTCGTGCGCATGGCCGTCGGCGACGCATACGGCGCGAAGGAATGGCGCGAGAGCGCCGACGGCGACGAGATCGCCTATCGCACCGAATCGATCTCGCGCACCATCTGCCGCTACGTCTCGGAGTATTCGTTCGCACACGCCAGGAAAGTCGGCGGGCGCGTCTTCGGCGGCCCGAAGTATACGGTCAGCCCGGTCTATGAAGGCATGCTGAAAGAAGAGATGGATGCGGCGGCCGAACGCAACAAAGACGTGCCCTACGAGCCGCAACTCATCGACGCCACCTACGCGTTGCTCTTAAGCTCGGTCGGCGACGATCCGCTCGTCATCCCCTCGCTCAACCGCGACGGCGACTGCCTCTCCGATTTCGTCATGCAACTCTTCGGATCGATCGCGGGAGCCGAGTCGGTTCTCCTTTCGTTCGAAGGATCGCCCGAAGCCGGCGAGGCGTTCAAACCCAGTATCGTCATGGCCGAAGCCCCACACGGGACCGCGCCGCGGCTCTTTGGAAAAAACGTCGCCAACCCGCTGGCGATGATCTTGGCGGCGGGCGCGATGCTCGGCTACATCGACGATCGGCGCGCGAGCAACGCCTCCCGCGCGATCTACGAAGCCTCCCTGGAGGCGATCCACAGCGGCGTTGCAACCGCCGATCTCGGCGGCCATGCGACGACCACCGAATTCACCGACGCCGTAATCGACGGCGTGAAACGCAAACTCGAGGTCTGGTCCTCGCTCTAGGTTCCGCGCCGGGGCGCCCCTCGATGGGGCGCCCTCCCCGCTCGTTGCCGCTTCGATAAGGGGTCTCGGCCCCCGACCCGTGAATAGGTCGTGTATGTCCTGGATAACGCGAGGTTCGGGCGGCTCCGGCAACCCTCCGCGCTCGAACGGCGAAAACGCGACTACGAAACGGGCGACTTTCCGACAGTCGCTCGAGATTCCCATTTCCTTCGAAGCGGGTGGGAAAGCCGCACAGGTCTACGGCACGCTCATCGATATCTCCGAGACCGGCTGTCGGCTTCGCTCGCTCATTTTGCTCGATCGCGACTGCGTCGTTCGCTTCGAACTGCGGCGCAGCGGGGGCGCGTCCTTGCGCCTGCGCGGCCACGTCGCCGGACGCAGGGCGCCGAGCGATGGAGCGGGCTACGAGTACGGCATCACGTTCGACGGCCTCTCGGCGGCCGAGCGCAAACAGTTGATCGCCGAAATCATGGAGATGCAGCGACGAGAGGCCGCCGCGCGCGCGCACGTGCGCGACGAAAAGCCGCCGCAACAGAACGACCAACGTCGCAAAGATCTGCGTCAGAGCGTTTCGTTTCCGATTTCGTTCCGCCGCCCGGGTTCGGTCTGGCTGAGCGGCTTCTGTGCCGACGTTAGCGCCGGCGGCATTCGGTTGGTCTGCGGCGATGCGATCGAGGACGGCAGCGAGATCGAACTACGCTTCACCCTTCCCAACGAAGTTCTCGACGTTTTTCCAAAAGGCGGCGAACGCACCGAGATCACGCCGTTTGGCCCTCGGCGCGTGCGAGTTCCAGACAATCGTCGTCCGTTCGACCAAATATTCGCGCGCGCCCAAGTGGTGGCGAAGCTCGCTCCGGTCGAGGGCCGAAATTCGTTCGGCGTCGAGTTCGTCAACCTCGACGGCTATTCGCGCGAGGAGATCGTTCGCTTCAATCACGCCCTGCAACTGCGTCGCTTGCGCACCGGAGAAAAGTAGCGCTCGATGCGCGTCCTTTTCGTGCCGCGGGAAGACGGGCACCGCGTCTTCGGCGGCGACGTCGTGCAGATGGAGGCGACCGCTCGCGAACTTCGCGCCGACGGAATCGAGGTGGAGATCTCTCGGGCGGAGCGCGCGCTAGAAAGCGAGTTCGATATCGTCCATCTTTGGACGAGCTTGCATTTGCCCGACGTTCTCGACCGACAGCTCGACGCACTCGCACCGGTCCGCGAACGCGCGCGCGTCGTCCTCTCGCCGATCTGGGCGCCGCACCACACGCTGCGCTGGATGCATGCGGCCCGCCGCTGGCTCTTCGAAAGTAGGCCCGACCGAGGGGCGCTCGATATCGAAAACGCGCGCGACATCTTGGAACGGATCGCGCGGCGCAGCGTCAACATCACCGTCGACGGCGTCACCCTCACGGCGTGGACCGCGCACCCGTCGACGGCCGCATGCCGCGGCGTCCTGGCCCGCATCGATACGATCTTGCCGAACTCGTGGATGGAATTGGCGGCGATCTTCACCTACCTCGGCGACTTTTGCGACCACGCCATCGTCCCGAACGCCGTCGACGCAACGCTCTTCGCCTCCGGCGACGCGGCGGCGGTTCCCGACGAGCTTCGCTCCACGCCCTTCGCCTTGATGTCGGCGCGATTCGATGCGCGCAAACAACAAGACTTCGTGCTGCTCGCGCTCAAACACACCGAATATCCCCTCGTCTTCGTCGGCGATGCGACCGATCCCGAAATTTTCGCGCGCTTCCGCGATCTCGGCGCGCAACGAAAAGCGCCGGTGTACTATTATCCGGCGATCCCCCAGCAGCAGTTGCGCCATCTCTACGCGGCGGCGCGCGTCCACCTCCTTCCGAGCCTTTTTGAATCTCCCGGACTCTCGTCGATGGAAGCGCTGCTCGCCGACACCGCAATCGTCGTCGGCAATCTCGGATTCGAATCGGAGTACTTCGGCGAGGCTGCCTATTACTGCGACCCCTGCGACGCGTGGTCGATCCTCCGCGCGACGCGTCGGGCCTGGAATCGATACGATCGCGACGCGGCGCTGCGAACGCGCGCGCGCAAGCGCATCGTCGAAGAATTCACCTGGGCGCTCGCGGCGCAAGCGACGCGACGCGCGTACGAACGCGCCCTCGAGCGTTAATCCCTCGCCTCCGGGGCGGCGTGCCGCCCCGGAGGCGACCTAGCCCGCGGCGATCATCGCGACCGCAACGAGCGCGCAGAGCACGCCCGCCCACTGCACGCGCGAGAGGCGCTCGCGCAAAACGATCGCCGCGAGCAGCACCGTGGAGGCCGGATAGAGCGAAGTTAGTACCGCCGAGATCGCGAGGCCGTCGATTCGCGCGGCGAGCAAATAGAGCAGGTTCGCTCCCATATCAAGCGTTCCGCCGAGAACGACGATCCAGAGCGCGCCGTTCGCGCGCATCGAGGTTCGAGTGATCGATACGATCGAACCGAGTAGCCCGACCGAAGCGAGGCGAGAGCCGAGCAACGCGAAGAGCGGCGCGCCGTCGCGCGCCATTCCCAAGAGCGTGAAAAACGCGCCGAAGGCGATACCGGAGAGCACCGCCTCGCGCAGCCCCGCAGTAGCGAACTCGCGTTTTCCCCCACTATCGAACGATGCCGATATCGCGACGATCGCCGCCGCCGCCAGCGCGAGCCCGCCGTACGCGAGCGGCGACGGCCGCTCCCCCGTCGCAATGCCGAAAATCACGGGCACCGCAGCGGCGAGCACCGCCGTTACCGGAGAGACGACGCCCATGCGCCCGATCGAGAGCGCGTGATAGAGAAGCGCGATTCCCGCGGCGCCGGCGAGACCGGCGAGCGCGCCCCAACCCAACGAGACGGCGTTAAAGGCCTCCGGATGCACCGCGAGCGCGAGCGCGATGACGAGAAGCCCGACCGCCTGCGTCGCGAGCGCGACGGCGAGCAAGGCGGCGCGACGCGCGGCGATTCCGCCGAGGAAATCGGCACTGCCGTATGCGGCGGCGGCGACGAGTGCGAAGAGGAGCCCCAAGGGCCAGTTATGCCTCGATGACGATCGGTACGATCACCGGGCGGCGCCGCGTGCGCGAGAAAATTTCCTTCGCCAAGGTCGCCCGGACGTGCTCGCGCACCGAGTTGGTATCGCGCAACGCATCGCTCGAGAGCGTCGCCAACATCGCGCTCAAGTGCGAACGCAGGTGCTCGATCAGTTCCTCGGACTCGGGCTCGTAGAACGCCCCACGCGTCACGATGTCGGGAACGCCGATCGGCTGCACTTCTTCCGCATCGATGGCGACGACGGCGGTCACGATGCCGTCGTGCGAGAGCATCTTCCGATCGCGCAGGACCGCTTCGCCCATCTCGCCGAGACCGGTGCCGTCGACGAGGACCATGCCTCCGTACGTCTTGCCGATCTTGTCGCCGTATTCCGCGGTGAATTCGACGATGTCGCCGTTTTCGATGACGAAGACGCTCTCGGGATGGACGCCGGTTTTCGTAGCCAAGCGGCCGTGCGTCACCAACATTCTATACTCGCCGTGAACGGGGATGAAATACTCGGGCCGGATGAGATTGAGCATCAAGAGCAACTCTTCTTGCGAGGCGTGTCCCGAGACGTGCGCGCGCCCTTCGTTTCCGTGAATCACGGTGGCTCCGAGGCGATAGAGATTATTGATCGTTCGATAGACGCTCTTTTCGTTCCCGGGGATCGGGGTCGCGCTGATGACGATCGTATCGCCGGGATCGATGGCGAACTTGGGATGGTCGCGCACCGACATTCGCGAGAGCCCGCTCATCGGTTCGCCCTGCGAACCGGTGGTCATGACGACGATTTGATCGGCGCGGAGATTCCCGACGTCTTCGATTTTCACGAGGATGTCGGGGGGGATGCGCAGGTGGCCGTGCTCGCGCGCGAAGTGCAACACGTTGTTCATCGAGCGCCCGAGAAACGCGATCTTCCGCCCGAATTTTTCGGCGTGATCGATCGCCTGCTGGATGCGCGGGACGTTCGAAGCGAACGAAACGATCAAAATGCGTCCGGTCGCCTTTGAAAAAATCGTCGTGAAGGCTTCCCCGACGACGCGTTCGGATTGCGTGTGCCCCGGCCGCTCGGCGTTCGTCGAGTCGGCAAGCATGCAGAGAACGCCCTCTTCGCCGATGCGGGCGAGCGCCGCGAAATCGGCCGGGCGGCCGTCGATCGGCGTCTGATCGAATTTGAAGTCGCCGGTGTGAAAGATCGTGCCGCTCGGCGTGCGAATCGCGAGCGAGCAGGCGCCGGCGACGGAATGGTTGATGTGGACGAATTCGGCCTCGATCTCGCCGTAGCGAACCCGATCGCCGGGGGCGACGGCGACCAACGGCATCTCGCCGAGTTTGTGCTCTCGCGATTTCGCCTTGATGAGCGCGCCGGTAATTGCCGTTCCGACGATCGGCGTGTTCGGAAATTCGCGCAGGAAGTAGGGGATGCCGCCGATGTGATCTTCGTGCCCGTGGGTGACCAACACCGCGCGCAGTTTGTGCGCGCGCTCGCGAACGTAGCTGAAATCGTTGATGACGATATCGACGCCGAACATCTCCTCGTCTGGAAACATCAGCCCGCAATCGACCACGACGAGATCGTCGTTGGTTTCGATGACGGTCATGTTGCGGCCGATCTCGCCGCATCCACCGAGCGGAACGACGCGAACGAACGGCTCTTTCGGAGCTTTAGGAACGGAGATACTCTGCGTCTTCAATATGGGGCCTTTACAACGGCTGCGTGCGTGGGAATGACGGGCGGAGGAACGCCCATGCGATACAGCCACTCTATCACGCTCGCGCTACTCGCCGCGACCCTGCTCGGTAGCACCCCGCACCACAAGCGGCACGCACCCGCGCCCCCCGTGCCGGCATCGCGGGCCGAACTGCTCTACTCTTGGCATGCCCTGCGGCAAACGCGCGATATCCTCGTTCTCCACCTGCTCGAACTCCGCCGCGAGCGGCTCGGCCGCCTGGAGCGCCTCCTGCGGGCGCGGGTACCGATCGGCTGCCTGCTCGCCGATCCGCTGCTCTCGGCAAGAACCGAGAAGCCGCCCGCCAATAGTCGCAGCCATGACAACTGCACCACCTCCTCAAGAGAACGCGGGGCTCTCCAGCCTCGTGGAGACCATCGTCGCCCCGGCAAGCGCCTTCGACCGCCTCGCCGAGAAGCAAACCTGGGGCTGGGCGTTCATCGCCTCCTCCCTGCTCGCCGCCGTCGGCGCTATGGCCAGCGCCCCGGTCCAGCGGCACATCGCCCAGCTGATGATGG
>JAJZVP010000099.1 GCA_021845615.1 bacterium | reverse complement strand
ATCGCCGCGGCGGCTGGTGCGAGAGCAAAAGCGGCCGCATGATGCTGCGCGACGCTCAGAACGAATGGATCGACATCGGTAACGCCAACGACGGCCGCGAGCACAAAGAGACCGACCTGCCCCGCAGCACCCTGCACCCATGTCGTCAGGACGGAGATGACGACGAACAGGGCGGCGAAGACCAACGCGGTGGTAAGTTGCAGCGGATTTCCGGGATAGGCAGCGACGGCGCGCTGCTTTCCCTTCTTGATCCCGTCTCCGAAGCGAACGATCGCCGCGGCAGCTATCCCACCGACGAGCGCGAGGGCGATAAAGGACGGAGCGAGTCGCTCCGCGAGCGCGACGTTGAATACGGCAACGACGACGAGAATGCGCAGGTACATAATCGCACTCGCGGCGACGATGCCGCCCGAAAGCTCGCCGGTAAACCCCGTCTCTGCAGCAACGCGCGCGAGCGCCACCGTCGCCGCGGTCGACGAATACATTCCGCCGAGCAGCGCCGGAATCAACGTTCCCTCTCGAAACGTCACGTATCGCTGAACGAGATAGCTCGCGTACGAAAGCGTCGATACGGCAACGACGGCGAGCCAAATGTTAAACGGGAGAATTCCCGTTCCCGGGATCGCGGGAAGCCCGTGCAATAACGGCAGCACCACGCCCGAGAGGACGAGGAATTTCGCCGCCGTTACCATCTCGGTGTGGCCGAATCGCGCCGCGAGTTCGCGCAGCGTCGTCCGTGCCGAGAGCAAGAGGGCGGCGACGACCACGACGGCGATCGGCAGCCAGGGCGGCAGCGCGAATGCCGACGGTCCCAACAAATACGCGATCACGGCCGCCGCCGGAACGACGTAGAGACCGTCGGCACCTGGGCTGGCGTCGGCGGTTTGCAACCGCTCGCGAATACCCGCAAACGCCCAGGCGCCGACGACGACGAGCCCGGCGATCGTCATTGAAAGGTGCTGAGGATCGAGGAGATAGAGCAACGCGCCGGCGAGCGCGAGCAGCGGATAGGTACGAATCCCACCGGGGCGTTGCGGGATCGTATCGCCGTAAAATTCTTCGTAGGCGAGCCCAAAAAAAAGTGCGAGACCGAGCACGAGGCCCAGGTGTAACGCCAGCCAGCCGTCGGAGAATGAGGTCAACGAAACGGGCATTCGGAGGAAATGCGCTCCCTCATCGGGCGCACCCTCTTGTTTTTTCCCCACAAACCTGATAACGTTGCCGCCATGTTCGCACCGGCGTATCTTATCGGCAGCTATCAATACCGTTCCGCATCGGAATCGGTCGAGCCGCCTATACCCGTCGAACCCTAACAGCCCGCACAGACGAGTACAGCCGCCTCACCGATCTACCGGTGAGGCGGCCTTCTTTTTTCACCCATCACCACCGAACGAGGACACGATGATGAGAACGCTCCCCCCGATCGAATGCTTCCGCAACGAAGTCGAACGCTCGATTCACGCCCACGGCATTCTGCTCGAGAACCCGTATACGCAATGGTTTGCGCTCGGCGAGGCGAGCGACGAACAACTGCGTGCGTTCACGGTGCAGTTCTCCGTCTTCAGCCACCTCTTCGTCGAGGCGCAACTTCGCAAATGCATCAACGCTCCCGATATCGGCGCCTATCGCTCCGGCAAGCAGATTCTTATGAACGAGCTGGGCGTCAGCTTCGGCCGCGACGGCTCGGTCGACGGCGGCACCTTTCGCTTCCATGGAGCGCATTACGAGTGGCTCGTCGATTTCGCCGAGCACCTGGGGTTACAGTGGCACGAACTCGGCAAGCGTCGCTTGGGAACGCCAAGTACGCTTCGCTTCTGCGACGCGCTGACCAAATGGTACGGATCGGAGGATATCTCGACCGCCCTCGGAGCTTCCTACGCGATCGAACACTGGGCGAACGCCGGCTTTTGGAAAGCGCTGATCGCCGGGTTACGAAAAATTCGTGCGCAGCGACGCCCCGATCTACCGCTGGGATTCTGGACGTGGCACGACCAGCTCGAGGAACTGCACGCCCAACATACCGAGGACGAACTCAGCGTCGCCTATTCGCGGAGTTGCTTCATTCCCGATCGCTTCATCGCCGGTGGGCTCGCGATGCTCGATGCCGTCGCAATCTTCTGGGAGGGACTTGCAGCGCAGATACGCGAGGACGAGGGTGAAGGGCTTCGTTATGCCGTCTGAACGAAGCCGGGCGCGCTAGCGCCGAAAATAGCGGCGAGGTTTCGGTTGTACCGGAGAGATCGTGGCGGTATTTTTTAGGGCTCGCCACGCCTTCTCCGGGGCAGCGGGGAGCCGATCCATACGGCGCAGGAAGAGCGATATTTGCCAGAGTTGACGATCGCTCAATTGCGCGCCGAATGCCGGCATGCCGGTAAATCGAATACCGTGCTTGAGTTTCCAGTAGGTCACGCCGATCGGATCGTCCTCGACGCCGTGAAGTCCCAACTGCGGGGCGCGCTGGTAGAGTCCCTCCGCAATCGCGCTCGCTTTCCCATCGGCGGCACCGTGGCAAACGGCGCAGTCGGCGCCGTACAGCTTGATACCCGCAATGAGGTTCGCATCCGTCAACGGGACCGGGCTCGCCCCGGTCGGCGCTTCTCGCCGCAGGGTTGCGTGCAACGAGGTTCGCGCCGCCCACGCCTCTCCCGGCAGAAGCGGGCCATCGGCATTCGCCGGGATCAGACCGTTCGCAATGACGATATAGACGGTCAGAGCGGATGCCGCAACGGTAAAGAGGATTCCGAAAAGAAAACCTTTCATCACTCGGGCATGCTTTATACGCCTCGCACGACTCTCCCGCCGCTCCGAGATGCCGCGACGGAGCGAACCTTCTCGAAACGTTCTCAACCGTAAGGCAAAGTTCGAAGTGGTGTTTGAAGGATTGCGGTATCGCTTGCTCTGCCCTACGTGCGGGCTTCAAACGATCGACGATGGAAGCGCGACGAGTTGCTCCGCCGAGCACCGCCCCAGCCTCCTCCGAACCGAATACGAGCGGCGCGAATTCTCGATCGACCATTCGACCGAAGGAATGTTGCGCTACCGCGATTGGCTACCGATCCGCGAGCCGGTCGAAACGACGGTCGGCACCGTCATCCTCCAGAGCGCGGCGCTCAACGCGCACTTACGTACGCCGAACCTCCGCCTCGCATTCAACGGCTTCTGGCCCGAACGCGGCGCCCGTCTTCCGAGCGGAACGTTTAAAGACCTCGAGGCGGTCGCCATCCTCGCGCGTTTTCCTCGCGACGGGCGCACCCTCGTCGCCGCGTCGGCCGGCAACACCGCGATGGCCCTAGCGAGCGCCGCGAGCCGCTACGCGCTCCCCACGACGATCGTCGTTCCCGAATCGGCGCTCCCGCGCATCGCGTTCGCACGCCCGTTGCACGAGAGCGTTCGCTTCATCGTCGTCACCGGTGACGCGACGTACGACGATGCGATCGTCGCCGCACGGGAGCTCGGCCTCCTCGACGGATACGCGTTCGAAGGCGGCGCGCGCAACGTCGCACGACGCGACGGTATCGGTACGACGATGCTGGCATTTATGGAAGCGGTCGGCGCGTTACCGGAGTATTTCGTCCAGGCCGTCGGTAGCGGGAGCGGCGCGATCGCCGCGCACGAAGCGGCGCGCCGCGCGATCGCCTCCGGCGCATTTGGCAACCGCTATCCGCATCTCGTTCTCGTTCAAAACGCGCCCTTCGCACCGATCTTTCATGCCTGGAGCGCGCGAAGCGAATCCGTCGAGGCGGCCCACCGCCCCACATCCGCACAACTCGCCGGAGCGGAGATCTCCGCCGCCGTGCTGGGATCGCTCGCGCCGCCCTACGAACCCCAAGGGGGATTGCTCGACGCGCTCACCGAGAGCGAGGGCGATGTCACCGCCGTCGACAACGCGGCCGCACGCGCAGCCTCGGCACTCTTCGAAGAACTCGAAGGGATCGATCTCGAGCCCGCGGCGGCGGTCGCACTCGCCGGGCTGATCGAACGCATCGAAAGCGGCGCGCTCCCGCGCGAAGCAAGCATCGCACTCCACATCACCGGCGCCGGGCGACGACGCCTCGAACCAGAGCGCGGCATTCCGCCAAAAATCGCAGCCAGAATCGCGCCGAATCGCGCCTGAGTTTCCCCTCGAGCAGGCCTTCGCCGACGCGCCTCGGAACGCGGGGCAATTCCATGCAATCTATCGATTTTCGCGACCTCGGCCTGCTTCCAGAACTCACCGAGACCGTCGCCGCACTCGGCTATGAAGAGCCGACCGCCATCCAACGCGAGGCGATTCCTCCGCTCATTGCCGGGCGCGACGTCCTCGGACAAGCGGCGACTGGTACCGGAAAAACCGCCGCATTCGCGCTCCCGCTGTTGCATCGCCTCGGGCGGAGCGGCGATGCCGCCCGAAACGTCCGCGCGCTGGTGCTCGTACCCACGCGCGAACTTGCGATGCAGGTCGCCGAAGCCGTTCACCGCTATGGGCGACAACTCGGAATCGGCGTCCTGCCGATCTTCGGCGGTCAGTCTATCGGATTGCAGTTGCGTACGCTCAAGCGAGGCGTCGACGTCGTCGTCGCGACGCCGGGGCGCGCGCTCGACCACCTTCGCCGCGGCTCGCTCGACCTGCGACATATCGAATTTCTCGTCCTCGACGAAGCCGACGAAATGCTCGACATGGGCTTTGCCGACGAACTCGATGCGATTCTCGAGAACGTTCCCCAGACGCGGCAGAGCGCGCTCTTTTCGGCGACCCTGGCACTGCGCATTCGAACGATCGCCAAACGTCATCTCAAGGATCCCGTCCACGTCACCATCGCGAACGAAGTCGGAGCACCGGGTGCGATTCCGCGCGTGCGCGAGGTGGTCTACGTCGTACCGAGACCGCACAAAATCGCCGCTCTCGCGCGCGTTCTCGATGCCGAATCGCCGACGTCGGCGATCGTCTTCTGCCGCACGCGGACCGAGGTTGACGAGTTAACGGAAACCTTAGGCGGGCGCGGTTACCAAGCCGAAGCGATTCACGGCGGGCTCTCGCAAGAGCAGCGCGACCGCGTCTTGCGACGCTTCCGCGACGGCCGCTCGGAGCTCTTGATCGCGACCGACGTTGCGGCACGCGGCCTGGATATCGAGCACGTCTCGCACGTCGTCAACTACGACGTGCCGTCCTCGCCCGATGCTTACGTCCACCGCATCGGTCGGACCGGCCGCGCCGGGCGCGAAGGGGTGGCGATTACGTTTGCCGAGGCGCGCGAGCAGCGGTTACTGCGCAATATCGAACAGCATACGAAACGCAAGATTAAAATCGAAACCGTTCCGACGGTTCACGATCTGCGCGCGCGGCGCTTGGAGACGCTGAGCGCGGATCTCAACGCGGCGGTCGAGAGCGGAGAACTCGAACGCTATCGCGTGATCGTGGAATCGCTCGCGCACGAACACGAGGCGCTCGACCTCGCCGCGGCAGCGCTCAAGATGCTCGATCGCAGCCGTGACGTCGACGGCGAAAACGAACAGGACATCCCCTCGGTCGATCTCGGATCCGGACACGGAGCGAGAAAAGAACGGAAGCCCAGCCGCCCGCGCGCGGACAACGCCGCCATGACGCGCATCTTTATCGGTGTCGGGCGCAACGACAACGTCCGCCCCGCCGATCTCGTCGGCGCGATCGCCAACGAAGCGCAGATCGATTCGCGCGAACTCGGCGCGATCGATATCGCCGATCGTTTCTCACTCGTCGAGATTCCCGAGGCGATCGCCGAACAGGTTATCAAGGCGCTGAAGCGGACGACGATTCGCGGAAAGAAAGCCGGGGCGCGCCGCGACCGCGGCCGATAAGGGAGCTCCGCAGCAAGCGAGCGAATCGTTCCTTCAACGGGAGACCCCGTTGAAGGAGGCTCTATGCACGATCTCTCTCTCGAACTCACTGCACGCCTCGCGCGCCTCGAGCGCGAGGTCGCTCGCACGCGAGGCATCGCTCTCGGCGCCGTCGCCGCCCTCGTCGCAACGCTCGCGATCGGCGCGACGGCAATTCACACGCCCGCGCCGCTCTCCCATTCCGCACTCACCGTCCGCGATGCCGCCGGGCACATACGCGCCCGGCTCGATATCGACGGCGTTCACCTCTACGGTGCGGACGGGCACGAACGCGTGCTGCTCGGCATGAATGCCGATGGCGAGCCCGCACTTCACCTCAACGACACGCGCGGCACGACGCGCTTCAGCACCTTTCTCGATCCGAAAACGCAGTTTGCGACGACGCGATTCCTTTCGAGCGCATCGAAATCGATCGCCACGCTCTCGGGCGAAGACGAGCCATTCCTCCGCTTCTATGACACGGCCCATTCGTGGCGCGTCTACTTAGGAATATCGACCGGGCACGATGCCATTTTGAATCTCTCGAACGGCTCGGGGCATCTCGCAGCCGAGATGCTCGGCGGTGCGCGACCGCGGTTCACGGTCTATACGGGAAGCGCAGAGAATCTCCGGGGGAGCCTCGGGATCAATACCGCCGAAGACTCCGGGGTCGTGCTCGCCGATGCGACGGGCGTTTCGCGCGTCTTGGTCAGCGGCGCCCCCCTGCCATTTCTGAAACTCTTGACGGGCTCAGCGACCCAACGGATGTATTTCGGATTATCGACGCAAGGGCACCCGATGATCGATCTTCGCAACCATCTCGGCGGCGACGGGTATGCGTTGACGGTGAACGACGGCGCGTACATGAAGCTCTTCGACGGATCCGCCGTCGAACGCGGGTATTTTGGTCTCTACACCAACGGAACGAGCGGCGTCTCGATCTACAACGCCGACCACTCGGCGCACTGGACCTCGCCTTAGCGGAAGAGTTCGAGCATGACCTCGGTGAGCGCGTCGGCCTTCGCGAGCACCGAGGTCCCGATTTGCGTCTCTACCTGGGCCTGCGTGAACGCCGTCGTCTCCGCGCCGACGTTCGCATCGCGAATGCTCGATTCCGAGGCCTGAAACTCCATCGCCGCACGGTCGTCGTTAGTGCCGTCTTCGCCCAAACGCACGACTGCAGCGCCGATATACGCACGATCGTTCAGCAGCTGCTGCAATGCAAAATCAACCTGTCCGATCGTATCCTGCGCGGCGAGCGTTGGATCGGCTCCGGGCGCTCCGATTACGGTGAGCGTCGAGAGCCGTAGCGTCTGCGTGTTGACCGCAGGAATGCCCATCGCCACGGTCTCCCCTTCCTCCGAACCCGAAAGCACGTTGAGGGCGGGGTTACTCGCGGCTGAAATCGCTGCAGTCGCCTGATGAACCTTGATATACGAGGTCACGCCGACATCGGCTGAGGTAAAGTTTCCCATCGTCGTTATCACGCCGTCGAACAACATCGAGGTTTCATTCGGCGCGATTAAAAACGGCGAGACCGTCGACGTTTGGGTCGCGGTATCGTAGAACGTTTCCTGCACCGCGATCGAGACGCCGGTATTGACGACCTGCAATTTGATCGTGCCGTCGAGCGGACTGACGACCGGCACGTTTCCATCGCCGAGTGAACTCATCAGCGTAAAGTTGCCGCCGAAGAGATTCGGCGTGCCGTGAGCGAAATAGACCGTTTCGGTCGTCGGCGTCGAGGCAACCACCGTGCCCTCGTTGACGACTTCGGTCAATCCCGTCGCCGATCCGAATGAGCCCGCCGTCTCTTCGATATAGGCGGGCGTCCCATCGATCGGAGCGTCGACCGGAACCGCGCCGA
>JAJZVP010000098.1 GCA_021845615.1 bacterium | reverse complement strand
GCACCGACGACGGCATCGTGCAACTCACGCGCGACGGCGGCAAGCATTGGAAGAACGTCACGCCGCCGGGCGCGAATCCGAACGGCCGTTTCGAAACCGTCGCCCCCTCGCCGCTGCAGCGCGGCACCGCATACGCCGTCGAAGATTCGCATTTGATGGGCGACAACGCACCGGAGGTCTGGGTGACCGCCGATTACGGCGCGCACTGGCGCTCCATTACCAACGGTTTGCCGCACGATCTCTGGACGCGTTCGATACGCCCCGATATTCACAATCCCAACCTCGTCTATCTCGGTACCGAAGAAGGCGTTTGGATCTCCTACGATCGCGGGGCGCACTGGCAGAGCCTGCGCAACAATATGCCGCCGGTCTCGGTGCGCGATATTCGCATTCAGCCGCAGTTCGACGATCTCGTCATCGCGACGCACGGACGTTCGATCTGGGTGATGGACGATCTTCGCCCGCTCCAACAACTTCCGAGCGCGGTTCGGGCGGGCGCGATGCTCTTCGCCCCGCGAACTTCGTACGAATACAACCTAACGAATAACACCGAGGGCACCTACACGAACTTTGCGGCGAAGAACCCGCCCTACGGCGTTCCGATTACGTATTATCAAGCCCGCCCGCAAGCGAGCGCGCCGACGATTACGATTCTCGATGCCGCCGGGCACACGGTGCGCACGATAACGGGCACGAACCTCGCAGGCCTGAACCGCATCGTTTGGGACTTCACCACCACGCCTCCGGTGAAATGGCACGGCGCCGCCAATCCCGCGTTCGCGGGGCCCAGCGACGGGGCGATGGTTCTTCCGGGAACCTACAGCGCGCGCATTTCGCTGAACGGACGCACCTTCGTGCGGCACTTCGCCGTGAAGCCCGACCCCGATGCGACCGAGACGTTCGCCCAAATGAAACGTAGTTACGATGCATTTGCAAAACTGAATCGGCTCTACTCCAGCGTCGATACCATGCTGAACCACCTCGACCGGATCGGCAAGGCGCTCGCCGGAGCCTCGGCTCCCCGCGGCAGCGCTGCCGCCGCAGCGCTCGCGGCCGCAACGCGCGGTCGTACCGACGTCATGGCACGCCTTACCGCGAACTATACCAACGGTGAAGATTCCGTCTCTCGCCCCGGGTCGCTCCGCGAAAATCTCGACGGGGCACTCACCTCGCTGCAATCGTTCCCGGTGCAGGGCATCATCACGCAAGCTGCCGCGCAGTTCTACGCTCGGATCGACGCCGAATACCGCGCCGCTCGCGCTGCGTATAACGTCTACGTTCGTTCGTTGCCGGGAATCAACGCACGCCTGCGCGCGGCTGGCGCCCGTTCGCTACCGGTGATTCCGCTCGAGCCGTGAGGTACGGTGCCGCACCTCACCCCCTCCCCGCGGCTGAAGCGTTCCGCGCGAAGAAACTTCTGCCGGACCGCATCGGTTCATAGCGAGGAACGAACGCGAGTTTTTTGAGGAGAGTGCGACGATGTCCGACGCAAAATGCCCGTTCCATCAACCCGGCGGCGCCGGGCCTTCGAACGCCGACTGGTGGCCGAATCGATTGCCGATCGACGTGCTGCGCCGAAACTCCAGCAAATCCGATCCGATGGGCGCGGATTTCGATTACGCAAAAGAATTCCAGCAGCTCGATCTCGCCGCGGTGAAGCGCGACCTGCAGGCGTTGATGACCGATTCCCAAGATTGGTGGCCCGCGGACTTCGGGCATTACGGGCCGCTCTTCATTCGCATGGCCTGGCATGGAGCGGGCACCTACCGCATCGGCGACGGGCGCGGCGGCGCGGGCGCCGGGCAACAGCGTTTCTCACCGCTCAATAGCTGGCCCGATAACGTCAACCTCGATAAAGCGCGCCGTTTGCTCTGGCCGATCAAGCAAAAATACGGCCGCACGATCTCGTGGGCCGATCTCATGATTCTCGCCGGCAACGTCGCGCTCGAATCGATGGGATTCAAAACCTTCGGTTTCGGCGGCGGACGTGCCGACGTGTGGGAGCCCGACGATTCGGTCTACTGGGGCCCGGAGAACCAATGGCTCGCCGACCAACGCTACAGCGGCGACCGCGATCTCGCCAATCCGCTCGCAGCGGTACAGATGGGGCTGATTTACGTCAACCCGGAGGGGCCGAACGGCAACCCCGACCCGCTGGCGGCGGCGGTCGATATACGCGAGACCTTCAAGCGCATGGCGATGAACGACGAAGAGACGGTCGCCCTCATCGCCGGCGGCCATACGTTTGGGAAAACGCACGGAGCCGGCCCGGCGAGCAACGTCGGCCCCGAGCCCGAGGCCGCACCGATCGAAGCGCAGGGGCTCGGATGGAAGAGCAGTTTTCGTTCTGGGAAAGGCGCCGACACCATCGGCGGCGGCCCCGAAGTGACGTGGACGAAAACACCGACGCAATGGGATAATGATTTCTTCGCGACGCTCTTCGGCTACGAATGGGAACTCACGCAGAGCCCCGCCGGCGCGAAGCAGTGGGTTGCGAAAGGCGGCGCGGGCGCCGGCACGGTTCCCGATGCCGCCGACCCGACGAAGCGCCACGCGCCGACGATGCTCACCACCGATCTAGCGCTTCGTTTCGATCCCATCTACGAAAAAATATCGCGCCGATTCTACGAACACCCCGACGAGTTTGCCGACGCCTTCGCACGCGCGTGGTTCAAACTGACGCACCGCGACATGGGGCCGCGTGCGCGCTATCTCGGACCGGAGGTGCCCGCCGAAGCGTTGATCTGGCAAGATCCGCTTCCGCCCGCAGAGGGCGATCCGATCGACGCCAAGGACGTCGCGGCGCTCAAGGCCGAGATACTGGCATCGGGCATTACCGTCGCGCGAGCGGTCGCCACCGCATGGGCTGCCGCATCGACGTTTCGCGGCTCCGATAAACGCGGCGGCGCGAACGGTGCGCGCATACGCCTCGCGCCCCAAAAAGATTGGACGATCAACGAGCCGGCTGCGTTAGCGGCGACGCTGCAAACGCTGCAGGGGATTCAAGAACGCTTCAACGGCGCGCAGAAAGGCAGCAAGCACCTCTCGCTCGCCGATCTCATCATACTCGCCGGCTGCGCTGCGGTAGAGCGTGCGGCTCGCGATGCCGGCATCGATGTGAACGTGCCATTCACGCCGGGACGCACCGACGCCACGCAAGCGATGACCGATGTGGAATCGTTCGCCGTCTTGGAGCCGCGTGCCGATGGCTTCCGCAACTACCTGCAGGCCGAGAACGGCATTCCCGCCGAGGTTCGGCTGATCGACCGAGCGCAGTTGCTGACCTTGACGCCGCCGGAGATGACGGTGCTGGTCGGCGGCCTGCGCGTGCTCGGCGCGAATGTTGGGACGTCGCCGCATGGCGTCTTCACCGATCGGCCGGGCGTGCTGACGAACGATTTCTTCGTGAATCTTCTCGATATGGGCACGCAGTGGACGCCGACATCGGAACGCCGCGATACTTTCGAGGGGCACGACCGTCGGAGCGGCGCGCCCCGGTGGACGGGAACGCGCGTCGATTTAATTTTCGGATCGAACTCCGAACTCCGGGCACTCGCCGAAGTATACGCCTGCGCCGACGCCCGGCGAAAGTTCGTCACCGACTTCGTCGCGGCATGGGATAAGGTGATGAACCTCGATCGCTTCGACCTCTAGGGTTATCGCCGCCGCCGCGAGCTGCTATAGACCTTACGGGGTTTCGGGGCGACGGCGGCGACATCCGGAAAGAGCGGGTTGATTTCGCGTTCGAGCCGGCGGCCGAGCGTGTATTCGATCTTCAAAATAAGCGGCTCTTCATCGGCGGAGACGAAGGTGATCGCGTCGCCGCTCGCCTTCGCGCGAGCGGTGCGCCCGATGCGATGCACGTAATCTTCGGCGACTAACGGCACGTCGTAATTCACCACGTGGCCGAGCTCGACGATATCGATGCCGCGCGCCGCAATATCGGTCGCGACGAGAACGCGAATTCTCCCGTTCTTGAGATTATCGAGAGCGCGCGTGCGCTGCGCTTGAGAACGATCGCCGTGAATAAGATCGGTGGGGATGCGCTGTTTGCTGAGCGCTGCGGCGAGGCGATTGGCGCGCGACTTCGTGCGAGTGAACGCGATCGCGCTGTAAATGTTGTTGTCTTTAAAGAGCTCCAGCAAGAGTTCGGTCTTTTTTTCCTGCGGCACCGAATAGATTCGCTGCGTCAGCAATTCGATCGGCGGATGTTCGGCAGCGAGCTCGATGCGCACCGGATCGTGGAGGATCTCTCCAACCAGGACCGAGATCGCCGAAGGCAGCGTCGCCGAGAAAAAGAGCGTCTGCCGTTTCGCGGGAAGCGTGCGGAGCAGGCGGCGGACCGACGGGAGAAAACCCATGTCGAGCATGCGATCGGCCTCGTCGAGCACGAAGACTTCGATCGCATCGAGCCGCAGGTTGCCGCTGCTGAGATGGTCGAGGAGGCGCCCCGGAGTCGCGACGATAATTTCGGTGCCGGCAGCGAGTGCCGCGAGTTGTCGACCGAACGAGACGCCGCCATAGATTGCGGCGACGCGCAGCGTGGTATGGCGCACCAGCGCACCGAGATGGACGGCTATCTGGTCGGCGAGTTCACGCGTCGGTGCGAGAACGAGCGCGCGCGTCACGCCGCGCGGACGGCCGAGCAATCGAGCGATCATCGGGAGGCCGAAGGCCGCCGATTTTCCGCTTCCGGTCTGTGCGCTGGCGAGGACATCGCGCCCGGCGAGGGCGGGTGGAATTGCCTGCACTTGAATCGGCGTCGGTTCGGTAAATTTCAGGTCGGCGACGGCGCGGAGCAACTCCGGGGGCAAGCCGAGTTCATGAAAGGTTTGCATGAATGTTTATACTTTCGAGCGTGCACAAAACGATCGCACGATATGTCGAAAGCTCGGCGCGGGAGGAATTTCACCTAGCATGCCACAAGGACCATCCTTTCGTCAAGCACTTTCTCCGCTCTGAGGAGAATTGCAGCGTATCGGCAAGAGGTGAGCTGGATGAGGATGGGTCGTTTTCTCTTCGGAGCTTCCGCGGTGGCGATCGGTGCGGCGAGCCTCGTGCTCCACCATCAGCTTATTTCGATGTGGAACTTTCCGGGCGCTCAGATTTTCCTATACGTTACCTCGGTCGCGCAGCTCCTCGGTGGCCTGGCGATGTTGCTACCCACGACGGCGAAGCGCGGGTCGCTACTACTGACAATCGTTTACGCAGTTATCGCACTGACCTTCGTGCCGCCAATTTTTCGCGAGCCGACGGTCTACGCACGTTGGGGCGACGTATTTTATGCATTGGCATTGTTGGCGGGCGCGGCTGCCGTCTACGGCCTGGATTCCTTGGCGACGACGATGTGGGGACTCTGCAATCTTTCGTTTGCCATCGAGCAAATCGAGTTCTTCGCGCGCACCGCAAGCCTTGTTCCCCCGTGGATGCCGGGCGGCGGCAACTTTTGGACCGTCGTTACCACGGTCGCTCTCGCGGTCGCCGGAATAGCGATTCTTACCCGTCGCCAGGCGCAGCTCGCGAGCCGCCTGCTGACGATACTGTTTCTTGCGTTCGGCGTTACGATTTGGATCCCGATGTTGATCGCGCGTCCGGACAGTTTCGGGAATTGGAGCGAAGGGCTCGAGACCTTTGCCATCGCCGGGACCGCGTGGATTGTCGCCGATATCCTCGCGCCGAGAGAGCCCGAACGGAGATAGCGTCCATTTTTGAAGCTCTGCGCCGTTTGAGCATTCGATGCGGTCGTCGCGCGGCCCGGCGATCCGACCAGGACAGCCGACATTTTACCGCCAAAACGGTTTGTTGCATGGGGACTACCCAATGAAGATGACGGACGACGTTCCCGTCGCAAGTGCGTTCGGCGTGTGGAAAATCTCCGTGGGTGCGCTGATCGCGCTCGCCCTTCTCCTTACCGTCGCGTCGCTCACCAATATCAATGAGGGCGGCGATTTTGGCTTCAGACAGCAATCGGCGCGATCCGGTAGCCGGGTAACCCGCGTGTTGCCCGGCTCGCCGGCAGCGAGGGCCGGCCTGCACCCCGGTGACGTGATCTTTATTCAACCAACGCTTGCCGCTCGCGTCGTCGCGGAGTCGCCGCGTCCAGGCGATCGCCTCATCGTGCACCTGAACCGCCCCGACGGCCCCGCCCTTTCGCTCACCGCGACCGCGTCGCCGCCTCCACCGTTCGGGCTGCTCCTCATCGTCGTGCTAACGCGTTGCGCATTTCTTTTGATCGCGGGCATTGTCGCGTGGCGCCGCGGAGACGATCCGGCGGCTCGCGCGCTCGCGCTATTTCTAGCGGCATACGGTGCCGCTCTCGGCATCAATTTCAACGTCGTTGTCGATCCAAATCTTCGGTTCGTGCCATTCCTCCTCACCGAGACCCTGTTCGCACTCGGAGCTGCCGCCGTGCTCGCCTTCGCGTGCTCCTTTCCGCCGCCTCAGCCGGGCGGCATCCGGGAGCGCCTCCTGCGTGCGACACCGGCGATCGGAGCGCTCGGTTTACTGCTTGCGGGCGCGCATCTTTTCAGCGGCTTCGTTTTTGGAAATTTCACCGCGACGCGACTCTTCTTAGTCGCCTACGTGTTGTGGTACGCATCAGTTTTGGTGCTGGCGCTCGGCTCATTCATCGCCTCCTATCGCACGGCGAGCGGCGCAGAGCGCGTGCGCATGTGGTGGATGCTCATGACGTTCGCGACCGGCTTCTCAGGGGTGATCGCCATTCTCATTGCGGGCGCCATTGGGGTGCTGCCGACGTGGGTGCAATACTCCGGCTTCACGGCGTTATTTATTCCCGTGGGCCTCGGCTATACGATTCTGCGCCATCGCGTGCTCGATATCGGGTTCGTCGTCAATCGTGCGGTCGTCTACACCGGCGTCTCGTTCGTGGTCGTCGGCCTCTTTATCACCTTCGAATGGCTGCTCGGCCACCTCGTCGAGCAGGGCAGCAACACGTCGGTCACGCTACAGCTCGGCGGCGCCCTCGCGCTGGGACTTTCGGTGCGCTTCATTCACAATCGCGTCGACCGTTATGTCGACGACGTGTTTTTTCGCGAGCGCCATGCCGCCGAAGCTGCGGTTCGCCGTTTTGCGCGCGAAGCAGCGCTCATAACGACGCCCGAAGAACTCGTGCGCAAGACCGTCGAGGTCGCCCAGTCGCGGATGCGCCTCTCGGCGTGCGCCTTTTACGCACGGCAGGGTGACTTGTACGTCGCGATGCAATCGACGTTCGCCGACGCGAAAGCGGTCGACGAGAACGACTATGCGATTCTCGAAATGCGCACGTGGCATACCACCGTCGATCCGCATGACCGCAATTCCGCACTCGTCGGCGAGCTGGCGTTCCCAATGATCGTGCGCGGGGAGCTCGCCGGTTTCTTACTCTGCGGCGAGAAAGAGACGCGCGAAACATTCGCCCCCGACGAACGCGATGCGCTTGCTGTCCTGGCACGCGAGGCCGGCATCGCGCTCGACTCCCTCCGCGTGCGCATCGTGGAACGCGAACTCGCATCGCTCGCAGGGGAAGCAAACCTGCCATCCGAGCTACGAACCCGCCTGAGCACCCTCCTCGATCGACGGTAGAGGTGGCCCCGGGTAGCTGGACAGCGCCGTAAGTGGTGACTTCGCTCCGTCGAAGGCGAAAGAGCCTTCAAGAAGGAGCATATCTTGGGAAAACGCACCCGCCGTAACCACTCGCCGGCCCTCAA
>JAJZVP010000097.1 GCA_021845615.1 bacterium | reverse complement strand
AAGTCCGAACTTTTCGACGATTATATCCCGACAACACGCGAGGAAGCACGCGCCATGATTTTCAACTGGATCGAAGCCTGGTATAATCGCCAGCGCCTTCACTCGACGCTCGGATATCTCAGCCCAGCTGCGTTCGAGTTGAAGCAAGTATCTTAACTTCTTGTCCGCGAAACCTAATCAAGTCCAGGGCCGTGTGGAACGTGCCTCGATACGGCGCTTGCAGCGCCTACTCGGCATGACCGCGCGCGTGCCTCGATACGGCACTTGCAGCGCCTACTCGGCATGACCGCGCGCGTGCCTCGATACGGGCCTTGCAGCGCCTACTCGGCATGACAGCGCGCGGCGACAGCGACGAGCAGCAGCCACCACGTCAGCACCTTGGGATAGAACTGCAGGTTGTCGATGAGTCCATGCAGCGCGAGCGCAATCGTCGCGGCGAACGCCGCCGCGACCCAGGGATTCGCGCGAATCGATGCGCGCGCGAGCCGCACCACTCCGCCGATCCAGAGCCAGAGCGTGGCGGCGAACAGCGGAATCCCTCCGTCGACGAGCGCCTGAAGATAGAGGCTATTGGGTTGCGTCCGCACCCCTTGCAAGCCGACGCGCCCAAGTTCGAGGTGGTAGTTACCCGCACCGATTCCCAGCCAAGGATGCGCTCGCCAGAGCGCGAGCGCCGCGCGCCAAAGTTCCGAGCGCGTTCCGACGCCGCCGGCGCCGGTCTGGCGTCCCCCGAGCCGAAGCAGGCCGCGTATCCAGGTCATGAAATCGGCGACGTGCGCGCCGCCGGCAATATTCCCGGCGACGGCGAGAAGCGCGAACAATATCGCGAACGCAAACGCGCCTACTGCAGGCAGGATCGTCGCGCGTACGTGTTGCGGGCGCAGATAGGCGAGCAACGCGAGCACGACGACGCTCAGCGCGATCCCGGCGCGCGAAAGCGTGAGCAGCTCTGCGAGCATTGCCACGGCGAGTGCCCATGCGGTATATCGCCGCGGCCGCGCGAGCTGCGCCGCCGCCAAAATCGCTATCCCGATCTCGAGAAAGCCGGCGAGTTGGTTCGGGCCGTCGAGCGGGCCGGCGATGCGCGGAAGGACGATCGAGCCGACGTTGAGCCCCGATGGTGCGCCGAGAAAAACTTCGAGCAACGCTAGCAACGATACCAACGTTGCGGTTGCGGCAAAGGCCGGCAGCGCGAGTGGATCGAGCGTTTCGGTTTCGTCGCTCGCAAGAAGCGCCGCGGCGAAAACGAGCAGTGCTTCGAGCGCCTTGAAACTCGCGCGGAGCGCCGGTGCGAGAAAGTCGGCTTGCGTTACCGAGAGCATCGTCGCCGCCGCCACTGCGGCAAATGCGACGATCCACGTGCGCGCCTCGCGCTTGCGGAGCCGTGCAAAGAGCGAGCGGTGCGCGCAGAGCCCCAAAACGACGGCGAGCAGCGCGACTTTCGGCAACGTCACCGTCGTATGCGCGACCGCATGAGCGAAGCCGAACGGCGCGGTGGTGATGAGGGCGAGCAACCCGTACGCCGCACGCTTTTGCGCGAGCAACGCGATGCCGATGAATGCCGCAACGAAGAGCATGAACCAGATGGGATCGAGTGCTGGAATCTCGACGAAGCGATCGACCACCGGGCGATAGTGCATGGGCGCAGGGCTTCGCCTTTCGGAAGGGCGAAACCCCGCCGACGATGGACGAACAAGCGATGCGCACGGCGATCGAACGCAAACGCGATGGCGGCAGCCTCGATGCGGCGACCTGGCATGAAATCATCGCTGCGTACGCCCAGGGCGCCGTCGACGATGCACAGATGGCCGCTCTCGCAATGGCCGTTCATTTTCGCGAGCTCGATCTCGACGAAATCGTGGCGCTCACCGAAGCGATGGTCGAGAGCGGCGAGCGCTTGCAATTCCCGCGCGTGCCGTTCGTCGTCGACAAGCATTCCAGCGGCGGCGTGAGCGATATCGTTTCGCTGGTCGCCGTGCCGATCGTCGCGGCCTGCGGCGTTCCGGTTGCGAAGCTCTCCGGGCGGGCCCTCGGGCACACCGGCGGAACGATCGATAAGCTCGAAGCGATTCCGGGCTTTCGCGTCGCTCTCGGCACGCAAGAATTCATCGCGCAGGTCGAACGCGTCGGCTGTGCGATCGCTGCGGCGAGCGATGCGCTCGCCCCTGCCGATAAACGGCTCTATCGCCTGCGCGACCGCACCGGGAGCGTACCGAGCGTCGGGCTCATCGTCGCATCGATCCTTTCGAAAAAGCTCGCCGGCGGCGCGCACGGCTTCGTCTTCGATGTCAAGTGCGGCAGCGCGGCGTTCATGCACGACGAACGCGGAGCGGTGCTGCTCGCGCGCCGGCTCGTCGAAGTCGCGGCGCGTTTCGATCGCCCCGCACACGCCGTCGTGAGCGCGATGAGCGAGCCGTTAGGGCGTTGCATCGGTACCGGCATCGAAACCATCGAAGCGCGCGATTTTCTTCGCGGCGTGCGCCACGACGCGCGCGTGAAGGAACTCGTCCTGACGATCTCCGCGAAAATGCTCGCGCTCGGCGGCGTCGACGATGGCGAACGGCGCGCCGCGGCGGCGCTCGCCGATGGCAAGGCCTACGAGCGCTTCGTGGCGATGGTCGAGGCGCAGGGCGCGACGCGCGCGGCGTTGGAATCGCTCGCGGTCGCCCCGCGCGCGCACGAAATACGAGCGGCGCGCGGAGGAACGGTCGCGCGCATCGATGCTGTCGCGCTGGGGAATCTCGCTCGGCAGCTCACCGGGCGCGCGCCGACGGCGGGAATCGAACTCGCCGTTAGCATCGGCGACCGCGTCGAACGCGGGCAACCGATTGCGACGATCTACGGCGATGGTGTGGGCGCGCACGACATTCAGCACACCGTGGAAATTCTCGATACGCCGGGCACCGTGCTCCCGCTGGTGCTCGCGACGCTCTAGGGTTCGAGCCGTGCCTCGCTCGAACGGTCGACGCTGCGGATTAAATAGAGCGGGCGACCTTTGACCTCGTCGTAAATGCGACCGATATATTCGCCGACGATGCCGATTCCGATCAGCTGTACCCCACCGAGAAAGAGCACGGCGACGATCGTCGATGCCCAGCCGCGCGTGTAGCCCGGTGGGTGGAGGCTGAAGAGTTTGAAGCCGACGACGACGAGCGCGTAGACGATCGCAGCGGCGCTGGTAAAGAAGCCGAAGTACGAAACGAAGCGCAACGGAACGTCGGAGAACGACGTAATGCCGTCGATCGCAAAACGCATCATTTTCGTAAACGGGTATTTGGTGACGCCGGAGAGCCGTTCGTCGCGATCGTATTCCACCCCGATTTGGCGGTACCCAACCCAGCTCACCATCCCGCGCAGAAAGCGGTGCCGTTCGGGCGAACGGCGCAGGGCTTCGACGACGCGCCGACTCATCAAGCGAAAATCGCCGGTATCAACTGGGATGGAAACCTTCGTGAGCCGTTTGATGATGCGGTAGAACAATCGTGCGGTCAGGAGTTTGAAGAAGCTCTCGCCCTTCCGCGTCCGTCGCACCGCATAGACGACGTCGTAGCCGTCGCGGTAGCGCGCGAGAAACTCGGCGATGAGCTCGGGTGGATCTTGTAAATCGCCGTCCATGAGCGTCACCGCCTCGCCTTGCGCGAGTTCGATGCCGGCGGTCGCCGCGAGTTGGTGACCGAAGTTCCGCGAGAGATCGATAACGACGACGTGGGCGTAGCTCTCCATTGCCTCGCGCATCGAAGCAAGCGTTCCGTCGGAGCTGCCGTCGTTGACGAGGACGATTTCGTATCCATCCTCCCCGACGGCCTTGCGAAGCACGGGAACCAAGCGCGCGAGCAGCGGCGCAACGTTGTGCTCCTCGTTATACATCGGTACGACGACGCTTAAAAGCATGGGCCGCACGTTCGACGCAACCCGCGCAGAGGCTTTCCGGGTGGGATGCGGGCCCGACTTTCGCGAATCTCTCGATATCGTGTATCGTTCGCGTCTCGTTTTGCTGTCGGTCGCCCTCGCGCTCGCGGCCTGTTCGGCCCATCCGGCACCCCCCGCAACGCTCGCCTCGCCCGCAGCCGCCACGCCGCAGCCGCTCGCCGCGCCCTCGTCGGCGCCGCGCGGCCACGCATCGCGCGCAGCGACCGGGTTTCCGGCCGCAACCTCGGCGCCCAACCCGGCCCCGGCCGCAACCACGCCTCCAAGCGCGGCGCCGCTCTCGCCGCCCTCGCTCGCTCCGGCCCGTCTCGGCGCAACGCCGGGAGCGACAGTGAAGCCGGCGCCGAGCGCGAAGCCGGTGGTCACCGCGAAGCCCGTACGCGTTGCGAAGCCGACGGCGACGCCGGCCCCCCGCATTCTTTCGTACACGCTCAGCGAGACGCAATTTCATCCGGGAGATCGCGTCTATGGAAGCGCACGCGCAACGCTCAACGTCGCCAGCATCGAAGTGCGAATCGACGGCTACAGCATCTCGATGGACAAGGTTGGCCCGGGGCGCTTCACGCTCAGCTACACGGTTCCAAACTATCCGTTCTTCGTGCGCGGGCCGATCTCGATACTCGTGATCGCGCGGAACACGCAGGGCGCAGCCACGACCACAACGCTCAGCGGCGCGCTGGAGTAACGCGCCGTTAGCGCTTTGTCAGCCCGAGTAGCCGCGGCATTGTCAGCCCGAGTAGCCGCGGCATTGTCAGCCCGAGTAGCCGCGGAACGCGGCGTATCGAGGGCCATTCCCCGTGCTCGCGCGCCTCGATACGATTGCTTCGCAATCTACTCGGCGTGACATTTCTCTTGCTTCGCAATCTACTCGGCGTGACACATCCATCAGCCCGAGTAGCCGCGGCATTGTCAGCCCGAGTAGCCGCGGAACGCGGCGTATCGAGGGCCATTCCCCGTGCGCGCGCCTCGATACGATTGCTTCGCAATCTACTCGGCGTGACACATCCATCAGCCCGAGTAGCCGCGGCTTTGTCAGCCCGAGTAGCCGCGGAACGCGGCGTATCGAGGGCCATTCCCCGTGCTCGCGCGCCTCGATACGATTGCTTCGCAATCTACTCGGCGTGACATTTCTCTTGCTTCGCAATCTACTCGGCGTGACATTTCTCTTGCTTCGCAATCTACTCGGCGTGACATTTCTCTTGCTTCGCAATCTACTCGGCGTGACATTTCTCTTGCTTCGCAATCTACTCGGCGTGACACATCGCTACTCGGCGCCTCGATACGATTGCTTCGCAATCTATTCGGCGTGACAACAACAATCTATTCGGCGTGACAACGACAATCTACTCGGCGCGAAACACTACGGGTGCGGGGTCGGCACTCCGGGGGGAAGATTCGGGAACGGCGCGGGGTTGAACTGCGTCGGAATCGCGTTCGGCTGCGCGGTGATGCCGTTGCTGGAATCGTCGGCCCAACGGTAGACGATATCGCCGACGGCGCGCGCGTCGGCGTCGCTGATGAGCAACGTGCGCGGTTTGCGGGCCATGCCGTTCTCCGCGCGCTCGACCGTTTGCAGCGATCCACGCGTGTAGAGATAGCGAAAATCGGTTCCCGATGCGAGTTTGCGCGTCACGCGGAAGTGCAGCGCGTCGATGCGATGCATGAGAATCGCTTGCGGGTTCCAGTTGCTCGCGTCGGTCGTGATGTAGACCTGCGCGTTCATCGGCGTGTTCGGCGGAACTTGCACGGTGAAGGTCACCGCGACCATTTTCCCCGGCGTGAAATGCGGGTGGAAGCGGTCGGGCTTCGCATTCGGGTTCGGCGTCGGGGTCGGCAACGAGTACGGCGTCGAGAGCGCGACGACGAACTTTTCGATGCCCGCGGGCGGCGCTTCGATCGGCAACGGCGCACCCGAGAGTTCGATCGCGTTCACTTTCCCAAAATCGTCGAAGAAGATGCGCGCAAAATCGCGCGGTTCGGGAGTGCGGGCCATCGGCTTCAAGGTCTTGGCATCGAGAATGCGCACCCGATCGGCGAGCCGAAAGGCGTCGCCGGTGGTAAGGAAGATGTAGCCGCGCTCGAAATCGAGCACTTGCCCGGTCATCTGCAAACCCGAAGGCGGGGCGACCGCCGCGAGCAGCAGCGCCGAGAGGGCGAGAAGCGGAAGGATGCGTTTCATGGTGTGAATTGCACGAAGAAGGTCGGGCTCCAATTAATCGTACCATAGTGGAAGAAGTACGAGCGCTGAATTTCCAGGTTGAGGTGGCGGGCGACGCGGAACCGCACATCGGCGGTGATATCGTAGGGCGGCTCCCCTAATTGCGCGGGCGGGGTTATGTTCCCCAACACGTTATAGGGCGTGAACGTGAAGAGCCCGATCTCGGGTTTCGGGAAATCGCGATGCACCCGCGCGAGAATCGTCCAGTTGAAGGCCGGGTCGGGCGAACCGTTGATGCCGAGCGCGAGCGTGCGGAAGGTGGCGATGCCGCGGAACGATGCAAAGCTTGGATAGGAGACGCCGTTGATCACCGGGGTGTAGGCGCTGTAGCCGCCAACTTTGTAAATATCGCCGACGTTCTGCACCTGATAGTTCAGATAGGCGCCGAGCGAGGTAGAGAATTGCCGGCTGATCGATGCCGAGGTCGTTTGCACGTCGGTGAAATGCGGAACCGAGAAATACTGGCGCGAGTGCGTGAACGACGCGTTGAAATAGTACATCTTCGACGCCGGAACGTGGTGCGTGAGCCGTAGCGAGGGCGTGTAGAGCGTGAATCCCAACGTGTGGTTCCAAATCGTCGTATATTCGTAGCCGCCGAAATTTTGCAGGCCGCCGATGCCGTACGCACCGTAGGAATCGTGGTTGAAGCCGAACCCCCAGTTCATCGATTCGTAGAGCGGCAGTTTGCCGATTTGATGTGGGAAAGTCGTTGAGGTGAACTGCAGATAGGTCGGGTGGTTTTTCGATTCGGCCGGGCTGTCGACGAGCCGATAGTTGGTTTGGAAGCCGGTCAGTTGCAGGAACGATTTCGGCAACGCGTAGGTGAGCGTCGCGACCGACCACTGCGCCGCGGCGCTTGGAGTATGGAGCCAGCTCTGATCGGTATAGAGCTGGGTGAAGGTGCGAATGCTCAACCGTTGATTCGGCTGATAATCGAGAATCGTGTTCCAATATTTTTGCGGTCGCGTCGCCGGATTTAGCGAAACGACGGCGTAGCCGTTGCGGCCGCTCAAATGCTGCTCGAACGACATGTAGCCTTTGTTGAGCGAATCGTAGCGCAGGTGGAGCGCCGAGATCGAATGCTCGTTCCCGGCGAAATTATAGGTTAGATCGTAGGTTGCGCCGCTCAGCGAGTTCTGTACGAGGTTCGGATCGGCGGAGAAATTGAGATAGAACGTCGGCAGCGGCAACGGCGCCCCGAAGACCGGAAGCCTCACATCGTTGAAACGCACGTAGTGAAGCGGCCGAATCACCGCCGAGCGCGCGGTGAGAAAGGGGCGCTTCGGGCCGAAATCGGCGAAATAAAACACGTCGCCCGGCATGATGAGCCCCTTATAGGGTTTCGTGAGATCGTTATCGATGAACGTCCAACGATCCGGTTCGCCGGTGATCGGCACGACGTAGAGCCGATCGTACTGCAGATACGCCGAGACCGCCGCGCCGTGCTGCGTGTGCCCGCCCGCTTGCAGCGTGACGTGTCCGGCGACCAAATACCGGTCGAGTTTGAGATCCATCGAGAAGGTCTGTCCGTGAATAACCAGGCCGTTGCTCGTGCGCACCACCACGTGCCCGCGCGCGTCGATGGTGTACCGGTCGAATGAAAAGCTCACGCGGTCGGCGCTGAGATGGATGAGCGGATCGATCGCCACGCTCGTCGCGCTCGCCCCCGCGCGAGCGGCGACGAGGAGCAACAGGAAGAGCGCGATGGTGAAAAGGCGGCGGGGCATTGCGCCCTGGGGTTCGCCGTCGGCGGCGAAACTCATAGCGCGCCGGA